>CAYFVE010000181.1:0-1601 GCA_964346605.1 uncultured Muribaculaceae bacterium | reverse complement strand
GAAACTCCCATCCTCCATCTGAATCATTCCGTCTGGCGGGAACTGGATTGATAGATTTGTACATTCAATAATCACAACATTATCGGGGGCGAATAATCTCCGGATTTCCTCATCCCGGGCCTCTCTACGGCGTTCGAACCCATCCTCAACATCCTCGATCGATTCAAATCCGTACTTAGCCTTTGCTATATCACAATCTCTTTCCAGATTATCGGAAAGAGATAATCCAAAATGTTCCTCTACCAGTTTGCCAAGATCTGTGTCAACTTTCACTTCCCTATGCCAATCTGATCCTGACTGGTCCAGAATCAGACCATAAAGAGGACCTGACAAATACGCGAAAGAACGAGTCACGTTGTCTGATTCATAGAGATAGTCAAACCGGGACAGATCATTTATAAAACCTTGATTTGACTTCAGCGTAATTCGTATTCCTGTATATTCAGCAAGGCCCTCTAAAATTTCAAGGGCGTTTTCTTCCGCAATGTAGTCTGGGTACAGTTCTCGTCTTCTTTCGCGGAAAGTCAAGGCATCGGACAAAGCTTCAAATTTCTGCGTCACATTACATTCTGACGCCAGCTTTAAAGCATTCCATTCCAGTTTCAGCAATGTACGGGCGTCTCTGTTTGAAAGATGCGCGTTATTCGGCATATGGTCAGGAGCGAGCCCGAGTTCAGGTTGGCGGTAATGGAACATTTCGTGTACAAGCAGTCTACTTTGTGTCAGCTTATCTCCGGACAAAGGCCACATAACCATCGTCCAACGTCTGCCGTCAAGTTCTATTGTTGAATTAGCAACGGGCATATCGGGCGGGAAAGTATCTGGCGCATCAGGCACATTGCTCACAACATTCCGGAGCGAATCGATGCCAATGACTGGAGAATATATGTTGACTCCCCAAAGCTTACCATTGTCCCTATTGCATAGTTTTTCCACATATCTGAATATCGGCTCATTCCTCGTACTGCACGAGCTGAGCAATATTACAAAGGGCACTAAAAATAAATGCTTTCTCATCGTTGCTATATAGCTTAATCCATATACATGTTATTACCTTTATGCAAATATCATACAAATCAACAAGAAGCGTACACAACCTTCTCAAATCCGCCGTAATCCTGAGCTGTATAGGTGATGGATGACTCACCAAGAGCCGTCACAAGGGACTTTGTGGCCTTATTTTCTTCAATCTTCACCGTAAGCGTTTTCCCGGCCACTGTAATCTTGATAGTCTCAGGCATAGTGGTATCTTTTCCTTCTGAGTTGCCATTATTCTCTCTATTCTCGTCCTGCTCTTCTTGAGACGGATCGGGCATAACTGGATCCGGAAGTTTCCCACAGGCAAGAATGGCCGGGATAATGACCATGGATAGGATTCCAATGACTAATAAGCGAAGCATACTATTTCAGATTTGACTTGAAGAAGCTCTCCATCTTGTCATAAGGAATCACTCCTGCCTGATCGTCATAGAGGTCAGTATGGACCGCTCCTGGAATGATAAGGAGTTCCTTGTTGCTGCCGGTAAGAAGACCATAGGCGTACTCGCTGAAATAGCGGCTGTGAGCCTTCTCGCCATGGATCAGTAGAACAGGATTCTCAA
>CAYFVE010000180.1:627-1780 GCA_964346605.1 uncultured Muribaculaceae bacterium | reverse complement strand
GCCTCGGTGCGCACCTGCGCGCCGCCCCAGCCGAGACCCTTGCCGGTGAGAACGCCGGACTCGTGACGGTTGGTGAGCTTGCGGAACCGGCCGAACAGGTAGCCGATCTCACGTCCGCCGACACCGATGTCTCCTGCAGGCACATCTGTGTCCTGTCCGATGTGTCTCTGGAGTTCGGTCATGAAACTCTGGCAGAAACGCATCACTTCAGCATCGGACTTTCCTCTTGCGCTGAAGTCTGAACCTCCCTTCGCACCACCCATAGGCAGGGTCGTCAGGGCGTTCTTGAATGTCTGCTCGAAAGCGAGGAACTTCATGATGCTGAGATTGACGCTCGCGTGGAAGCGGATACCGCCCTTGTAAGGACCGATGGCGCTGTTCATCTGGACGCGATAGCCCCTGTTGACCTGGATCTTTCCGCTGTCGTCCATCCACGGAACGCGGAACATCACGACCCGTTCCGGCTCGACGATCCTTTCCATTATCTTGAGGTCCATAAGCTGAGGGTTGCGGACTATGTAGGGAGCGACATTGCCGACGACACCGCTGACCGCCTGGTGGAACTCACTCTCACCGGGATTGCGTGATACGAGTCCATTCATGAAACTCTTCACGTAGTTTTCTGTAAATCTGTCCATTTTTGTTGATTTGTTAAGTTGATTTGAATATTGGGGATAATTAAATTGTCGTGTTGTAGATTTTGTCGGCTTGGACCTTGCGGTAGGCATCCAGTTTGTCTGACAGAGCCTGGTCCGGAAGGGCGAGTATCTCGGCTGCAAGGATGGCGGCGCTCTTCGCTCCTCCGATGGCGACAGTCGCTACCGGGATGCCTGTAGGCATCTGAACCATTGAAAGAAGGGAGTCAAGACCGCCGAGGTTCTTTGTCGGCATAGGAACGGCGATGACAGGGAGGGTCGTGAGACCGGCAGCCACACCTGCAAGGTGAGCAGCTCCCCCCGCACCGGCTATGACTACGCCGAAGCCGCGGCCTTTCAGGGCTTTGGTATACTCGAACATCAAGTCCGGAGTTCTGTGCGCACTGATCACGCGCTTCTCGAATTCGATTCCGAAATCACCTAGAATCTGCTCGGCACCGGACATTGCATCGTAGTCGCTGGTGGCGATTCTGCCGCAGAACTTCTTACGGTTTCTC
>CAYFVE010000180.1:0-617 GCA_964346605.1 uncultured Muribaculaceae bacterium | reverse complement strand
TAGTCGCTGGTGGAGCCCATAATGATTGCTACTTTCATAATATATAAGGTATTACATTACGTTTGTCCAATGTATTCTGATGCCGTCCCTCTCCATTCCCCTGAACCAGGTCATCTGCCTTTTCGCAAACTGATGTATAGCATTCGCCAGGAGGGCTCGCATCTCTTCATAGCCAAGTATTCCGAGGACATACTGTGTCACAAACTTGTACTCCAGTCCATAGTACACAAGGTCTTTAGGTCTTATTCCACTGTCGAGGAGAGCCTTTACTTCCCCGATCATTCCTTGCCGGAGCCTTTCATCCAGTCTTCTGTCAATCCTGGCGTTTCGTTCCTCGCGGCTGACAAGTGTACCTATGCAGTACGGGGTTTTCGTAAGGAAAGCGCTGCGCTTCACAGGGTGTTCCTTTTCGTAGAGAGCCACCTACAGAGCCCTTATCGTCCGTCTTTTGCTCTGAAGCACCCCCTCGTCAGGAAGGGGGCCGAGTTCGGCGAGCCTCCCGCGAAGTTCCCCGGCTTCAAGTTTTTCAAGCTCATTCCTGAGTTTCTCATCAGGAGGGACCTGAGGAAGGGTGTAGCCGCAGGTCGCCGCCTGCACGTACAAGCCTGTGCCTCCGC
>CAYFVE010000179.1:1090-1817 GCA_964346605.1 uncultured Muribaculaceae bacterium | reverse complement strand
ATGAATATAGGCAGCATCATGGTCACCTGGACCGTCGGCGCGGAGATGAAGGCAGACAGCACAAGGGTGAGGATCAGAAAACTCCAAAGCACTCCTTTTGCGGTCTTTCCGAACTTGATGACGAATGCCAGCGCAAGGCGTTTGGCGAACTGTGTCTTCACGAGCATACTCGCAAGCACGAAACTCAGGATGTTCAGCCACATCACCGGGTGTCCGAGTTGCGCGAGGGCCTCCTTCTGGTCCGTGACTCCGAAAAGCACTATTCCAAGGATGACCAGCAGGGACGTGAGATAGTTGGGAATCGCTTCCGTCATCCAGAGGATCAGACTGGCGGCGAATATTCCCAGCATCGCGTAATTGGCGCGGAGGAAATCCTGCATCCCCAGCACGTCAAGACGCTTCTGCGCCTTGGCGGCCAGGATACCAGGATCGATGTTGTCTATGAACCCGAAATGTCCGACCCAATAGATCAGGATGAATGCGATTATTGCCAGCGGGGCACCGAGACGGGCCATCCAGATTTCGAAGGGGCTCTTCTGCATCTTGGGAAGTTTCTCGATGCGGTAGTTGTTCATATCTAAAGGATCAGACATTTCGTTTCAAATTAAAGGTTTATTTCCAATTTTTATAAGGGTTCTTCATCAGCATGCTGTTGAAGTACTTCGGGTCGCCGGTGACCTCCTCGCCAAGCCAATCCGGCTTGTCGAAAGGCTCGTTCTCGTCTGAG
>CAYFVE010000179.1:0-1063 GCA_964346605.1 uncultured Muribaculaceae bacterium | reverse complement strand
CGGTAAGACCATCGTTGTCACCGTAGAACTCATCTACTTCCCAAGTGTGGACTCCGTCTGAGTTCTTGACAAGATAGCGGGTCTTGTCAAGAACTCCTGGCTCAGCAAGCTCAAGAAGGGACTTGACCTCCTCTACAGGGATCTCCTTCTCCCATTCGAAACGCGCGGCGCCGGAGGCGTTGCCTATGCCCTTGACTGTGATGAAACCTTTTTCTCCCTTGACACGGACACGTACCGTTCTCTCAGGAACACTGCTCAGGTAGCCCTGGGTGATGCGTGTGGCCTTGACAGCCTCGTTCTTGAAGTCACCTTTGACCAAGAATTTCTTTTCTATTTCCTGTGCCATATTCCTATTCGTTAGCAAGAGGTTTGTCTGACATTCCGATAACGCGCTTGATAGCCTGGAGATAGTTGATGTTCTCAACTCCCTCGAGACCAACGTCCGCGATGGTCTTCTTGATGTCCTTGATCTCAGTTGATTCGCTGTTGATGGTAACTATCTTCGCTCCGTTGATCAGCACGTTGCCCACCTCGCAGATAGTATCGTTGACCATATAGCCGAAACGCTGCTTGTGCACGCGTACAGCCGCAAGGTCCGGATTCGCCTTCACCATCGCGATGAATTCGTCGTAGGTGTAGGTGTCCTTCGTGAGTTCAGGCATATCCACCATAAATGCAGGGAAGACCTCGTCCTTGAGGACCTGCGCGCTGATCGGGAATTCTCCCTTCATAAGCGGATTCCACTGCTCGAGACCATCAACTGTCTGGACATAAGTCTTGATGTCCATCTTTCCGTCGCGGATCTTGGTGTTGTTGATGTCGTTCTTGCGGGATATGATGTAGATTTCGTCACTCTCGCGCTCCCAGACCTTCTCCGGGACAGGTACGGAAAGCCTTGCCATTCTCTTGTGAGCCTCACAGAAGCACTGGCCGAATGAGCGGAACTCGAAGCGAGGTTTCGAAATCTCGCCGATTTTCATTTCTTCTTTTGCCATTTGATATTTGATTTCATTAGTGTCCGGTAAAAATTCGTAAAAGTTCTTTGAAAATATTGAAAGTTAGG
>CAYFVE010000178.1:0-1842 GCA_964346605.1 uncultured Muribaculaceae bacterium | reverse complement strand
ATGAGAACCACACCGCGGAACAGTATCTCCAGAGCTACGTCACTTCTCGTATGCAGGCTTTTCTTAACAGCAAGGGACGCAAGATAATCGGATGGGATGAAATCCTCGAAGGAGAACTCGCCCCGGGGGCGACTGTAATGTCCTGGAGAGGGGTTGACGGCGGCGTACAAGCTTCAGCGATGGGCTTCGATGTCATTATGAGTCCCAACAACTACCTTTACTTCGACTACCTTCAGTCGCAGGATACCGACAAGGAGCCGCTCTCAATCGGGGGCGATCTTCCATTTGAAAAGGTATATTCATACGAGCCGTTCGAAGGACTTGACGAGGCTCAGAAGAAGCACATCCTAGGCGTTCAGGCGAACCTTTGGACCGAATACATCTCATCTGACTCGCACCTTGAGTATATGCTTCTTCCACGTATGCTTGCTCTCAGTGAAGTCCAGTGGTGCAGGCCTGAGGACAAGGACATCGACAGGCTCAAGAGAGCGATTGTGGAAAAGTCCTTCCCTATCCTGAATCTTCTCGGCTACAATTACCGCAAATTCCAATAAATCATAAATATGAAGAATCTAGCATTCAGAGCCATTGTCTGCATCTCTGCCGCAGTGATGGTGATCAGCTGCAACGGAGCGGCGAAGAAGGCAGAACAGCAGTCAGCCGCTGAACAGGCTCGACAGGACTCAATCGCAGCCGCTGAACAGGCAGCGAAAATCAAAACAGCAGAAGAGACAATGAGAACACTCCCTGAAGAACCGGTATTCGACATCGTGACCAACCTCGGCACGATCAAGGTCAGACTCTACAAGAACACGCCCAAGCACAGAGACAATTTCGAAAAGCTCGCGCTCACAGGATACTTCAACAATATGCTATTCCACAGGGTGATCAACGGGTTTATGATCCAGACCGGAGACCCTTATTCCAAGGACAAGTCAGCCGAGGCACAGCAGAAGATAGGCCAGGGCGGGCCGGGATACACAATCCCTGCTGAATTCGTTCCTGAATACAAACACAAGAAGGGAGCCCTTGCAGCCGCTCGCCGCGGAGATGTCGCAAATCCATTGAAGGAATCATCCGGCTCACAGTTCTACCTTGTGCAGGACGAAAGGGCTTGTGCCCAGTTGGACGGAGAATATACAGTTTTCGGCGAGACACTTGAAGGACTCGACATTATCGACAGGATCGCCGCCGTCGCAACTGACGCAATGGACAAGCCAGTAGGGGACGTCAAGATTATTGAAGTAAAATTGGCTGAAAATCAGATGGTTGCGAAGCCAGAATAAGTTTTATTGAAAAAAATAAATATTATTATCCTTAACTTTCCATCCTTTCGAACAATAAAAGAGTAATTTTGAATAAAACTTCGTGCAACGTTTTTGCAGGTGGCATTTAAATTGCTTATATTTGCATCGAATAGTTTTTTCATAGGTTAAGTTTTAGGTTAGAATTGCGTAAGCCCCTTGTCGTGAAGACACGGGGCTTACATCTTTTATGCCCTCAGCGGAGCCCGACGCGGTCCCGATTTCGTGCAACCCTAAGCCTGCAGTCACGGCCCAACCTTTCTTTATATACTTGCTATAAGGCATTTACGCGCCACCCCGATTCCATTTTAAAAGCTTAGGACGCCGTGATGAAAGAATTGAACAGATTCATTCAAGGATTTGTCATTCCTGACTCTTTATACGGGTCTCTTGCAGACTAAAATAAGGATGCCCTGGGTGATTCTATATAAGTTTCTGATCATCAAAAGGTGACGCAGCACCTGTTAACATACAATGTTTTACAATCAATAGTTCGTTAATTTTATAAAAGTTACGCCACGGCGCGAACGCCGTAGAA
>CAYFVE010000177.1:0-1921 GCA_964346605.1 uncultured Muribaculaceae bacterium | reverse complement strand
GATGGTTCTATCAGGCAACTTACTTTATGGTAAAATTTCTCCGGACAGCAATGATTTTGATTATGAAAAAGACCAGTCTGATAATTGTTTCATTACTCGCGATTCTTTCTTTCGGCGTCATAAATGCGGATGCACAGACGCGCTTCTACCTTGGCGGCCAAGCCGGTTTCAACCTGTCAGGAACGACAGACGATGGCATCAAGGCAAGCACATTCTCATTCAACCCCGAATTCGGAGTGCAGGTCGGCCGCCGATGGATGTTCGGTACAGAACTTAATTTCAATGCTGTCAGGGCTGACAACTCCCGGAAAGAACTTACAATCGGAGATGTGACCTTCGAATCCACAGAAGATATGTACGCCGTCGGAATCAGTCCCTATGCAAGATATAAATTCGCAAGAATAAGGCGTGTAGGGCTATGGGTTGAAGGCAGCGCATCATTCTACAAAATGTTCGATTCGGAAGGCGATATCGACGCCACGGTAGCCGGATTGAACGTTCTTCCTATGGTCACTTACGAGCCGTCCAGGCATATCGTTCTATACAGTACCATAAACCTGTTTTCCTTAAACTGCACCTACACCCGGATAGATGCCGTCACAAACGTGTCGTCCGATCAATACTCATTCGGATTTAACGCCGACGCCACAAGCCTCGCCAAGACAGGAGACATCTCCATCGGTCTGCTTTATCGATTCTAAAACCGGAATATGCTTCTGAAGTTCTTCCTGACGTGCAACAAGATCGGAGCGTTCACCCTTGGTGGAGGCTACGCAATGATACCGATAATGGAGCGCGAATTCGTGGACAAGAACCAATGGATGACCAGGGAGGAATTCATCGACATCATGGTTGTCGCGCAAACCACCCCCGGAGTGTTCGCAATCGATATGGCAAGCCATATCGGTTACAAGTTGAAAGGGGTATGGGGAGGAATCACCGGCGCCTTGGGCATCGCTTTCCCATCAATTCTGACGATTCTGCTCATTGCGGTGTTTTTCCACTCATTCAGGGATAACGTCTGGGTCGCAAAATTCTTCATGGGTGTCAGACCGGCAGTAGTCGCCCTCATAGCCGCTCCTTGCTTCACTATGGCAAAGACTGCTGACCTGACCAGATACAATTTCTGGATTCCCGTCGTTTCCTGCGTGCTTATCGCCTGTTTCAAGGTGTCGCCTGTCTGGATCATCCTTGCCGCGGGAGTACTTGGATTCCTGTATGGACATTGGACTAGAAAAAGAAAGAGCAGATGATTTTCCTCAAGTTATTCCTGGTATTCTCCAAGATCGGCATATTCAATTTCGGCGGAGGCTACGCTATGATTTCCCTTATCTACAATGAGGTTGTCATCGATAACGCCTGGCTGACCAGTTCGGAATTCACCGACATTGTGGCGATCAGCCAGTCAACCCCAGGTCCTATCGGTATCAACTGCGCGACCTATGTAGGATACGTCTCTGTCCTCAACGACGGTTTCCCCGTCTGGATGGCTTGTCTTGGCGCCGTCCTGGCATCGCTTTCAATAATCTGGCTGCCTTTCATCCTGATGATAAGCATCAGCAAGTACTTGTTGACCCACAAGAACGAGCCTTTCGTGGAAGACATATTCAAGGTACTGCGTCCTACCATAATCGGCCTGATAGCAGCTGCTGCGGTCCTCCTTATGAGCAAAGACAATTTCGGAGATCCGGCGGCCAACCTTCCGCTCTTCATTCTCAGCATCCTGATATTCCTGGCATCCTTCGTGGCCACAGGCAAGTTCAAGATCAATCCGATTCTGGTGATGCTGGTCTGCGGTGTCCTGGGAATCATATTCTTTTAGGAGTTACTGCGAAGATTTTTTATTATATTGTTCAAAACTATACCTCAATAGTTCGTTAAAAATTTAATATTTCTATAATTTTCAAATACTTACAACAAC
>CAYFVE010000176.1:0-2052 GCA_964346605.1 uncultured Muribaculaceae bacterium | reverse complement strand
TCCTGGTCGGACATATGGGTGGTCACGATCTCGTGCAGCCTGTCCATAAACTCCTGGTCGGCATTGCCCACGGTTACGCTGTTGAAATGTGTCAGAGGGGAGTCAGTGAACTGCTTGAAGGAAAGTTCCCTGTTTTTGAACAGACTGGTGATATTGGCCTTAAGGAGGTCCATAGTGAAAGGTTTCTCGATGTAGCCGTCAGCGCCTACGGAAAGTGATTCCATTCTGGTGTCGTTGCCTATCGCGGCGGTCAGCAGGAGCACAGGAATATGGCTGAGTTCGGTCCTGCTCTTAATAGCATTGCACAACTGTATACCATCCATCAAAGGCATCATTATGTCGCTGATGACAAGGTCAACCCGTCTGGATTCGACGGCCTTTAGGGCGTCCTGTCCGTTTGCAGCGGTCATAACATTGTACTCCTCTGAGAGTTCCCTGGCGATATAGCTTCTCATTTCAGGATCATCCTCGACGACAAGAAGGTAATGACGGCTGCTGTCATAGTCTCCGACAAGGTCATCAAAGTTTTCTTCCATCGGCCCGGCGTTCTTTCCTATTTCAACCTGACTGCTCTGATTCAAAGGCAGCTCAAGCACGAATGAGTTGCAGTCCTTCCTGCTTGTGTCCAGAAAGAGCCTTCCGCCGTGCAATGTCGCGAGGTTCCTCGCATAAGGGAGTCCAAGACCTGTGCCCTTGCTTGTACGTATCTTTTCCTCCTTCGGACTGGTCAGGTAGAATAGTTCAAAGATCTTCTCGCTTTCCTTAGCCGGAATGAGGTCTCCATTGCTGTCTACTTTGATAGTGACAATTTCTCCGTCTTCCGATTTTCCAAGTGAGACGTGAATATTGTCCTTGCAGTATTTGACGGCGTTTGACATCAGGTTGCCGACAATCTTTTCCACGACTTCGCCGGCGCACATCATTTCAATATTTGATTCCGGTATGTCTTTCGTGATCGTGATATGCTGGTCTCCGGCAACCTGGCCGAATGAAGCGCAGACCTTGCGGACAATCTCACATACATCCTTCTTGACATAGCTGAGTTTGACTTCGTTATTCTCCATCTTTCTCATATCCATAATCTGGTTCGTCAGGTTAAGGAGCCTTTTCGCGTTGGCTTGCATCGTCATAAGGTCCTTTTCTGAACTTGGAGTGAAGTCCCTCTTCGCTATCAATTTGTCCAGCGGCATCTTTATGAGCGTCAGGGGAGTACGAACTTCGTGGGTGATGTAGGTGAAGAAATTGATCTTGGCATTGTAGATTTCCTTCTCTTTCTCGTGCTCCATAAGGTCAAGCTGCCTGGCTCTGGCTTCTGCCCTTCTTTTCAGGAATGACCTTGCGGCCATGTATATGACGGCTGCAAGGATGAGCAGATAAACTATCTTCGCCATAGCCGACCTGTAGAGCGGAGGTGTCACGATGAATTCGATGCTCTTCTGTGAATCTTTGCTCCTGCTTCCCATAATCCCCACCTTGAACTTGTAGTGGCCTGGGGTGATGTCGCTTAGGGAAACCGTATTGGAGGTGGTCACTGAGTTGGTCGTCTTGCGTCCTTTCTGGATGGAATATCCGTAGAGGATGGCGTGAGGAATCGAGTACCTCGGAGCTGCGTATCTGATTGACAGTGAAGAGACTTCCTTATGCTTCAGTTTGATCGTTCCGGAAGTTATCGTCGAGCGGCCTTCAGATGTGACGGTATGTGACCCGTCCGCCCCGTTGGCGAGAATCTCGGTGATATAAACGGGATTGTCGGCCATCGCTTCCTGGATCTTCCTTGGAGAGAAGTTGAACAGCCCCTGAGTAGTGCCGAGATAGATTACTCCGTTCCTGCAGATGTAGTTTGAATTGTAGGAGTACTGGTTGCCGATTATGTCGTTGTTCCCGAAGAAGACTTCCTTGACATCGAGGCTTTCAGGATCTATCTGCATCAAGCCTCTGGCTGAGGCTACCCACAGCCTTCCGTCAAGGTCTTCCGTTACCGAAGAGACGATGTTCGAGGTCAGTCCGTCACGCCTGGAGATGGACTTGAACCGGAAGTTGCCTGAGGTCGTC
>CAYFVE010000175.1:1862-2132 GCA_964346605.1 uncultured Muribaculaceae bacterium | reverse complement strand
ATAGATGGCAGCTGGCTCCAGGATATACCTGACGCATCGTCCGCAGTTGAGATGGATGTCATCCATCTTGTTGACGCGGGTGTCGATCCGGACGTGATAATCAATAATGAGACATATCCGATCGATATCCAGGAACTGCCGGACGGAGACATATCGATCTCACTTGACAAGTTCCAGACAAAGGCGACCCCTGTGACCGATGACGAGCTCTACGCCATTTCATACGACAAGATGGCCAGGGTCAAGGAATCACACGCCAATTCGATCAAC
>CAYFVE010000175.1:0-1784 GCA_964346605.1 uncultured Muribaculaceae bacterium | reverse complement strand
TACGCCCTGCGAGCAATACGGCAAAGACACCTGTGCTCAAGACTACCGGCGTCGTCGATCCGGTCACCGGAAGACGGAAGATGTGCCCTGCAGATATCCTCTCGATGAAGGACGCTCTTGACAAGCTCGGTGTCCCTTCCGGCAACAGACGTCTCGTACTATGCTCCGACCACGTCAACGATCTGCTCGGCTGCAGTGAGACCTTCGCCAGGCAGTATAATCTCGACACACACAACGGTGTCGTGGGCAGGCTCTTCGGATTCGACATGTACGAAAACTCCAGCAATCCTGTATTCACCTCCGAAGGAGTGAAGAAGGCCGTCGGAGCATCGGCTGACGAAGGGGAGTTCCAGTGCTCGTTCGCCTTCTACACTAAGCGCGCCTTCCGTGCGGAGGGATCCACTAAGATGTACTACAGCGAGGCGAAGACAGATCCTCAGCACCAGCGCAACCTGATCAATTACAGGCATTACTTCATCCTGATGCCGAAGAAGAGAGATGCGATGGTTGCGATTATGTCCGATCATGATGCTTAGTTCCTGATTATGTGCGAGCGTCTTAGATATCTGGTCATCCACTGCACCGCCACCCCGGAAGGCAGGGAGGTGAGTTCCGGCGACATACGCCGCTGGCACACCTCGCCTGCCAGCGAGGGGGGACGCGGATGGGACCGTGTCGGCTACACCGATATGATCCATCTTGACGGCACGGTGGAGAGGCTGACCGCCAACAACGAGGACGTCCTGGTCGATCCGCCGGAAATCACCTATGGTGCCCGGGGCATCAACAGGGTCAGCAGACACCTGGTCTACGTTGGCGGTGTTGCCAAGGATGCGAGGACGCCGAAGGACACCAGGACACCTGCCCAGCTCCAGGCGATGGCCGCCTACGTGCTGGATTTCCACGAGCGCTTTCCTGATGTCATAATCATCGGACACAACGAGGTGTCCGATAAGTACTGCCCGTCGTTCGATGTCCGGGCCTTGTTGAAAACAATCGGAATAACTGATAATGGAGAGCATTGATATTTTGAAAATCGCTACAGACGTTCTGCCCCCCGCTGTTGCAGGCGTGCTCGGATTCGTCACCGGTCGGAGGAAGCGGCGGAACGACTTTCTTTCGGATCTCCAGTCATCGATAGACAAGTTGAGCCAGAAGAACTCCGAGCAGATGGCCAGGATCCTGGAACTGAACGACACGGTGATTGCTCTCAGACGGGAGAATGCCGAACTGAAAAACGAGGTGGCGGCCTTGCGTAAAGAGGACGGGCAGCTCTCCAAGGAGGTCGGCCAGCTGCGCGACCAGCTCAGCGGCGTCAAGACAATCACAAGAATTAAAAGAAGCGATGAATAAACAAATTATAGCCATAATACTTGCGGCCCTTCCGTTAACGGGGTGCGGACACAGGCCTGTCGCCCATGAGTCCGCTTCCCGGGCGGAAGTCATCACCACGGTCGCCAGTCAGAACGAAGCACATCAGGAAGGCCGCCGGCGGACAGACTCGGCGGCGGTGGCGAGGAACTCGGCGACGATCACCGTCACCGAGGAGTACGACACCTCGCTGCCGGTTGACTCCATCACCGGGCAGCGTCCGGTCAAGAGCAGGACGGTCGTCTGTGACAAGACCTCTGAGACAAGAATGTCGGGTAGCGTGGATGAGAGCGAGAGCATAGTAACGGTGACTGACAGTACTGCGACTTCGTTCTCCTTCGAGGCCTGGTCTTCGTCAGAGCGTCCTGATCCAGCGTCTCCTGCGCGCAAGGCACGGCGACTGCCGGTCATCG
>CAYFVE010000174.1:1848-2145 GCA_964346605.1 uncultured Muribaculaceae bacterium | reverse complement strand
CAGGCCATCTTTGCATAGATGGTCTACCGGCCTGTCTTCAAGCGCTTCTCCGCTGATGTGCGGATATTTCAGGGCAGGGGAGACCTTGAGTCCCGTTCCTGGACAGGAAACATCAACTCCGCTGATCTGGTCGATTGTAATCGGGGTCTCCAGTTCCACTTCTCCCGGTTCCTGAGGTTCCAGCCTGATTCCGAACTGGCGGACAGGAACCTTTGAGACCTTGAGGACCTTCTTGACCTTAACCTTTTCTATTCTCTGGCCTGTTCCGATGGTAAGTTCCGAGCCTTCTTCGAGATA
>CAYFVE010000174.1:0-1838 GCA_964346605.1 uncultured Muribaculaceae bacterium | reverse complement strand
CCGGACTTGAGAGGATCGATGGTGACTGTCTGAGTGCCGGGGGTGCCGACGGAGACGATGGCGGTCTTCTCAAATTTGCCGCCTAGTCCGATGCCAAGTTCGTTTCCTTCGGCAAATCCGGTGGCGGCTGTGTACGGAATGACATCGGAGCCGGCAGGTACACTGAGCCAAGGTCCGGTTGAGACCGGAGTGAATATTGTGGTGAGAGTCCGCTCATCGGCGGCGACAGCCTCTTCGGAAGGCCTCAGGAGAAGGAAACCTCCGGGCTTGATTCCAGTGCCTTCGGGAAACTCGGCCGCATCTGCCGCGGCCCATCCGCTTCTCGTTATTTCAAGCCTGCAGCCCGAAAGGTCAACGGGTTCTCCTGATGGATTGAAAAGTTCGATAAACTGCTCGCCAGTGAGTCCTATCTCATTGATCCTTACTGCGGAAGCGCACCTTGCTCGAATTTCCTGGCTCTCCCGGCCACCCTTCCAGGACGCTGTTGCCTGAATGAAGCCGGAAGACTGTCCAGAAGGGGTTATCCTGAATGTTACGGATGCCCTTCCTTCCGGTTCTATGGTCTTGTCTGTCATAGCCTCGTCGGTCTTTTCAGCTTCCCAGCCTGACGGCATATTCAGGAACACTTCCAGGCCCTTGACCGCATTTCCGGTCGTATTGTTGAAAGTGACTGTCAGATCCTGCGGCTCTCCCGGAGAGAACGTCGTGATCCGGGACATCCACATCGGAGGTTCCTTGTAGTTCTGGGCTGCGATATTGGCCTGGACTGCGGCTATCGCCTCATCAGTCGGGTAGCCTATGGTCATCACTCCTTCGTAGAAGGTTCCTGCCGAACCGTTCCCGTTGTCCCCGCCGTTCCCGAGAAGGATGGCTCCCTTCTTGCTCATAGGATAATAGTTCTCCTTCTCATCGTCGGATGGAGGTCTGACTCCGCTGTAGAATGTTGTGAGAGAATCAGTTGTGGCATCTCCTCCGCGAAGGTCCCACTGGTTGCCTCCTCCTCCGTTCAGAAAGACGCTTACAAATCGCCATCCGTCGATCGAAGGAACGTCATTATGTTTCGGATCGTAACCTGAGAAGAGTCCGGCTTCCATATCAGCCATAATCCAAGGCCCTTCTCCGTTGCCCCTTCCCCAGGCGGTGGAAGTGCCGTAGTAGGTAGTTTCCATCGTCCCTCTTCCGACTGCCCTCCCGTTTGTGGAGGAATTGCCGTAGTCGAAGCAGCATCCGCTGTCGTAGTGGGTGCCGTCGATGACATAATACATACCTTCAGGCTCATCGTTTATTGCCAGGAATGATGCGTTGTTGTTCCGGAATCCCATTCCCGGCATTATGAAGGCCCCATACGCCTTGCGGCCGTTAATGGTGACAGGAGCCATATCCGCTATCGGGGCGGTGTTGAATTCTCCTTCCGCCGGTCCCTTGAATGTTCCCGGAGCGGCTTGCATCAGGTCGTTGCCGTAGCCTGACTGGTCGTATATCCTTATGATGAAAGAGATTGTCCCCTTGCTGAACGCATCCTGGGCCGCGGCGTCCGCGTAGCCGTACCTGTCTGGCATAATGTCCATGACGGCTCCGTCTGATTCCCTCCGGATCCGGTAGAGCGGTCCATCGTACTTGGAACTGAGGAGTCTGGTTGTGCTGTGGGCTGCGACACATGGGGTCCCGTATTTCTCGTAGATGTCACAGGGACCTTCCTGCGGCGCCTTGCCGCAGGCGGCAAGGGCTGCAGCGACGGAAAAAACAGTTAGGATTCTCTTCATTTCAATGTTCTTTTTCATTCTTCAATAGTTCGTTAATTTTATAAAAGTTACGCCACGGCGCGAACGCCGTAGAAT
>CAYFVE010000173.1:1875-2159 GCA_964346605.1 uncultured Muribaculaceae bacterium | reverse complement strand
CAACAACATGCAGCGCACCTATGAACAGTACGAAGGCTTTCTGGAAAGGCTGCGAAGGCTGCATAAATGTGGATGTGCTGAAGCGCACCGACAGGAAGTACTGCATCTGCACGGGAATGTTGTTCGACCCGGAGGAGCATCTTCCTGCGAAGATTCCCCAGGAAGTCCTGGAGCGCATAAAGAGAATTGAAGAAGAAAATCGTTAAGAATATAAAATGAACCTGAATATGGACAAGAAAAAAGTTGTGGTTGCGTTCAGCGGCGGTCTGGACACTTCCTTCACG
>CAYFVE010000173.1:0-1865 GCA_964346605.1 uncultured Muribaculaceae bacterium | reverse complement strand
CCTGGCCAAGGAAAAAGGGTATGATGTCTATGCTGCCTGTGCCGACACCGGTGGCTTTTCCCCGGAGCAGTTAAAGGCCAACGAAGAGAATGCATACCGCTTGGGAGCCACGAAGTACGTGACTCTGGACGTTACTAAGGAATATTACGACAAAAGCCTGAAATATATGATTTTCGGCAACGTTCTCAGGAACGGGACCTATCCTGTCTCCGTATCTTCCGAAAGAATATTCCAGGCGATGGCCATAGCCCGCTACGCCAAGGAGATCGGCGCTGATGCCATCGCGCACGGTTCGACAGGCGCAGGCAATGACCAGGTACGTTTCGATATGACTTTCCTGGTTATGGCTCCGGGAGTCGAGATCATCACCCTTACCCGCGATATGGCCCTGACCCGTCAGTTTGAAGTTGATTACCTGAACGAGCACGGCTTCAAGGCCGATTTCGCCAAATTGAAATATTCCTACAATGTAGGTCTTTGGGGTACTTCGATCTGTGGAGGCGAGATTCTGGACTCGAAGCAGGGTCTTCCGGAAAGCGCCTATCTCAAGCAGGTTGAGTCAACAGAGCCGAAGACCGTCGAACTGGAATTCGACAAGGGAGAGATCAAGGCGGTCGATGGTGTGGAATATTCGGACAAAATCGCTGCCATCCAGAAGATCGAGAGCATCGCGGCTCCGTTCGGAATAGGACGCGATATGCATGTAGGCGACACTATAATAGGTATCAAGGGACGCGTGGGATTCGAGGCTGCGGCTCCGATGCTTATCATCGCCGCGCACAAGTTCCTGGAGAAATTCACCCTTAGCAAGTGGCAGCAGTATTGGAAGGACCAGGTTTCCAACTGGTACGGTATGTTCACTCACGAGAGCCAGTATCTTGAGCCTGTGATGAGGGACATAGAGGCTATGCTGACTGAAAGCCAGCGCAATGTGACCGGCAAGGTCACGATGCTTCTCCGGCCGTATTGTTTCGAGACGGTAGGCGTTGATTCTCCGTGCGACCTTGTAAAGACCAAGTTCGGTGAATATGGTGAAATGCAGAACGGCTGGACAAGCGAAGATGCGAAGGGCTTCATCAAGGTCTCTTCGACACCGCTTCGGGTTTACTATACCGCCCATAAGGATGAAGGAGAAGAACTTGAAAGGGAGCTTTAGAAGAAAATGGTTAATAATGAGTATATAAAAGTCGGAATCATCGGAGCCGCAGGCTACACGGCAGGCGAGCTCCTGAGGATTCTGGCAAATCATCCCAAGGCGATAATTGTTTTCGCCCAGAGCGCAAGCCACGCGGGCGAACCCGTATGGAGCGCTCACTCAGACCTTCTCGGTGAGACGGATCTGCTGTTCTGCGACCTTCCGGTCCCTGAACTTGTCGAGGGACCGGACCATGAGGCGGCCGTGGATGTGCTGTTCCTTTGCTCAGGACACGGAAAGTCAAAGGCTTTCGTGCAGTCACTTCCTGAAAGCTATAAGGGAGCGATCATCGATCTGAGCAACGACTATCGCCTCGCCGCTGATGCGGAGGATTTTGTATATGCCCTTCCTGAAGCTTTCAGAAAAGACATCTCAGGAGCAAAGCACATAGCCAATCCTGGCTGTTTCGCAACCTGCATCCAACTTGCCCTTCTGCCTATGGCGAAGGCTGACAGACTCTCTGAAATCCATGTCACCGGCATCACCGGTTCCACCGGCGCCGGTCAAAAGCCATCAGAAACGACTCATTTCAGTTGGAGGGACAATAATCTTTCAGTTTACAAGGCATTCTCTCACCAGCATCTTGGTGAGATAGGGGAGACCCTGAGCAGATTGGCTCCCGGCTGGAACGGAGAAATCTGTTTCGTTCCGGTGAGAGGAGATTTCACCA
>CAYFVE010000172.1:1886-2170 GCA_964346605.1 uncultured Muribaculaceae bacterium | reverse complement strand
GAGCAGTATCTCGCTTTCCACGACCGGCAGCCTTCAGAAAGGCGTCCGTGCCTGCACGAGCAGGATGAGGGAAGAGCTTTATCCGGTCCTGGAGGAGAGAATGAGGGCCTTTGCGAAAGACCATAATTAACTATGACACAATCAAAACGAACACAACAAATGATTTGGAACGAAACCAAGGAGTGCATGAGCAGGGACGAAATGAGCGCCCTGCAGGGAAAAAGACTCCACAAGGTAGTAGAGTACGTGTACCACAATGTGCCGTTCTACAGGAAGAAACTGCA
>CAYFVE010000172.1:1351-1876 GCA_964346605.1 uncultured Muribaculaceae bacterium | reverse complement strand
AGGCCTTACCCCAGCTGACATCAACGTCATCGAAGACATCGAGAAACTTCCTTTCACGACCAAGCAGGACCTCAGGGACAATTATCCTTTCGGCCTTCAGGCCGCCCCGCAGGAAGAGATTATCAGGATCCACGCCTCAAGCGGAACTACCGGTAACCCTACAATCGTGGGCTACACCCGCAAGGACATCGGGGTCTGGTCTGAATGTATGGCACGGTGCCTCACTTCCTTCGGAGTGACCAGAAACGACATTTTTTCCGTGGCTTACGGTTACGGCCTTTTCACCGGAGGTCTCGGTGTCCATTACGGCGTGGAGAACCTTGGCGCCGCTGTCGTTCCGGCTTCCACCGGAAGCACAGAGAAACATATCAGGCTGATCAAAGACCTCGGAATCACAGGTCTCGCCTGCACTCCTTCCTACGCCCTCTATCTTGCCGAGACAATGGACAAGCTTGGCGTCAAGAAGGAGGAGATCAAGCTCCGCACCGGAGCATTCGGTGCAGAGCCTTGGACAGAGAATATGCG
>CAYFVE010000172.1:0-1262 GCA_964346605.1 uncultured Muribaculaceae bacterium | reverse complement strand
CCATGGGACCTTGCGTAAGTTACGAATGTGGCGAGCAGCACGGTTCCCACATCAACGAGGACCATTTCTTTCCGGAGATCATCAATCCAGACTCACTCGAGAAACTGCCTTGCGGCCAGACCGGAGAACTTGTGTTCACCACCCTCACAAAGGTGGGAATGCCGCTTCTCCGCTACCGTACCAAGGACCTGTGCGAACTGTATGACGGTCCTTGCGCCTGCGGAAGGACGAGCGTGAGGATGGGACGCATTATGGGCAGATCCGACGATATGCTCATAATCAGGGGAATCAACGTCTTCCCTTCACAGGTTGAGAGCGTAATCCTGAGTATGGAAGAATTCGCGCCTCGCTACCTGCTTGTAGTGGACAGGGTCAACAACCTCGACACTTTGATGGTGCAGGTCGAGCTCCGTCCTGAATTCTTCACCGCGGACTACGACACGCTCGCCCCTCTTGGCATACTTGAGAAGAAACTTTCGGAAAGGCTCAAGAGCGTCCTAAGCATCTCGGCGAAGGTTCAGCTCAAGGCCCCGGGAACGATCGAGCGGAGCCAGGGAAAGAGCAAATACGTGATTGACAACAGAAAGTTTGACTAGAAAACCGAAAACATAAGGCAATATGACTATCACCCAATTATCAGTATTTATCGAGAACAAGTCCGGCACTCTTTCAAAGGTGCTGAATATTCTTGACGAGGCGAATATCCAGTTGCTTGCCTGCACAATCGCGGACACGGTTGATTATGGGATCTGCCGGCTTCTATGCACGGAGCCGAAGCAGGCTTACCTCGCCCTCAAGGATGCGGGTCTGGCTGTCGCCGTCAGCGATGTATATGCGATTGAATTGGAAAACACTCCCGGAAAGGCGGCTGAAGCCATCGGAGTATTTGCAGACGCGGGGATAGAGATTACCTATCTTTACTCATTCCTGGTCGATTCAAAAGGCATTCTGGTCTTCAAGACTGACGATCCCAAAAAGACAAGCGCTGTCATTGAAGAGAAGAAGCTGAAGATGATAGGAGAGAATGACATCGCTATTCTTGTAAAATAGCCTGCACTCCCGTTTCTTTTGAATCCCGTCAGGCTTTATTTCTGGCGCGCGTCAAGCGCGCGCTGGAATTCCCTGGCGTTGCGGTTATGCTCTGAAAGGGTGACGGCGAACCTGTGGGAGCCGTTCATTTCAGGACTGGCACAGAAGAAGAGGTAGCCGTGCCTGTCAGGATTCAATACTGCATTCAGGCTGGCCCTGTCAGGGACACAGAT
>CAYFVE010000171.1:0-2222 GCA_964346605.1 uncultured Muribaculaceae bacterium | reverse complement strand
CCACCGGGGAGGCAGTCATATGGCCACTGCGGGCCTTCGAGTATTACGGTAATATCCAAGAAGTAAAGAATGATTGACAATGGCAAAGAATTACAAGCGTTTCTACGCACTGCTGAAGCAGCACCCTGCAGCGGACAAGGATTCGCTAGTGATGGAGTTCACTGGCGAGCGCACGACCAGCCTGCGGGAGATGACCGACCGGGAGTTCGCGTCCCTTTGTGACGCACTCCAGTACGGAGCCGGGCAGGATTACACCCGTTCCGGCATGACGGAGCTGAAGGCGGCGAGATCCGCAGCGCTGCTGCGCATGGGCCGTCTCGGAATCAACACGGTGGACAACTGGGACGGCATCAACGCCTTCGTGTTGAGCCCCAAAATAGCGGGCAAGCAATTCTACGACCTCACCGTAGAGGAACTGAACGCCCTTGTGCGCAAGCTGGAGGCGATAATTCGAAAGAATAAGGAAAAGGCCAGGAGAGCTGAGGAACCAGTCCCGAGAATGGTGGTCCCGTTCGTAATCAGGAGTGGTACAATCAGCAACTGAAACAATTGAAACAACGATCGAAACAATGAGACTTATAAAATGGATACGGGCCAGGAGGCTCGAGAGATGGTACCGGGAGTTTGCCCGTCAGTCCGTCTGCCACAACGTCAAACCGACATCAAGGTAAACATCAAAAAAAGCAAATATGGAACAGAAAGAAACCAAACACACACAGGCCGTCATTATGACGGAGTCCGAGATGGCCGAGTTCAGGGCCTTCCAGGCAGCCGAGGCCCACAGGAGGGCCGAAGAGAAAGCCCGTCAAATGCGGGAGGACTACACCGATATGGTGGACAGGGAGATTGCGTCTCTGATGCCGGAGCTGGTCTCCGTCTCCAGGAATATCGCAGCGGCGAAGAGGAAGGTCTATGAGAACTTCAGGGCCATCATTGAGTTGAAGGAAGATATCTTCCGACTGCGCAAGGACAAGAACCTCGATGTGAAGTCCCACACGTTCACCACCTCCAAGGGAGATATGCACATCACCCTCGGCGCCTACACGGTCGACAACTACCTGGACACCGCGGATGAGGGAATAGCGATCGTAAAGGAGTACATCTCGTCTCTTGCCAAGGACGAGGAGAGCAAGACCCTCGTGGATATGGTGATGAAGCTCCTCGCCAAGGACGCCAAGGGCACGCTCAAGGCCAGCCGCATCATCCAGCTGAGACGCCTGGCCGAGAAGTCCGGAAACGAACGCTTTCTCGAGGGAGTACGCATCATTGAAGAGTCCTATGCTCCGGTACCGTCCAAGACCTACGTCAGGGCGGAGCTCAGAGGTGACAACGGCGAGTGGAAAAACATCCCTCTCGGAATGACTGAGTCATAATAATCAGGACAAGGATATGGAAATGAATGAAATGGTGATAGCTGCCGAAAAGATGCAGCTTCAGGAGACGGTGGCACGGCTGCAGGGGCTGTGCCACCTGGACGCCAACAGGCCTGCCGGCCAGCGAGTGTCGAGCCTCACGCATGTCTTTGCCGAGGAGGACCGCTTCATCGTGGTGCAGGGATCCGCCCACAGGATGGGAGCCCTCTTTACGGAGCTCTTCACAAAGCGTCCGGAGTTCCGGAGCGTCGTGAAGGAGGCTCTTGACAATATGTATATGGTTGACGGATTCAAGACGATCTGAAATGAAGAAATGGCGGAAGAGACGTGGATACAGTTATTGCAAGCGCGTAGCTGACATCAACAGGATCTATGACGAGCACATCAAGGACGGGCTTTCCAACAGGGAGGTCTGGCGGCGGTACATCTACCCGATCTACGCAATCAGCGAGCGCACGTTCTACAACATCCTCGCCTCCTCCGCCGATCCGAGGAAGGCTCTCCCTGAGGACTACCCGACTCTGTTCGGCAATGACTGACAGAATGAACGACAGCAAAAGCATAATGAGGAAGATACTCCGCGATGTCAAGGTGGAGGTGTCTCAGGAGTTCGACAGGAACTTCGAGAGGCAATCCTTCTTCGGCGATGCCTGGAAAAGGCGCAAGGGTCCTGTCCGCGAGGGGAGGAACCTTCTGATCGCCTCAGGCAATCTCAGGCGGAGTATCAGGAGTAGGTCTGATGATAACAGCATAACCTTTTATTCCGACCTTCCATATGCCTCCATCCATAACGACGGCGGGGAGATCATAGTGACGGAGAGGATGCGGAGGTTCTTCTGGGCGAGATAC
>CAYFVE010000170.1:1377-2331 GCA_964346605.1 uncultured Muribaculaceae bacterium | reverse complement strand
CTTCCCGGGAGGAATGATGCTCGGCTCCGACTCTCACACACCCAATGCCGGAGGGCTCGGAATGATCGCCATAGGAGTAGGAGGAGCGGATGTCGTGGACGCCATCACAGGTATGCCCTGGGAGCTCAAGGTCCCGAAGATCATCGGCGTAAGGCTTACAGGAAGACTCAGCGGCTGGACATCCCCGAAGGACGTGATTCTCAAGATAGCCGGAATCCTCACAACGAAGGGCGGAACCAACTCCATTCTGGAATATTTCGGAGAAGGGACCTCCTCCATCTCCTGCACGGGGAAAGCATCGATCTGCAATATGGGAGCCGAAGTCGGTGCCACTACATCCATATTCCCGTACGACAACAAGATGGAGGCCTACCTTAAGGCGACCGGAAGACTGGAGATCGCGGCTCAGGCATCGGCCCGCGCAGCAGACCTCAGGGCTGACGACGAAGTCCTGTCCAATCCGGAAGAATACTACGACAGGGTCATAGAGATCGATCTGTCGGAACTTGAGCCGCACATCAACGGACCTTTCACCCCGGATGCAGCCTGCCCGGTCAGCCGGATGAAGCAGAGGGTCAAGGACAATGACTATCCTGAGAGGGTTGAGGTATGCCTGATCGGCTCGTGCACAAATTCGTCATATCAGGATCTTGCAAGAGCGGCGTCCGTGGCGAAGGCCGCCCTCGACGCAGGATTTAAGCCCAAGAGCAAACTTATCATCAATCCGGGCAGCGACAGGATCAAAGAGACGGCGGACAAAGAAGGTTTCATCGAAATCTTCGAGAAGGCCGGAGCGACTATAATGGCCAATGCCTGCGGTCCGTGCATAGGCATGTGTCAGTCACCAAATTCAAAAGGTGTTTCGCTCAGAACCTTTAACAGAACCTTCGAGGGTCGCTCCGGCACAGCCGACGCCGGCATTTATCTCGTCAGCCCCGAAACCGCGGCAGTATC
>CAYFVE010000170.1:0-1367 GCA_964346605.1 uncultured Muribaculaceae bacterium | reverse complement strand
GCCAATGCCAGCGGTCCGTGCATAGGGCAATGGAAAAGGGAGGACTACGGAGCTTCCTCAGGAGATAAGGAACCAGACAGGAAGAACTCGATAGTCACGACATTCAACAGGAATTTTGCGAAGAGAGCGGACGGCAATCCGAACACCTTCGCCTTCATCCTGTCACCTGAGATGGCGGTGGCGACCGCTTTTTCCGGCAGGCTTGGTTTTGACCCGAGGACGGAAACGATCGAAGGACACAGACTCCCGGAGCCCCAGGGAGACGAGTTGCCTCAGGAAGGATTCGTCTGCTGCGGAGAAGGACTCATACGGCCTGCGGCAGGCAGCCCGGAACCGTCGATCAGGCCTGACAGCGACAGAATACAGAAACTCGAACCGTTCAAGCCTTGGGACGGCAAGGATTTCAACGGCCTCGGACTCCTTATCAAAGTAAAGGGCAAGTGCACCACAGACCACATATCTATGGCCGGTCCGTGGCTCAAGTACAGAGGCCACCTGCAGAACATCTCGGAGAATCTTCTCCTGGGAGCAGTCGATGCCTTCTCAGGCGAGTCAGGACCTGTTGCTCCAAGAGCAAGGAGGTTCAGGGACGAGGGAAACGGCAGTATCGTGATAGCGGAAGAGAATTACGGTGAAGGCTCATCCAGGGAACACGCCGCCATGGAGCCTAGGTTCCTGGGCGTCAAGGCTGTGCTGGCAAAGAGTTTCGCCAGAATACACGAGACGAACCTCAAAAAGCAGGGGCTTCTGGCACTCACTTTCGCCTGTCCTTCCGACTACGACAAAGTACTGGAAGGAGACACGATCGACATACTCTGCTCCGGCATCTCTCCTGCGGAGAACATCGAAGTAATCCTGAACCACAAGGATGGCGGCAGGGAAAGGATAGAAGCAAAACATACGTATAACGAACAACAGATAGGCTGGTTCAGAGCAGGATCAGCCCTCAACGACTTGACAAAATGACAACAAAGACAATTCCAATCATCAGTGGTGATGGTGTCGGCCCGGAAGTGACCGCATCTATGCGGCTTGTCCTCGACGCGGCCGGGAAGAAGGCCTATGCCGGTGCAAGGGAAATCTCCTGGTTGGAGGTTCCCGCCGGCCAGAAGGCTTTTGATGAACTCGGAACCTATCTTCCCGAAGAGACGATCCGGGCGTTCAAGGAGCATCACATCGGCATCAAGGGCCCGCTGACTACCCCGGTCGGCAAGGGTCACAGATCCCTCAACGTAGTCTTAAGGCAGACGCTTGATCTATATGTCTGCCTCAGGACGGTGAAATGGTTCAACAACGTAGCGTCTCCGGTAAAGCATCCGGAGAAGGAGGATATGGTGGTCTTCCGCGAGAACACGGAGGACATCGAC
>CAYFVE010000169.1:0-2383 GCA_964346605.1 uncultured Muribaculaceae bacterium | reverse complement strand
TATCCATGCCCAGGGCCGAAAGCTTCTCAATGGAAGCCAGCGCCTTCTCTGAGAAGGATACGTCCTTGGCGCCATAGACCCGCTGTGCCAGGTGGGTGATCTTCTGGCAAACCGGCTCCTCCAGGTCATAGAAGAAGTGCCTGTTGGATCTGAAGTAGCGTTGTATCTGGTTATATGGAGCATTTTTGATCTGCTCCCGGTATTTTTCGAAAACCTCCTTGCAGACATCCGCCAGGTTCTGGAGTCCGTCGGTCATGATCAGGGTGACTGTCGCCGACCGTTCCATGCCGGTCTTGCTGTCATACCTTTCGAAAGACTGCCTGAAGAGGCCTTCCAAGTCGTAGCCGCCATTCTGGAATAGTATGGAGGTGATCTTGGTGTAGTCGAACATCCCGTCCGCAAGAACCTCGGCCACTGAACCGCCTATGTAGTCAGCCTTGTCCTTGAGGGTGTAAGCAACCTCGATTCCTGCGGAAAAACACATATCGAACAGAATGAAGTCGAGGTGGTACGGTATTCCGCTGCAGAATTCGCTGCAGCTCATCTCCACGCTCCCAACAGACATCTTGTCCTGCCCGATGCTTCTTACCATATAGTGGTAGGGATCCTCGTTTTCGATTTCGCTTGCGGAAAAGTCCGGTGTGCCTGCTGACATGGGGGCGATTTTCCCAAGGTCCTTGGAATAGCTGTACTCCAACCTTGTAGGATTGCTGTAGTAACCTGAAGGCAGCCATCCGGATCCGTGGGAAGAAAAGACCATTCCATAACCCTTTGCCGGGAATCTGTCCTTGACGAATGTAAGCACTTCACTCATTGTCTCTGGAGAAGAGGCGATTGTGGATGCAGGATATGTCGCGAGAGTGTCGGAGACAACCTCTCCTTCGGAATTTGTGTACAGCCTCCGGAGATAAGACGGAACGTCTTCATAGTAGCCGTTCTTCGCTATCTTGGAATACACCAGAACGACATCCTCATTCCTGCCGGACTTGGGAACGTAGCCTTTCGGAAGCTCCGTCTCCATATCATCCTTAAGGTAGCTGTAGAGGGAGTTGAATCCGCATTCGTAGAAAAGGAGGACCCTTCTGCTCTCGTGATACTCCTCCCTGTTGCCAGGAACGTTGTGGCTGATTCCTTCTTCACCGCCCTTGATCCCGAAGTTCTCGTCCTTGTCGCAGGATGAGGCGAAAGAGACCGCCGCGGCTAGCGCGGCGCAGCATAAGGCCTTTCTTATTCCTTTTATGATGTTCATCATTTCTTCTTTATAAAAATACAAAATTATACAAAAATCCTGAATATTCACTATATTTACATTCCCTGACAGAAAGACAAATTACAGATATGAACCAGACGATCAGAATGATACTTACTATCGGAGCCGTTGCGGCCCTATGCTCATGCAGCCGGATAAACGTCAACACGGAAGAAGCGGATTTCCATTATCTGCTCGACGAATTCGCGGACCTGAAGGTGATGCGATTCAAGGTCCCCGGATGGGATGACCTGTCTCTGAGGCAGAAGGAATATGCATACCATCTTTCAGAGGCGGCCAAATTCGGACGCGACATCACCTGGGACCAGTACTGCAAGTGGAACCTCCCGGTCAGGCACGTGATAGAGGATGTCCTGAATGACTACAAGGGGGACCGCGAAAGCAAGGAATTCCAAGACTTCACCGTCTATGCCAAGAGGGTCTTCTTCGCCAACGGCATCCACCACCACTACGCCGAAGACAAGTTCTTCCCGGAATGCTCCAGGGAGTATTTCAAAAGCCTTATGGAGGCGGTAGGGGACGTCGAGGGCGCCGAAGAGTTGCTTGAGGTGATATATTCCCCGGAAATCTACCCTCAGAGACGGTCGGTTGACACTGAAGGGGACATCGTGACCCAGTCAGCAGTGAACTTCTACGAGGGTGTGACGCGCAAGGAGGTCGAGGCCTATTATGCCGCAAAAGCCGATCCGAATGACAAGACGCCGATCTCTTACGGTCTGAACACCAAGGTCGTGAAGGAGGACGGAAAAGTCGTTGAGAAACCATGGAAGGCCGGAGGAATATACGGACCTGCCATCGAGCGCATCTGCGCCGAACTGGAAAAGGCTCAGGCTGTCGCGGAAAACGACCTCCAGAAAAGAGCGCTCGGACAGTTGATCGAATATTACCGCACCGGTGACCTTAGGGTCTGGGATGACTTCAACATTTCCTGGGTCCGGGACACAGTGGGAACCGTGGATTTCATCAACGGCTTCATCGAGGACTATGATGATCCTCTCGGACGCAAGGCAACATGGGAGGGCTATGTCAATCTTAAGGATGCTGAGGCCTCCGCGCGCACAGAGACGCTCAGTTCCAATGCCCACTGGTTCGAGGACCATTCACCGGTCGATC
>CAYFVE010000168.1:1327-2396 GCA_964346605.1 uncultured Muribaculaceae bacterium | reverse complement strand
CGCCTTATTTCCCTGTCGGTCTCTTCGGTGTCACCGGTAAGCATTTCCTTTGTGGCCTGCTGGTGACGCATTATGTTCGCGTAGGAGATAGCCTTAAAGAGCCAAGATTTCCGGGATGACGCATCTATGTCCTTGTAGCGTGGATAGGTCTGCTTGTCATAACGCACCATCTCAAGGTTATCCTGGCTTGACAGGTCGATGCTATTGCTCATCAGGGTAAGTGATCTGTTCTGTTCCATTGTTGCTTTGTGAATAAGGGTTGTTGTTGAGTGCATCCATAAAGGAGCCGAATATTTTTTCACTGTTGCTTTGCTGCGCCGTTGCCCTGTTGTCGTAGTTGCCTTCAAGAATCTTTACGAAGCTGTTCGGTCTGAACATCCACGTGAAGTCTGCGACCCATCCTCTGTTGTTCTTGCCGTTCAGGAAGTCAGACACGGCAGCCTTTCTCACCACCTCTGCCATAGCCTGTTTCCCGTACTCCCGGCATCTGGCAAGGACGAACCCTTTTCTCAGTCCGGAGATGTTTTGGATTTTCGGGATGACGGCTTTCGCCCTTCCCATCTCCGAATTGAAAAAATCAGTGAAGTGACGGAGGTCAATTTCAGGGTCAGACGTTCCGGCTGACGTATCTTCTGAGCAATCTGAACGTAGTGAAGATTGTGAAGAAGATATATTATTATTATATTCTTCTCTTCTTGTTTGCTGCCCATCTGTCTGCCCTTTTCCTGCCCTTTTGCCTGCCCTAAGACCATTTAAATCATTGTTTAAATCATTGTTTTCGAGATAATTAGACAAGGTATTTTGCCTGCCCTTTTGCCTGCCCTTTTTTGTCCCGTTTGTCTGCCCTTCGTTTGAAGGCCCCTGATAACTCCCGAAGTTTATGATACTTATGACTCTGTACCTGTTTGTAACATCCTCGGAGATGTTCTTCGTCTTTACCAGTTTTACAAGGCTGGTCCGTATCTGTTTCACGGACAATCCAAGCTTCTGCGACAGGGATGGAAGGGTCGTTACCAACTGCCCGCGCTTCACGTCTATTCCGCGCCAGGAACGATCTTCCGAGTTCGCG
>CAYFVE010000168.1:441-1317 GCA_964346605.1 uncultured Muribaculaceae bacterium | reverse complement strand
GGAACCACTCCCAGTTAACCATTTTCCGATACAATTTAACCCAACCTTCCATTGTCAAAAATTCATCAGATTTTTTTCGAAGTCATCTTTTGTTACATAACTTCCAAGTATGGCGAATATCACGCCCTTGACCCTTTCGTACAGGTCGCGGAATTCGGATTCGTCCATCTTGTCGAAACTTATGGACTTCGGGATTTCCAGCCATTCACCGCGAACGGGAGAGAAGAAAGGCTCATAGTAGCCGGCGGCAACCGTCAGATACTTCCGGAACCCATCCATATCCCTGAATCCCGACGAGGCCTGTTCGGGAAGGTATTCCCAAGCGGTCTTGACGAGAGCGAAGAAGAGCCGGTGAAACCGGACGTTCCTCTGGACCTTTATCTCGGCGGTGTAAAACTCGCCCAGCTTCAGCTTGCGCTTCTCGTCAAGGTCATCCTCGTACTGTGGGACCAGTCCGTTCGTGGTGTTGATAAGCTGTATTGTCATTACTGATAGAATTCAGGAGGAAGATCGTCTCCGCCACTCAATAGACCGGGCTGCCGGGGCTCGGCGTATTGACCTGCCGGGGCCGAAGGCATCGGAGGTCTCTGCGCTGCCGGAATCTGAACCGGCTGCTGCCGGGGCTGTTCCTGTTGCGGTCTGGAGCCAAGCAGCTGGAAGTTAAAGCACACAACCTCGGTAGCCTGTCTTTCGGCACCCTGCTGGTCGGTGTACTTTCTGGTCCTCAGCTTCCCCTCTACGAGAAGCGGAGTGCCTCTGGATATGTAGTTCTGGACGGTAGGCACGGACTTGCCGGACACCCTGACGTTGAACCATTCGGTCTGCTCCATCATCTGGCCGTTGTCCGGCATTTCACCACGGCTTTCCATCGGACGT
>CAYFVE010000168.1:0-431 GCA_964346605.1 uncultured Muribaculaceae bacterium | reverse complement strand
GTTGGTGGCCACGTATCTTTCGGTCACGGCCATTGAGAATGTGGCCATCGAAGACCCGTCTTGAAAAGTTATCAACTTGGGGTCCTGTCCAACATGACCGACAATGATTAATTTTTGATAATTTGCCATTTCTCCTATTGTTAAAAATGTATTACTTTATTCTGAATATAAGTGATTCCTTGACTGTCTGATTTTTTGCATAAGCCTTATATATCTCCGGTTCCCTTTTTTTGAGGAGCTTGGAATCCAATGACTCCTTACTATGGGAAGCCCTCAGGGTAAAAGAGCCGCCGTCCGTGTCATATCTTGAGATATTATTGGCTGTCATATAGTCCAACAGAGCCTGAGATGCCTTCGTATAAGCCTCCTTAAGCACCTTTATTGATGATTCCAGTTCAGCTATCCTGACGGCATTGGTGACGAGACCGGAG
>CAYFVE010000167.1:0-2446 GCA_964346605.1 uncultured Muribaculaceae bacterium | reverse complement strand
TGCCTTTGCCTCCGCTGACCACAATCGTACCCCCTTCTGTCTGTCTGGCGTGGAACTGGAAGTTCTCCGTACTATAGTTTTGAAATGAGTGGCAGTTGATGCACTGCTGGTCAATCTTTTCACTGATGAGCATATTGTTGTAAAGGTCCTTTTCCCTGAAAGAGGAAAGATCCCTCTGACGTAGCGCCAGTTCTCCATAACTCGAATACCCAGGCTCAATCAGGCGGTAAGTCACATAGGAGTCAACAGGTTCCGCTGCGACAGACTGGGAGAATCTTTCAAAAGAATACCACCGGCCATCACGCTTCACATAGACAGAGAATGTCAGATCCCCTCCCTTTGAAGACTCAAGAAAATCCTTCCATTTCCGCTCCGGGATACGCACTCCGGGACCCTTCAAGGTCATACTCTTTCCCGCGCCATCTATCACTACGAAACATTTCTCCGCCTCATTGACAACATCGAAATTCATAGGCGCAATATTGCAGGGAATGGTTACACCCTTATAATCAGGGTAAATCTCAAGTTCCTCACCAGACAATGCACCGGCGTCTCCGAATCCTGAAGGAATGCAGCCGCAAAGGGGCAGCATGGCGGATATGATCTTAAGAATCCCCTTCATCGTTCAATATCATTTCCAAAAAAATAGTAAAACCAGTAAGTGTCCCCGTAGTCCTTGCGGAATCTCCCTGCAGTCTCCGCTGACAGTTCACCCGCAACAGAATTGAAAGCCCTGCTGAAGCCGCCGAATCTCCTTAGGACAGACTGTTTCGAAGACAGCACGGATGCAAGTTCCCTCATCAGGTCAGGATCGGCCATCTGGCTTGCGAACAGCGCGGCTCCTTCCGCGATGCCGGTGCTGACCATGGAATCCGGGAAGAGTTCATTCCTGTTGAACAGTCCATATATCGTCCCTTTGGCATCTCTGGTCATGAGGAGGGAGGCCATCTGCCATTCATAGACGGCTTCATTGATGTAGCCGGAGGAATGATATCGGCTCAAGATCATCATCTGAAGATCATCTACGGTATCAAACCTGTCATTTCTGCACTCAAGAAGAGGCAATATGCTTGAAAATTCCTTGTCCGCCTCAAGGCTTTCTTCATCCCCAAGGAATGAAGAATACCGACGCACCCATTTTCCCTGAAACCAGTTCCCGGAAATAATATCGAGATTTTTCCGCGCAAGAGCGTTCTCACCGCTTATGAGAGCGGTGCGTGCCTGATGCTTGTAGAAGAACAAATTCTTGGTGAATGTGGAAGATATCTCCATTGAGAATCTGTCGCTCGTGTTGAGCATTCCGCAGTTGTACAGTATTGGAGCCGCGCACACGTATGCAAGAGGTATCTGTCCGAAAGGTCTCTGACGTTCAAACTCCGGCGCGTATTTGAACATATCCTCGGTAAGTTTCCCTTTGTTGTAGAGAGCTATATTCCTGTAAAGAATCTCGGCCGCGGTCGGTTTGCTGCCCTTCCCGGCCACGGAAAGGACCTTGTCCCAGTCAAGTCCCGCAGCCGCTCTTTCCATCTTCAGGACAGACCTGAAGTTGGGATTCCAGTTTGTAAGGACCAGCATGACCAAAAGCGATGCGGACACCGTGGAATAGCGGACAGTCTTGCCCGTTTTGATCTTGAACGCCATGAGCGCCATACTGAGGGCGGTCAGAATCAAGGGAACCTGACAGAGGAAACTGCCGGTGAACTCCATATAAGGAGCGCCCATAAGAAAAACATATTTCCTGTTGATTCTTGAATATACCTCCGGAAGATCCGAGCACAGAAGCGGAACCGCGACCGCAGTGACCGCCGCAGAAGCGATGAGTTTCCAATCCAGCCTGCCTTCAGCGGAAGAGGATATTATGATGAGCAATGCGGCAAAATGGGCATATACCCCGATCAGCGGGTAACCGACGGTGACAACAAGGGCTGAAAAGGCCCACCCGAACCGGCTGCGAGACAAAAAACGCCTGTAGAAAAGGGTGATTCCCGCGCTTGCGGAAAAGCCGAGAATCTGGGAGAACAGAAGTCCGTAGGTCTTGATTATGTACACGGACCAGTCCATCCCTGTAATGAAAAGGAGCAGGAAGACTGAGGGAATGAAAGAAAGGGTACTCTCCCCCTTCTCAAGTCCGAACGCCTTTCCGGATGTCAGCGCAAGCAGACAAAGCAGAATGGCTATCAGCAGGGCTCCGAGCGCGGGGAAACCGCAGAACTGTGTAAGGAAGGCGCCAGACAGATGAAGAAGTCCACCGGGCTGTTCAAAGAACCCTGAAAGATACTCCCTGCTGAAACTGAACAGGGAGTATTCCTCCATGTGGTACAAGAGTCCGGCTTTGAAAATAAGCAGAAAAAGGAAGCCGAATATCCCGAAGCCAAGGAAAGCCTTCAGATTCTTCATTGTCCGGCCAGTTTTCTAATGTAGTGAGAAAGTTGAAAAACACTCGTTT
>CAYFVE010000166.1:0-2519 GCA_964346605.1 uncultured Muribaculaceae bacterium | reverse complement strand
TCCCTGACAGCGACCGCCTGTCCAACAGCAACCTCGAACAGAACCCTGGTTATTAACAGTTATCTGATATGAAGAAAGTATTTTCCATAATATCCGCCGGACTGCTCCTTCTTTCAGCAGTATCCTGCGTCAATGAGGACCTGGCGACCTTTGAACCGTCCCAGGCCACGGCCCCTGTGCTCGGCAGCTACGAGGTTGGCGAGAAGGCCATCACCGCTACCTACACTCCGGGCACCTTCAAGATGGGCTTTAACGAGAGCATGCCTGTAAACCATTCTCTCGCCATCGTATCCCTTGACGGCCAGCCTGTCAGCAAGACCATCGCTTCAACAGCAAAGAATGGCTCTGCTTCAGTTACTGTCGCTGTACTCTCCAAGATTCTCACTGGAATGGGCTGCTCAGTAGGACAGTCTGTCAACCTCGAGCTTGTCGTGCGCGCTTCAATGCAGGATCCTACCAAGGACAACGGCAAGAATGGCTATGTTGATTCAGAAGGACGCATCGCTGTCACTGGATTCATCATCCAGGAGCCGGCCTCCAATCCATTCGAAGGCTTCAATGAGGCCAGCACCTGGGGTGTCACCGGATCCATTGCATCTACCGGCATAAACTGGGACAAGGATATCGCGATGGTTTCTGACGGTACCTGGCACGTCGCCAAGTCTGTCGTCCTCACTTCGTCCGACCAGTTCAAGTTCCGCAAGGACGCCGGTTGGGATGTCAATGTGGGTGCTGCAGGTGATGTCGAGCCATTTGTCGTCACCCTCGACACAGAGATAGCCGGTTCTGCCGGTGGCAAGAACCTCGCAGTCGAAGCTGACGGAACCTATGACCTCTGGCTTAACCCTGAGACCAACTCATTCAAGGTCACAGAGGCTTACAACCCTTATCCTGAATATTCTGAAGAGTCGACCTGGAGCCTGATCGGAGCGCTCTCAGCCTATGGCATCAACTGGGATGGTGATATCGCGGCGATGACAGACGGCTCTGACAAATACCTTGTACAGGGCGTCACCCTCACAAAGGACGATGCGTTCAAGTTCCGTAAGGACCAGGCTTGGACAGACAATATGGGTGCCACAGGTGATGTCGAACCATTCGTCGTCACAATTGATACTCCTGTCGCTGCAACTGCAGGCGGTAAGAACCTCTCGGTTCCTGCTGACGGTGTCTATGACATCATCCTCGACAAATCTGGCGCAACGATCACAGTTGTCGAGACTCTCGGCGGCCCTGCCAGCAAGAAGATCGGTGGCAATTCCGGAGGTGATGATGACGACCCGACCGAGACGGCTTGGTCACTCATCGGTACAATCGCCGGAACTTCCTGGGATACTGATACCGACCTCACCAAGCAGTCTGGCGATTTCTGGGTTGTACGCAATGTCACCCTCACCGCTTCAGACGAGTTCAAGATCCGCAAGAATCACGACTGGACTGAAAGCTACGGTGGACCTGAGGCCAACTCAACCAGCACCATCGATGCCGGCAACCCTTACGATGTCTTCAAGCCGGTTCTCGGGACCGCATTCGCGGCTGGCAGCATGAACATCCAGGTCGGTGTCGCTGGTACGTACGACGTCACATTCAACGCCGCTGATATGACCATCCTCATCGAGGAGCATCAGGCTGTTTTTTCACTCATCGGAGCTATCGGCGGCACTTCTTGGTCCAAGGACTTCGAGATGACAAAGAACGCTGACGGCACCTGGTCAATCAACGAGGTTGCCATCGAGGGCGAGTTCAAGGTAAGATACAACCAGTCCTGGGCTGACGCTGACTGCTACGGTGTCTCCGAGGGTCAGGAATATTCCCTCGGAACTGCTTTCGACCTCTCTCAGCCGGGTTCCAACATCAACCTCGGTGCCGGCACTTTCAACGTTACCTTCGATCCTGAGGCAAAGACCCTCCTTGTCGAGAACGCCAAGAAGATATGGAGCGTCATCGGAGTCAACGACGACTGGAGTACGGATGTCGCGATGACCGAAATGATGCCTGGCATCTGGGTTAGCGAAATGATCACTGTCGAGAAGGGCGGATGGAAGATCCGTTACGACAAGGGTTGGGATGTCAACCGTGGTGGCGCTGCTCTTGCAAAGCAGGGTGTGTTCACCAAGGCAATCCAGGGAGGTGACAATATCTCTCTTGCCGGAACCTTCAAGGTTGTCTATAACGCCAACAACGAAACCATCGGAACTCTCCAGTGGGGTCTTGTAGGCTCTATCGCCGGCATTTCCGGATTCAACTGGAACGCTGACGTGCCAATGAACCTCGGTACCGACGGGAAGTGGTACTCAATTCCTGTCTCCCTTACAACAGCGGATGAGTTCAAGATTCGCGAGAATGCGGCTTGGACTGTTGACCGCGGTGGCAATTGCGAGGCGGCTGATGTTGACTTCGAATGCACACAGGGAGGCGCCAACATCAAGGTTCCCGCAGACGGCACCTATATGGTCATCTACGATCCTGCAACCGAGACCATCAACCTAAGCACCCTCTTCTGGGGCATTGTAGGTGAG
>CAYFVE010000165.1:0-2730 GCA_964346605.1 uncultured Muribaculaceae bacterium | reverse complement strand
AGAGCAATTAACCTACGCTCATTTCCAATAAATTACACTCTTTTCGTAACTTCAGCACTGCAAATATACTGTTTTTTGTTCAAACCGTACACTTTGGAGCGAGGGCAAGGATCGGTTTCGCCTTGCAGCATAAATTGCCGTCCACCGAAAGGGTCGCGGAGCAGAAGAAGAGGTTGCCGTTGCGATTCTCCAGTGAGGCAAGGATCTCGCAAGTGTCGCCCGGTCTCACGATGCTCTTGAAGCGTGCGTCCTTAAGTCCGGCATAGAGGGTGATGTTACCGGGAATTTCTTCCTTTACGATTATTCCGCAGGACTGTGCCATCATTTCACAAAGAATGACGCCGGGAACAATCGAATTCCCTGGAAAGTGTCCGTGAAGAAAGAACTCGTCTCCCCTGACGTGATACTTTGTGTGTGCGATTCCGTTGTCGTCGAGAAACGCTTCATCGATCAATAGCATTTCGTCTCTGTGAGGAAGGAACTCTTCTATTTCCCTCCTGTGTAGCACCTTGTCCATATTCGTTCTGTTTGTACTTATGCAAAGTTATGCAACTCTGGCCATAATCGCATAACGGAAAATTATACTTTTTTGCCGAAAAATTATAAATAACTTATTTTTGACAACGAAATAATGTACGAAAATGCAGACACTGTCCCCAAAACAGATCCGCGCCCTTGCCCCGAAGGCAACGGCCATACTACAGGAAGACGACTTCCTGATAATGGATGTAGTCTATCGCAAAGGTGACTACAATTCGCTGACATACCCTTGCCGCTTCGGAGGTGTCGTCTGTCTGTACTGCATCGAAGGTGAGTTCGAAATTACCATCGGACTTGATGAATATGAGGTGAGGAAAGAGAATTTCATTGTCAGCCTTCCCGGTGACATTGCAAGGTTCTCAAGACTGGACGAGGCAAGTACAGGAAAGGTCAGAGTCCTGGCGATATCAGAGAGGATGCTGGAGGAAATGGATTTCGACCTGACCAGGGCGCAGCTGATTTTCGAAAACAGGATGGTAAAGGCGAATCTTCGCTACAAGATGCTGATACACCGGTTCAGGAATCTGTTCCTCGCCCTGCTTATAAAGAAACACGAGGACACTTCAAGGAGTCTCTGCTATATGCTCCGGTCGATGATCATCGAACTTGAACATCTTTGGCACGAACTGGTGGATGCCCCCGGCCGACGGGAAGTGAAAGGCAACAGGCTCTCTGACGAATTCCTGGCGCTTGTGGCCAGACACCACGTGGAGCACCGCGACCTGGAGTTCTACTCCTCAAGGATGATGCTGAGTCCGAAGTACCTGTCTGCGGCTGTAAAAGCGGCCAGCGGCAGAACTGCGGTCGAATGGATAACATCCTATGTGATTATGGAGGCAAAGCACTATCTGAAACACACGGGTCTTCCGATAAAGGGGATATCAATTGAATTGAATTTCAAAAGCCAGGCTGATTTCTACAGATATTTTCAGCGCCACACTTCCCTGACACCAAAAGAGTACAGGAAATCGGACAAGCTGGCCGCGCCTTAATCCGATAAATGGAAGATTTGAACGTTTGTTCATTTTTTTTCAGTATATTCGTAAAGGTCATAGTCCAAGGACCGGAATCGTCAGAATAAACAAGAAAAAAGATATGAAGCAGATAATCGCAATCCCGACATCGGAAGGAAACCTATGTCCTCATTTCGGCAAAGCGCCGGAAGTCACATTCATAACGGTTGAAGACGGAAAAGCCACAGCCAGGGAAGTGCTGGACGCTCCTGAACACGAACACGGCGCAATGCCGAGGTTCATTTATGAAAAAGGCTCGACAGACGTTCTCTGCGGCGGCCTGGGCGCAGGGGCGGCGGAGCTGGTCAAAAGGCTGGGAATGAGTCTTCATTCCGGTGCCCCGGCGCTCCCGGTTGACGAGGTTCTTGAGATGTTCCTTGACGGGACGATTGAATATGGTGACAGCAGATGCAGCCATGACGGTTGCGTAGGCCATCATCACGAATAGGTGATGGACGGAATCAGGTTCGTTGTCCTGAGCGACAACCGCCCCGGGAAGAAGGGACTTGACACAGAGCACGGACTCTCCATCCACTTGGAGTGTCCTTCCGGGAGATTTCTTCTGGACACAGGCTCGTCCGGGCTGTTCGCCGCAAACGCTGAAAAGCTGGGTATCGACCTCCGGGAAGTGGATTGGTGTCTCATCTCACACGGGCACCGCGACCACATCGGAGGTCTTACCCGATTTCTTGAAATCAACAGAAAGGCAAAGGTCATCCTGTCTTCGCATATTCAAGGCTCAAGTTTTTTCTCCGCCAGAGGCGGCCTTCATCAAATCAGCGTGGACATGGATTTCCGGAAGGACAGCGACCGGTTCATATTCATCGATAAAAACCGTGAGATCGGAAATATCCACATCTATTCAGACCTTCAGAACGGCAGTCCGGCCCCGAAGGGCAACCATTGCCTGTCGGTTCAGGGACCCGACGGAAAGATTGTTCCGGACCCTTTTCTGCACGAACTCGCCTTTGTAATCGACGGGGTGCTGTTCACCGGCTGCGCCCATAGCGGACTCTTGAACATTCTCGGCTCCCTGAAAGAACAGGTCAAGGTGTGCATTGGAGGCTTTCATCTGCCGGACACCGCAGATGGACTCGAATATGAATCAGATGACGAACTGAGAGGAATTGCTGAAAAAATCCTGTCCGTGTACCTAGACACATCCTTCCATACCGGC
>CAYFVE010000164.1:0-2790 GCA_964346605.1 uncultured Muribaculaceae bacterium | reverse complement strand
ATCGACCTGAACAATACAATCGTTTCAGGACAGAAGATTCCTTTCTTCGCAGACCCGGACCAGCCATACAACCAGGTGATGGCAGACGTAGCCCTCAGGGCGGACGTTGACAAGATCATCCTCGGAGGAATGGGGCTCTCCAACGACGACTACCTGTTCTTCCGCCACGCCTTCGAAAGCGCAGGAGCCCTGGACAGGATCATCTGCTTCGTCAACACAACGGAAGATCCTCCTGTAGAGAGGCTTCTGGTGCCTGATATGGCCCTTACCGCCGCCGAATACTTCGCTGTGGACAAGAATGAGAAGGTGCTCGTGCTTCTGACCGATATGACCCTCTATGCCGATGCGCTTTCTATCGTGTCAAACCGTATGGACCAGATCCCTTCGAAGGATTCTATGCCTGGTTCGCTTTATTCGGACCTGGCGAAGATATATGAAAAGGCGGTACAGCTGCCTACCGACGGATCGATCACCATCATCGCCGTGACAACCCTGAACGACGGAGACATCACCCACGCGATTCCGGACAACACTGGCTACATCACCGAAGGGCAGCTTTTCCTTCGTGCGGATTCGGATTCCGGAAAGGTTATCATCGACCCGTTCCGCTCCCTCTCCAGACTGAAGCAGAGGGTCCAGAACAAGAAGACACGCGAGGACCACAGCCAGGTTATGAACGCAGGCGTTCGTCTGTACGCCGACGCACAGAATGCGAAGACGAAACTGGAGAACGGTTTTGACCTGTCGGACTACGATCACCGTTGTCTCGACTATGCAAAGGAATACGCCGCAAGGCTTCTTTCCATCGATGTCAACATCACTATCGACGAGATGCTCGACACCGCATGGGAGCTTTTCAGCAAGTACTTCAGCAAGGCCGAGACCGGAATCAAGCAGAGTCTTGTCGACAAATACTGGAAAGACTGATAATGGCGATAAGATTCCAATATAACAAGACATCACTCGGCAACCTGCAGAAACAGTTGAAGATGCGTCAGAAGGCACTCCCCACGTTACAAAACAAGGAGAGCGCCCTGAGGCTCGAAGTGCGCAAGGCTAAGGACAAAAGCGAGCGTCTGATCCAGGAACTCGACGAGGCCGAGAAGCAGTACGACTACCTCGCTCCCCTGTGGAACGAGTTTGAGCCGGGACTCGTCTCGATCACTGACGTAGATCTGAAGACAGTCAAGGTCGCCGGGGTCAAATGCCCTGAGCTTGGAGATATTCATTTTGAGATTCAACCCTTCAATTCCTTCGTCAAACCGGCCTGGTACATCGACGGGGTGAGGATACTCAAGGAACTCGCAAGGCTAGGCATCGAATCCGAGGTCTATCTTGAGAAGCGCCGAATCCTGGACTTCCAGAGAAAGAAGACCACCCAGAAGGTGAATCTTTACGAAAAGGTTCAGATTCCCGGCTACCAGGAGGCGATCAGGAAGATCAAGCGGTATATGGAGGATGAGGAAAACCTGAGCAAAGCATCGTCCAAGATTGTCAAGCAGCGTCATGCTGAAGAAGAAGCTATGGAGGAACGGAAAGATGATTGACAGGATGACCAAATACTCCTTCATTCTCCTCAGCGGGGAGACTGAAGGCTTCCTCAAGAAGCTGGAGACGCTCGGTCTCGTGGATGTCACGAGATCGACCAAACCTGTTGATAAAAAGTCCGCCGCCCTTTTCGCATCAACCGGAGAATTGCAGAAAGCGATTTCAAAATTGTCCGGGATTGACTTCTCAAAAGATCCTGACATCGCAAGCATCTCCGCCGAAGCATCCGGCTTAGGAAAAATCGATAATCCGCTGGAACGATTCAAGGCGGAATATTCAAGGCTTGAAAGCCTGAAAGCGGAACTCGCCGCAGCACGCAAGGAAGTTGAGAGCCTCAGGGAGTGGGGCCGGTTCGACAAGGCCAGGCTTGACCGTATCGCTTCCCTAGGCTACAGGATACGCTACTACGAAGTTTCGAAGAAGAAATACGATCCTTCCTGGGCGAACCTGTACCCTCTGCAGGAAGTCTTCGACAACGGAAAGAAAGTTTGGTTCATCACCATCTCCGACGATCAGGATTATTCGCTTCCTGTTGACGAATGCGCTGCTCCGGAAGGAGACCTCTCTTTCGCCGAAAAGCACGTGGAATCCATTCAGAAAAGTATCATCTCCTCAAAGGCAATACTTCTCTCCCTTAAGGTACATATCCCTGCCCTTCAGGAGGCCTATGGCAAGGAAGCGACTGAACTTCAGCGTCATCTTGCTGAAGCTGGAGCTGGAAAGGCAGCCGACGAGCTGGTCACCACCTTCGTCGGCTTCGCCCCGGTGGAAAACGAAGACCAGCTTACGAAGGAATTCGACGCTATGGGTGTCCTCTATCTGAAGGACGAGGCCGCCGTGGAAGACAATCCTCCGATCAAGCTGAAAAGCAACAGATTCACCGGTATGTTCCAGGTGCTGACCGATATGTACGGCAGGCCTGACTACAATGAATTCGACCCGACACCTTATCTTTCCATCTTCTTCCTGCTGTTCTTCGCAATGTGTATGGGAGATTCCGGCTATGGCCTTGCGCTTATCGTAATCGGTCTTCTTCTCAGGAAATCCGAGGGGATGAGGTCCCTGTCTCCTCTCGTCACGACCCTGGGCGTCGGTACATTCGTCATAGGATTCTTGATGCACACATTCTTCGGCTATGATATGCTGGCTTTCAACTGGCTGCCTGATTGGGCGAAGTCTGTTATGGTCAAGGGAAACATCGCGGGATTTGATGCCAATATGGTGCTTTCGATAATCATCGGT
>CAYFVE010000163.1:0-3052 GCA_964346605.1 uncultured Muribaculaceae bacterium | reverse complement strand
GAATATTAATTTATAAAATCGTATCGGAGAATTTTTCTCCGGACACTAATGATAAAATATAAAAAAAAAATTCAAGGTTATGTTAAAAAAGTGCATTTTTTATTTTAATAATCGAAAGAATTCCCTCGATTTAAAACGTTAAGTCGAGGGAATTATCATTCAAATATTTAACTATTCTAAATTAAAAAGTATTAGTTTATACTTTTTTACCCTCCGTCCTATAGACGGCGGAAATCAGCAGACTGCCTAATATTCCGGCACATAGCGATCCCATAAGGACTGCGACCTTGCCCATATCGCGCAAACGGGCCATAACCTCCGGAACCTAGTCTGAAAAAGATAGGGTGTCCACGAAGATCGACATCGTGAAGCCTATACCTCCAAGAAAGGCGACAGCAATCAACATTGGCCAGGAAGAGTGTGCCGGCATTTCGCCGAGGTGAAGCTTGACCGCTATGAAACTCGCAAGAGAGATTCCGAGAGGTTTTCCTAAAAGGAGGCCAAGAAAAACTCCCAGACTGACGCTGCCGAGAGCGGCATCCACATTGAATATGTTGAAATAGGAAACGTCAGGAATCTCAACACCGGCGTTTGCCAAGGCGAACAGAGGCATGATAAGGAAGTTCACCCAAGGGCCAATAGCGTGCTCGAGGCGGGAACTCATAGGAACGGAACCTTTGGAAATCTTGGACAACTGCCGGAGGCAGTGACGCTGCGGGCCGTTTGGAAAACCGCTTGAATCCTCTATGCTGTTGTACTCATTAAGCCTGCGGATGTATTGGATCCTCTTTCTGCGGAAATATGCTTCCGTGTAGCGGGGGGTCATCGGTACGAGGAAGGCCATGACGACGCCGGACATGGTCGAGTGGATGCCGGAGTAGTAGAAGAGAGCCCAGATCACAGTGGCAGGAACAAAATAGTACCATAATCTCTTCTCTCCGAGTCTGTTCATCACCAAAATCAGGACAATCATCACGATCGCTATGCTCAAAAGGCCGAAATTGACCGCTCCGCCGTAGAACAAAGCCACGACAAGGATGGCTATGAGGTCGTCCGCGATTGCCAGGGCTGTAAGGAAGACCTTCAGCGACACAGGGACCTTGTCTCCAAGGATCGACAGTATGCCGACCGCGAAAGCGATGTCCGTCGCCGTAGGAATACCCCAACCTGAAGCAGCGGCGGTGCCTTTGTTGACGAAAACATAGATTAGAGCGGGCATAATCACGCCACCGAAAGCGGCAATGACCGGCATAAGTGCTTTCTTCATAGAGGAGAGTTCTCCGTTCTTCATCTCCCGCCTGATTTCAAGGCCCACAGCGTAGAAGAACACTGTCATCAGTATATCATTGATGTAAGCCTCCACATTCATATTCTTGGGGAACATAACTCCTTCTCCACCCGGAATTCTGAGGAAGAGGGATATGTCTGTTTCAAGAACACCGTGGTAGAATTCCTTTGTGAAAGGAAGATTGGCCAGAAGCATCGCTACCACGACGCACACCAGCAGAATCACGCCCTGGGCCCAAGGGAGGTTGAGAGAACTTGCGCCTTCGATGGTCAAAGTTTCTGATTCCTTTTGTCCAGGTGTAAATCGGAATTAATCTCATATTCTAGAAACCGTATAAATATTTGGATTGTTTGTCTGTCAGGCAGTCTATCTCAATGCCCCAGTCCGCAAGTTTTCTCAATGCGACCTCCCTGTCGATTGATTCCGGAACAGTGTGAAGCATTTCTCCCGGTTCGTGAGACAGAGCCATCCTGTTGTTTGCCAGATACTTGGCGCTTAGAGCCTGAATGGCGAACGACATATCCATTATCTCCGCAGGATGGCCGTCGCCTGCTGCGAGATTGACTAAACGACCCTCGGCCAGGATGTAGATCCTCCTCCCGTTCGAGAGGACATATTCCTGAATATTCTGCCTTGCAGGCCTGCTTGAAACCGCGGTTTCCTTAAGCCTGGCCACGTTGACCTCGCAGTCGAAATGGCCTGCGTTGCAGCAGATTGCGCCGTCTTTCATCGCATTGAAATGCTCTTCCGTGATGACATCCTCGCAACCTGTGACCGTCACGAAAAAATCTCCGATACCGGCAGCCTGAGACATAGTCATCACCTGGAAGCCGTCCATCACCGCCTCCATAGCCTTTATCGGATCGATTTCCGTGACAATGACCTTTGCTCCAAGGCCCTTCGCGCGCATCGCCACCCCCTTTCCGCACCAACCGTAACCGGCCACAACGACATATTTACCGGCCACAATAAGATTTGTGGTCCGGTTGATTCCGTCCCAGACGGATTGTCCCGTGCCGTAACGGTTGTCAAAGAAATGTTTGCAGGCAGCGTCGTTGACGAGCATCATAGGGAAACGGAGACGCTTGTCTCTGTTCATCTGCTCCAGCCTGAGTATTCCGGTTGTGGTCTCCTCGCAACCTCCGATGACATTGGGGATAAGTTCGGGATAATTTACGTGAATCATTGAAACAAGGTCTCCGCCATCATCGATGATGATGTCCGGACCAATTTCTATAACGCGGCGTATGCCGTTTTCGTACTCCTCCGGAGTGGCTCCATGGACAGCGAAGACATTCATTCCTTTATGGACAAGAGCGGCGGCAATGTCGTCCTGGGTTGACAGCGGGTTGCTGCCTGTCACGTACATCTCGGCACCGCCTTCTGCAAGGACTTCGCAAAGATGGGCTGTCTTGGCTTCAAGGTGGACGGAAAGCGCTACTTTCAGGCCTTTGAAAGGCTTCGTCTTTCTAAAATCCTTCTCAAGTCCCTCAAGAAGAGGCATATGGTGCCTCACCCAATCAATTTTAAGTTCCCCGCTCTCCCAGAGCTGCGGGTTGCGAATTTCACTCATTTTCAAGGAATATTCCGTTTTGCGGTGCAAAGATAGCCAATTATTCGCGTCTTTCGCCACAACTTTCAACACTTCGCCAAATTGCCGGCAAAAATCTTGCGGGTAGGATTCAAATAGATTATTTTTGTGACACAAACATTATTCAATAGTTCGTTAAAAATTTAATATTTCTATAATTTTCAAATACTTAC
>CAYFVE010000162.1:0-3091 GCA_964346605.1 uncultured Muribaculaceae bacterium | reverse complement strand
CCTTGCAGAAACCCGGAATATATCATCTGCTGAGCAGCCCAGGAGATCGATGATCTGATCGGAGACAAGCTCCGGCTGGGCCGAGTCCATATCTATCTTGTTGAGCACCGGAATAATCTCCAGACCGTGATCCACCGCCAGATATAGATTGGAAATCGTCTGTGCCTGGATGCCCTGGGAGGCATCTACGACCAGCAGGGCGCCTTCGCAGGAAGCGATTGAGCGGGAGACTTCATAGGAGAAATCGACGTGGCCGGGAGTGTCGATCAAATTGAGCACATAGGTCTCGCCATCGCGGACGTACTCCATCTGGATGGCGTGGCTCTTGATAGTGATGCCTTTTTCCCTCTCAAGATCCATATTGTCCAGGACCTGTGACTCCATATCCCTGGAGGAAAGAGTCTTCGTAAGCTCAAGGAGCCTGTCGGCGAGAGTGCTCTTCCCGTGGTCTATATGCGCGATTATACAGAAGTTTCTGATGTGTTTCATGATTGCAAAAATAAGCAAATTGTCGTATATTTGAAAAATATAGTCTTTTGCAGGCAATGACAGACCAGGAGATAATAGGGCTCTTCCGCCAAGGTCAGCAGGAAAAGGCTTTCAGGGAGATAGTGGACGCGTACAGTGAAAGGCTATACTGGCACGTGCGTCGTTTTCTGTGCTCCCACGAAGACACTGATGACCTGCTTCAGGAAATATTCGTCAAGGTCTGGAAATCACTGCCTTCCTTCAGAGCCGAGTCCCAACTTTACACCTGGCTCTACCGCATATCGACAAATGAAACCCTGAACTGGCTCCACAAGCGGAAGATCCGGTCCGCGCTCCAGTTCGAGAGTCTTACGACTGAAATGGAGGACAGGATCGACGAGGATCCGTATTTCAATGGGGACGACCTTCAGAAGGCCCTGATGAAGGCGGTTCAGAAGCTCCCGGAAAAACAGAAGGTCGTGTTCACGATGAGATATTTCGATGACCTCTCCTACGAGGACATATCCGAGATTCTCGGCACATCGGTAGGCGCCCTCAAGGCATCCTATCATTTCGCTACAGAGAAACTTAAAACCGATCTTGGAAAAAATCTTGAATGATTTTAAACTTCAGCATACTATTATTGTCAAATAATTGGAAATGAAAACAGAAAAGGAAATATTCGGACAAATCGGAAAGGATCGCTTCTCGGTTCCTGAAGGCTATTTCGAAAGCCTGAAGGATCGCCTCGGAGCAATTCCTGAAGGCAGGTCCGTCATCGAACCGGGCCTGTGGATGCGAGTCAGACCGTACACCGCCCTGGCCGCATGCTTCATTTTCGCCTTTGTGGTCGGAACCTCCCTGCTTCAGAAGACGTCTGTGCAGGAATCCTTGGCAGACAAGTATTACAAAGAGATTGTCTATGCTGATATGATCCCCCTGACCGACCCGAACGCAATCTTCTACGGGACGGATGAAATTGAGACGCTTTCTGAAGAGGACATCATCAATTATCTGATCGAGTCAGGCGTACCGACCGAACAGATAGCCTATGCATACTTACAAGAATAATCACTTATGAGAAGAATTTTACCCATACTCATCTCCCTGCTGATACTTGCGGTTTCAGCGGACATACTTAAGGCGCAGAGCCTCGATTCGAACAGCAAAGGATGGCAGGAGAGGCTGAAAAGCGAAAAGATAGCCTTCCTCACCGACGCGATGGAACTCACTCCTTCAGAAGCCGAAAGGTTCTGGCCTGTTTACAACAAGGCCGAGAAGGAAAGGAATGAATCCTTCAGGGTGGCCCTTGAATCCTATTTCGCACTGAAGAACGCCGTGGACAACGGGAAGGGCGAAAAAGAGGTCTCAGCCCTGCTGGACAAGTATATTCAGTCCCAGAAGGCGAGCAACGGCATCGATGAGAAATACGTTGACCTGTACAAGAAGATCATTTCAGGGGAAAAAGTCGCGAAACTCTACATCGCCGAGGAAGAATTCAGGAGGCAGCAGATTCACCGCCTGAACAGGCCGAATCCGAATGTCAAGAGAAAATAGACGGAAACCGACAGATTATTATTGGTTAATTGGTTAATGGTTAGTTTGGTTACAGTAAATAATCTGTTACAAGGGAAGCATGCTGGGAAGTACGCTTCCCTTTATCCTCCAGAAGCACCAGTTCTTCGACAAGCGGCCCCTGGGCGCCATCGAAAGAGGACATGTCCAAGCGTGCAAGGCATTTTTTCCTGAACTGCACGATGATCCTCGACGCAGGCTTTCTCTCCACTGACTTGATCCTCAGAATTTTCCAAGCCTCAAACCGGCACATCCTAGCGTAGCGGAGCAGGACCTTCTCCTGATCCGCCGGCAGAATCATTGCGACACGTCCGTTCTCGGCCAGATTTACGGCTGCATATTCGAGGATCTCCCTATAGGAGAGTGTGTCGCCTGTATGCCTCGCGACGTTTCGTCTCGCCTCCGGAGCTTCCAGCGAATTGTCGAAGTAAGGCGGATTCGACACGATCAGGTCGAAAAAGCCCTCCTCCACTCCGCTTCCCTCCGGTCGCTAGGGGGAATAATCTTTCAATCCGATATTCTCAGACTTAAGATGATCCTTCCAAGGTGATGCGGCGAAATTCGCAGCGGCCTCCTCCGCTGACAGGCCATCAACATCAATTCCAAGGACATCGAAACTTTCCGTCACTTCCGAGAGTTTCTGGGCAAGCATCAAAGCGATGACGCCGGTGCCAGTACCAACATCCAGAATATTCCGGTCCTCCGGAAAAACATCAGTCACTGCACCGAGCAGCACGCCATCGGTGTTCACCTTCATAGCGGAGCGCTCATTCTGCACATCGAATCTTTTGAAATGGAAAACTCCCACAGTTCCGTTCTGTTCTTCCTATCCTTCAACGAACAGGCCATCCTTCATAAAGAGCGAACGGTCGCACATTTTCGCCAGGTCCGGATCGTGAGTGACAATCACCACGGTCTGACCGTGGTTTTTCCTCAGATCAAAGAAAAGATTATGGATTTCAGACTTGGTCTTCGTGTCCAGGTTGCCGGAAGGTTCATCAGCGAAAAGAATGGCCGGATCATTTACGAGGGCCCTTGCTATGGCCAC
>CAYFVE010000161.1:0-3140 GCA_964346605.1 uncultured Muribaculaceae bacterium | reverse complement strand
ATGAGGTCATTGCGACATTGTAGTCCATCTCAGCCTCGAAAGGTCTTCCGTCGGCCATAGAGACAATCACGACCCTCTCCCCCTTTTCCTTTGTCACATCCACCGTGTAGATCAAGCCGGCGGCAGAGTCGAAGTTATAGGATCTTTCAATGAATGACCAGGCTTTCTGGCCGGAACGGGGATCGTCCGTATTCGCTATCTTGAGAACGTGGTCGTCGGGACCCGAAACGGTGTTGATCCAGAGGTCGTAGGACTCTTCGAGATAGTTCTTCACTTCGGAGCCTGTCATCCTCAATACATAGAGTTGGTTCTCGTATGGATATATCGTGAAAAGATCATTGTATATGAGGGTTCCTGACTTGACGAAACCATCGTAGGAAAGCGGAGCGGCTATAGAGATATCAGCCGGATGGCAACCCAGGCTGATAGTGTGCAGAAGGTTGAGATAATCGCACATACCTCTGTAGGCATCTCGCATCTTAAGATCGACCATAAGTTCTCCAACCTCCCTGGTTGAGAAATCTTTCACCTTGAGATAGTCTTCGTGAAACTCCTTATCCATATTTTGATCCACCTTGAGGCGGTCAACCGGAATCAGTCCGGCTGAATGTTTCTTGTCCGATATCTTGCCTTTCCTGATCTCGAATGAAATCTCTCCGAGTCCTAGATAGCGGCAATGGCTGCCTGAGTTGATCAGGCAGAGTGTGTCTCTCTCGATGACAACAGGTTTATGGTCGTGGGAGCAAATCAGGAAATCCACTCCCCGGAGACTCTGCATCAGATCCAGTCCCTGACTCTCAAGTTGGGACCCGTCTCCGCTGCCCGTCGCAGAATGGACCGCGACTATCACCAAATGAGGCTTCTCACTGGATATGACCTTATCGACGTCCTCCTGCACCAGAGGGATCAGGTTTTTGAAAGTCATTCCGCTCCATAGTCTTTCAGAAAGCCAGTTCTTGATGTTGGAATTGTTGTATCCCAGAACAGCTATCTTGATTCCATGCCTTTTCAAAATGGTATAATACGGGAAATACGGCTGTCCGTTGTCGTTGCGGATGGCATTGCCCGAAAGGCAAGGGATTCCCAGGCCTTCGAGTTTAGAGGCGACCCTGTCGTAGCAGGCGTGGCCGGTCTCGATGTCGTGGTTGCCGAGTACGACTGCGTCATATCCCATATACTTTGCCATACGCGGATAAACGTGGGGAGCAAGTGTATCGACAAAATCAAAAAAGTACGCGGCGTTGTCTCCCTGAAGCATGTCTCCTGCATCAAGCAGGATGACGTTGTCCGCACCGGCGGCGTTCCTTACGCTGTCAACGGTGTACTTCACGGCAGCAAGAGACCTCTTTACATCCGTTCCTGTATATGTTGAATCAAAATAGGCGCCGTGGATGTCATTGGTCGTGAGAATCCGGAATGAATAAGTCCCGTCCTTGGGGCCGGAGCAGCTCATCGCAAACGCTGCCGCAACAATCAATATTGCCTTGGATTTCATCTTGTATTATCTGTTCAATTTTCTGCCGTTTTTTCCTTGAAGGTCGAAAAGGATGGATAGTTTCTGCTGCCAGCCGTTGAAGCCGTCCTTGCGAAAGTGCAGGACTGAGCCGAGCCTGATCTTGACAAGGGAATCCACAAAGGGTTGCCAGTAGAATTCCGCACGGTCGAAAAAACCGTCAGCCCTGAAGAACGGGCATCCGAAATACAGTTCCTCCCCATAGACATAGCCTCCGGCATCGATATCCGAGTAAAACGGCATCTGACCGTCTCCGAAGTAGAGGTTGTTGCGGATTCCGAAGCTCCTCCAGGAGATGTCGGTGTCCGCGAGTATTCCTTTCGCCACTTTGAGGCCAGAATCATTGATCCTGTCCTGGTGAAAGCCGACAAGTGGCCCGAGTTTAACAGCGCTTTTGAGCCATCCCCATCTTCTGTTATAACCAAGATAAGGATTGACAAGGCAGTTGTCCATCACTCCCCTCACCTCAACCGAGTTGGCGAAATGGTAGAGGCTGGCGTGCCATCCAAAAACGAACCGGCCCGACAGACCGTTGCGGTTGAAAACCGTCTCACCGGCCGCAAAAATCTGAAAACGCTCGCGGCGCACGCTTCCGAAGAGTCCGATCCAATCAAGCCCGGCTTCGATGCTGGTGTACTGGTCGTGGTACTTCAAGAGAATTCCCTCGATATTGCTGTCGTAAAAGCGCCTGGAATCGGAGATGAATGCAGTCGGAGCATTGTTCCTGAAGTCCGAAAAACGACTTGGGAATATTCCGGCCGTGCAGGAAAGGCTGTTGCAGGCTCCCCGCTTCTCAAGTTTGTACCAAGCGGTGAATTCATTGGACAGGACCTTGCCTTCACCCATATTGTGAAGTAGATCAGCACCGACCATCAGACTCTGGGTAAGCCTCCGCTTCTCAATCCTGAATCCCGCCGATGGAGCGACGCGGAAGGCGTGGATCGTTTCGGACGTCATATACTCGCCTCCATTTACATCGAATTCCCTGTTGTCAAAAATGTAATGGGCATTGATTCCGTAGGAAAAGCGGGCTGTTTCCCCTCCCTGCCCTAAAGCAGCCAGAGAGACTAACAGAAGAGATGCAGATGCGAAGACTTTCCTCATATCTTTCAAGCTATTTTACAAAATTAATGATTATTTCGTATTTTCGCAGATATGGAAGAAATGAAACTTCAGACACCCGTGGAAGAGGGACGGAGCAGAATCAGCATTTCATTGAAAGACAGTTTATTCGTTCTGGGAAGTTGCTTTGCGGACAATATGGGCGGAAGGATGCAGGACCTCGGTTTCAACGTCTGTGTCAACCCGTTCGGAACCATTTACAATCCCGCCTCGATCTGCAACTCCATCGACAGGCTGGCGAGCGGAGAACCGTTCACGGAAGATGAATGCGTCCTGATGGGTTCCGGATCCGGGATGATCTGTTCGTTCAGCCATCACACCTCCTTCGCCCGCCTGACTCAGGAAGAATTCCTCGATCATGCTAATGCGTCCCTTGCTGACGCCTCCGCCAAATGGAAGGCCGCAAGTAAAGTCATCATCACCCTGGGCACGGCCTGGGTGTATGAATATTCATCCTCAGGAAAAGTTGTCTCCAACTGCCTGAAAATCGATGCGAGGCAGTTCA
>CAYFVE010000160.1:0-3297 GCA_964346605.1 uncultured Muribaculaceae bacterium | reverse complement strand
TCTTGGTCTTGGCATCGACGTCGCCGTTATAATAACCAGGGGATGGCCTTTCGTTGATCTTGGTCTCGAAATCCATCTCCTTTACCCCGACCGGCACTCTGACGACCGACTGGTCCGCCGGAAGGTCGGAAGGGATGTCGATCTTGTCTATGACCGTCCTTCCGTCGTTGCTGACAAGGAAGACAGTGCTTCCTCTGCGGAGTGTGAAATTGGTGTAGTACGTTCCCTGCGAAGCGTCTCCACTGGCGTAGAACACTACGCTCTGGCGCGGACCCACCTTCGCGGAAAGGTCTGAAGTCGGAATATGGTATTTCGTGAGATTGTTGCTGTCGTCAGACAGGTAGCAGCCTCCGAATTTCACTGTTCCGTTCGAATTGTTGAATATCTCTATCCATCCGTTCCTCTGGCCGAAGTCGTCAATCAGGCCGTTTGTGTTCTCGACAAGCACTTCGCCAATGCGAAGGTCCGCGGGATTCTGAGCGGCCGCCCCGGCTGCAACCAGCAGCGAAAGTATGGTGAGAATGAATAATCCTGTGCTTCTCATCATTCTTAAAGAGGAAGGTTGTCGTGTTTCTTTGCAGGCATCGCCTGTTTCTTTCCGGACAGTTGCTCTAGAGCCCTTATGACGCGGAAGCGTGTGTTGCGAGGTTCGATTACATCGTCTATGTAGCCTTTCTGGGCAGCCTGGTATGGGTTGTTGAAGAGTTCTTCGTACTCAGCCTTCTTTTCGCCTCGGATCCTGTTCTGCTCGGCAGGGTCTTCCGTGGCCTTGATGTCCTTGGCATAAAGCACGTTGACTGCTCCGTCAGCACCCATAACCGCAATTTGTGCGGAAGGCCAGGCATAGACAAGGTCCGCACGCAGATGCTTGCTGCTCATGACGATATAGGAGCCTCCGTAACTTTTGCGGAGTTCCACGGTCACCTTCGGGACGGTCGCTTCGCCATAGGCGTACAGAAGTTTCGCGCCGTTGGTGATGACAGCTCCGTACTCTTGCTGGGTTCCCGGAAGGAAGCCCGGCACATCAACGAGCGACACTATAGGAATATTGAAGGCATCGCAGAACCGGACGAAGCGAGCGCCTTTCCGGGACGCGTTTATGTCAAGCACGCCGGCCAGTGTCTTCGGCTGGTTGGCTACGATACCGACGCTGCGGCCTCCAAGATGTGCGAAACCGACGATTATGTTCTTTGCGAAGTCCTTATGGATTTCCAGGAATCTGCCGTCATCCACAATAGCGGAAATCACCCTGTACATATCGTAGGGGGTGTTCGGGCTGTCAGGAATGATCTCGTTGAGGAAGTCATCCACCCTGCCGGCAGGGTCTTCGGTAGCAACCCTCGGCGCTTCTTCCATGTTGTTCTGTGGAAGGAATCCCAGCAGTTCCTTGATCGTGGCGATGCCTTCCTGCTCGTTTTCGGCCGCGAAATGAGCGACGCCGCTCTTGGTGGCGTGCACGCTTGCGCCTCCGAGTTCTTCCTGAGAGACGTCCTCACCTAATACGCTCTTCACGACCGCAGGTCCTGTGAGGAACATATAGGAGGTGTTCTTGACCATCACAGTGAAGTCGGTGAGGGCAGGGGAATATACCGCGCCTCCCGCGCAAGGACCGAAGATGCCTGAAATCTGCGGAATGACACCGGAAGCAAGGATATTCCTTTCGAAAATTTCCCCGTAGCCGGCGAGGGAATCTACTCCCTCCTGGATCCTGGCTCCTCCGGAGTCGTTGAGGCAGATGAAAGGAGCGCCGTTCCTGGTAGCAAGATCCTGAACCTTGCAGATCTTTTCAGACATTGTCTTGGAAAGGGATCCTCCTGAAACCGTGAAGTCCTGGGCTGCGACATAGACGAGTCTGCCGTCAATCGTTCCCATACCGGTCACGACTCCGTCTCCGTCAAAGTGCTGCTTTTCCATTCCGAAATTCGTGCAGCGATGCTGGACGAACATATCAAATTCCTCGAAACTGCCATCGTCGAGAAGAAGCGCCAGTCTTTCCCTGGCTGTCAATTTGCCCTTCTGGTGCTGAGCGTCAATCCTTTTCTGACCACCGCCCAACCTGGCTGCCGCTCTGCGTTCGACCAGTTTCGCAATGTTTTCCTGCTGGATACTCATATAAATTCCTGGGTTATTCGTTAATATACAAATGACAAACTTACCAAAGTTTTGTCAAAAAAAAAAGGCTGTTGCGGTCGCAGCAGCCTCATTTTTTTCTTCAGGCCTTAGAACTTACTCTTCGGCGGGTTTAATCGTGGTGTAAACGGCAGTGACATCCTCATCATCCTCAAGGAGTCCGGTGAGTTTGTCAAGTGTCTCTCTCTGCTCAGGAGTAACCTCCTTGAGTTCGACGTTCGGAAGCTGGTCAAAGCCTCCGGAGACCAGTTCGTAGCCGTTGTCCTCTATGAACTTCTGGATGGCTCCGTAAGAAGTGTAGGCGCCGTAGATGACCACGTTCCTTGTCACGTTGTCCTCCTCGTCCACCTGCTCCTCCACGAACACCTCTGGATCGTCGTCGCAGTCGCAGAGCATAAGCTGGAGTTCATCTATGTCGAGTCCTTCCTGGTCCTTGATGCGGAAAATGCACTTGTGGTCGAACATAAAGGAAACACTGCCGCTGGTCCCGAGCGATCCGCCGCATTTTGTGAAATAACTGCGGACATTCGCGACCGTACGGGTGTTGTTGTCTGTCGCAGTCTCAACAAGGTAGGCTATTCCGTAAGGGCCGTAGCCTTCGAAGACCACCTCCTTGTAGTCTCCCTGGTCCTTCTCAAGAGCCTTTTTAATCGCCCTCTCGACGTTGTCCTTAGGCATATTCTCACTTCTGGCCTCTGCAAGAAGCGCGCGGAGGCGGGAGTTGCCAGTCACATCAGGACCACCCTGCTTAACAGCGATTGTGATTTCTTTTCCGATTTTGGTGAAGGTCTTGGCCATATGACCCCACCTCTTCATTTTTCTTTCCTTCCTGAATTCGAATGCTCTTCCCATACTTATTTCTCCTGACTCTCGATTCGTGTGATGTACTTGTCAATGTCGTATCCTTCCATTGACTGAGGATACTGATCCTTGATTTTATTGTAGAAGCCGAGAGCTTTTCCGTTGTTGCCGAGTTCCTCGCAGACAACGCCTGCCTTTAGAAGGTAGGTGGCAGCGAAGATATTGTCAGCGGTCCCGGCGGCCTTCTCGAAGTAGGAGAGGGCTTCATTGTATTTCTCAAGGCCTACGTACGCATCCCCGATGCAGCCTGTGGCGCGGGCAGAAAGGATCGCGTCCTTGCCTTTGTATTTCTTGAGATAGTCGATG
>CAYFVE010000159.1:3012-3323 GCA_964346605.1 uncultured Muribaculaceae bacterium | reverse complement strand
CTGGGCGGCTGGAGCACATCAATGCCGGCATCGACGGCGCACTGCTTGAGGAACTCAGGGCTGCGGTCACGGCTCCCCTGCTGGACTGCACCGTAGTCACTGACAACGATTCCGTCATAGCCAAGATAGCCTCTGAGGATAACGTTGAGAAGCGTGTCGCTGCAGACCGCATATCCAGAGCGGAATTTGTCGTAACAGGTCATTATGCTCTTTGTTCCGGCCTTACGGATGATCGCTTCGTGAGGGAACAGGACTTCTTCGTAGATTTCTTTCATACTCAGTCCAGATCCTCCACCGTAGCCCAGGAAATG
>CAYFVE010000159.1:0-2942 GCA_964346605.1 uncultured Muribaculaceae bacterium | reverse complement strand
CCTTGTCTGCAGTCCGTCCACGAATGCGGTTCCCATTGCGGCCGTGAGGTAACCGTCCTCTCCGTATGATTCCTCAATCCTGGACCAATGAGGGTCGCGGATGATGTCAATCATAGGAGAAAGGGCATATTGCTCTCCCAAAGCTCTCATGGAGGAAGCGGTCTCCATCGTCTTTCTCTTCAGGAGATCCGGATCCCAGGAGCAGGCGACTCCGATCTGTTGAGGATATATCGTGGCTCCCTTTGCGGTCACTCCGGTGATGCATTCATCGTGGATGACCGCGGGGATGCCTGCAGGAGTCTCGTTGACCATATAGTCCTGAATATCGGCAATCAAAGCCCTCAGCTGGTCGGCATCATACTCCAGAGAACTTGAAATCTGACAGATATGGCCCGCACCGAAAGGGATCACCTCGCGGCATTTCTCGATTGAGAATTTCCCGTCAACCATCAGTTCGCTCGGGTATATTCCGAACAATTGAGCCGCGCGATCCTCTACGCTCAACCTTTCATAGAGCGCGTCAACCTGTTTGTCAAGGGCTGCCTCTGGATCCTCCGCACATCCGGCGAAGAACAGAAGCACCGCTGCCAATAGAAATGCTTTTTTCATTTTCAGAACAGTTTTGTACTTTGATACCGCAATATAACGTTTTTTAAAGTCTCCTGAAAACAGGAATCGCCTCAATCGTGACCGGAACTTCCACATACTGCCCGCCGTCATAGCGCTCATTCCCGTCGAAACTCTGCCATCCGCCTTCATTGACCGGAAGATAAACCCTCCATATGCTGACTCCGGGTTCCGTCACAGGGCAGACAAGATAGTCTGGGCCGAACATATATTCAGTCTTCTGCTTGAGCGCCTCCTCATCGGAAGAGAAATCGAAGACAAGAGGCCGCATCATCGTGTAGCCTTCTTCCGACACTCTTCTGGCCACCTCCTTGATGTAAGGACGGAGTTTGTAGCGGAGCTTGATGTTCTCAACGTAAATGCGGTTGGTTGCCTCACTGTAATTCCACGGCTCCGTGTTGCTGCTCATCCCGTGAACCCGCATAAAAGGAAGGAAGACAGCTGTCTCTATCCATCGAAGCATTGCCTCCTGATAGCCGGAATCTGTGTATTGGTCGGCAGGACGTGAGAATCCACCCGCGTCATAGGTCCACCAAGGAAGACCGGCCGATTGTTGGCCCAAACCGCCTATGATCTGTCTGCGGAAAGAGTCCCAGGTCCAGCTGACGTCTCCGGACCAGGTTATGACTCCGTAGCGTTGAGCGCCCGCGAATGCGCTTCTGGTCAGCACCACAGGCATCTTTCCGGGTAAATAAAACTGTTTGAAGCCATTATTCATAGCTCGGTTGGCAAAGAGTGGATAGACATTCCGATATACTGCTCCGGGGATAGTGTTGTCAGCGACACGGCGGTCAAGCAATTCATAGTCGTTATCAGGCTCAGTAGCATCAAACCACCATCCGTCGAATCCCAGGACAACCATACTGTCCCTGAAGTTCTCCCAATAATACTGTGCGGCATTCGGGTCAAAATAGTCTATCCATTCCGTGCCGGGAATATAATAACCTTTCCTTTCAAGGCTGTCGCCCAGTGCGGTGCCGTGCTCCACCCTGGACCAGACAGAAATCATAATCTTATAGCCAAGATCATGGACGCTGTCGACCATTCCCTTTGGGTCCGGGTATCTTGACTTGTCGAAAACCATCGAATTCCACCCCGTGTCGCCCCACCATTTCCAATCCTGGACAAGCAGATCCACTGGGATATTCCTTTCCTTGAAACCGTTGGCGTTCTCAAGGAGTTCGGCCTGGCTGTCATATCTCTCACGGCATTCGATGAATCCGAACGCCCATTCCGGCATCTGTGGAACAGGTCCGGTGAGCTTTCTGTATGACGCGATGATGTCGTCCGGCGAACCGCCGAACACGGTGTAGTCCAGATTCTGTGAAACAGGGGAAAAGAATGTAGTGGTCTCATCAACTTTCCGGACATATAGTTCGACGGAAGGATCATTCGACCCGGTCACCTCGACCTTATGTGCACCGGCGGTCAAGTCAGCGAAAACCGAAACCGTGGGCACCCATGAATTGTCATCATTGATCAGATCGGTCCCATCGACGGAAAGCCTGTGGCCTCCCCTTGTCGCAGCCTTGCCGACACATAAAAGAAGGGAGTACCGGCCATTTTCCGGCACTGAAAATTCACCAGCGTACTTCTTAGCGGGAGGCAAAATGCGGCCGTTGACGATCAACGGTTTTGCCTCCTGGCCGGCTGCGGTCTCATTGATTGTGAACATCTTCTCCGCCGGGTTGAAATCAGTGCGGCCATAGTTGTGCCAGAGGATTCCATATCCCTTGCTTGAGATTATCATCGGCGAGACAATCTGGGTGTTGTTCTGGGTCAGTCGTCTGGAAAGTCCGAAGACATCGAGCTGACCGTCCTGAAACTGTCCGGTCCCGAATTGATGGTCACCCGGCTGCATCACGAAAGACTGTCTGGCAGTGTATGTGGGATCACCCATTATGCTGGATTCCTTCAGAAGCCGGCTTCCCGGTTTCTCACGCATAAGCTCTTTACCTCCGGCGTCAAAAAAACAAAGAGACTCGTCAGCCTTGTCGAAAACAACCTTCATCTTCTCCGTGGAGATTATGATGGAGGCATTGTCCTCCCGCTTTGAGAACTTTGGAGATTCAACTTTTTCGGTGAATATCAACTCTTCAACCGAATGGGTGGGTTTCCCCTTCATCTGAATGCGAACGGCATTGTCTGTCATCGGAGTGATGACAAGAATACCATCAGAAGTCTTGATCTTAACGTCACTTCCGGAACCGCATCCGGACATCAATGCGGCGACAGCCGCTAAAATGACAAATCTTTTCATATCAATAGTTCGTTAAAAATTTAATATTTCTATAATTTTCAAATACTTACAACAA
>CAYFVE010000158.1:2261-3434 GCA_964346605.1 uncultured Muribaculaceae bacterium | reverse complement strand
CGCGAGACCGCTTCCGCCTATGTACTTGTCCCATCCAGTCTGTTCCCTACATTCGAAAAGGAAGAATTCCAGCGAGTCGTTCGGATTTTCAAGAACAAGGTAGCGTCGGTTCTCAGTGACCGGTTCAAGAACGTAGGTACCAGTCTTCATCAACTCCCTTTCGCCGATTCCAAGCAGTTCCAGGTCTGCGGCGCTGTAGGCCGGAGGAGTCTTTCCGCCGTTGTTGTAGCAGCCGGAATCCATAATTCCTGTCGTTCCCCATAATCCGTTCGCGATTCCTCCGCTGCCTTCTCCATCAGTGTCATAGAAATCGAAAAGGCCCAGGACGTGGCTGTACTCGTGGCAGAATGTGCCTATGCTTGCGAGCCCCCAGACCAGCTGGCCGTTGCTCTTCTGACTGGTGACCGCGAGTTCCGTGGACATCGCATAGTCGTATATCCTCACACCATCGAGGACAAGATAATTGAAGACAGACCACTGGTGAGGCCAGATGAAATCTTCTCCGGCTCCTTCCGCCTGATCTTTGCCGGCGACGAAAAGGAAAACGTTGTCCACGTAGCCGTCATTGTCGTCGTCAAACAATGAGAAATCCACAAAAGGGTCGGCCAGCCTGCGGGCTTCTTCCACAAGTTCCTGGGCGTTGGAATCCTGACCAGGCCGATCCGCCAAGTCCTTTCCGTAGTATGAAATATCCCTTGAGACCGTGACAACGGGGCCGATTGTGAAGTTGAATTCGTATTGACCCCTGAACTGGTCGTTGAAGTACGCCAGAGCGCTGTTCGGGCCGTTGTTGATTAGATTGTCAAAGTCGCTTCTCCTGTCTTCGGACTGGAATTTGACATCCTTGAACTGGACTGGAAGCACAATGCAGTTCTTTCGGACGGGTCCGCTTCTGGTCATCGGCCTGAGGACTCCCATACCTTCCGTGACGCGCGGCCGGGCCGTTCTGGCACTTGAAAGGAGCGTCCTGTACGGTATGTTCCTGCTCTCGTTAAGGACCAGGACCGGAGCCTTGGTTCCGGCCTTGTAACCTGTAGGTTCCTTGGAACCGTCTGAATTGAAATAAGCGTATTCGTAGAAACCTTCAGCATTCCTGACCACCGCGCAACCGTCGCTTGTAGTCAGGATGTGTCCGTACTCATCGCCTTTCAGAGTGGCCATAAAGGAGGTGCC
>CAYFVE010000158.1:0-2251 GCA_964346605.1 uncultured Muribaculaceae bacterium | reverse complement strand
GCAGGGGAAGCCAGAACTCCTGTCGAGATAGCCGCCAGGGCGAATAGAATTGCTGATGTTTTTCTTAGCATTCGTCCGATTGAATTGGAATGCATATTTAGTAATTTTTCCTGAGAGAGCAAAATCGGTAGTGTGGACATAAAAATATTAGAGACCCGGACCGCATCACGCGTCCCAGGCCTCTAGACGTGTACTAAAACCTAAACCTATAACATAGATGCACATTCAATCAGAAACGTTGCACACATAATACATTTTTTCGAAAAACTTGCTTTTTTTGAAAAACAGGGTGTCGAAAGCGACAGACCGGTGCCTGGAGTACAAAAAACGGCCGCTCTTTTTTCTTGAGCAACCGTCATGTCATAAAAGAAAAAAGCAGCTGATTACTTCTTTGCTTCAGCTACGGAAACCTTTCTGAACTCCTTAAGGTCCTTCATCAGGTCAAGGGCAGCCTTGCGTGCGCGTGCGCCAGCAGCCTTGTTTCCTTTTTCTACCTGAGCATCAGCGTTCTCTTCGAAAGCCTTCATCTCAGCTTTGATTTGTGCAACAAGCTTTTCCATTTTTAAAATTTTTTAGTGAATAGTGAACTATTAATTGTTGTTAATTGCTTCTAAGACAACTCTAATCGTTGTGCAATTTATGTAAAAAATTGAACAAAACAAATAAAAACCCCAAAAAAACCGTTTTTTGGGGTGTTTTACAGTTCTTTATCCACTTTTTTCGGGCGTGTGTTAAGGAGATTCATCGCCCTTTCCGGACCGATTGTGGAGAAATTCCTTATCCCTTCTATAACCTTGTCGCAAATCTCCGGGACTGCAGACTTCTCATCCTCGTTCAGGTTGCCTATCACGTAATCGACCTGCCCACCACGTGAAAAGCCGTTGCCGATGCCGATTCTGATTCTGGCCCAGTCTGTTGTCTCCAGGCAAGCCTGAATGCTCTTCAGTCCGTTATGACCACCGTCGCTCCCATTCTTACGCATCCTGATTGTTCCGAATGGAATGTTCAGGTCATCGCAGATCACCACCAGATTCTCAAGGGGCAGTTTCAGTTTGTCAACCCAATATCTGACGGCATTGCCGCTGAGATTCATATAGGTGGAAGGCTTGAGAAGGTAGAACTTCCTCCCTTTGAACGATACTGTCGCCACGTCACCGTATCGCTCGGTATTGAAAACAGCATTGGATGCCTGTGCCCAGGCATCCAACACCATAAAACCCATATTGTGTCTGGTAGAAGCGTACTCCGCGCCGATGTTTCCCAATCCTGCGACAAGATAGTTCATACCAGGCTCCTCTTCTATGGTCTGATTACTCTGCCGATCCCTCAGCAGGAGCCTCAGTGCCTTCCATATCCTCTTCATTGGCGATCTGGGATGCCATCTGGCGAGTTGACTTGACTGTGCAGACGATTGTTCCCTTAGGAGAAACCACGTTGACATTTTCCACCTTGATGTCACCTGCGACAATCCTCTTGTCGATGTCGAGTTTTGTAACGTCGAGGTTGAGGGTGTCAGGAAGATCCTTCATAAGAGCGCTGATGCGGAGTTCCCTGGACACGAGAACGAACTTTCCGCCCTTCTGTACTCCGACAGGGTGTCCGCTGACAACTACAGGGACCTTGATGGTGATAGGCTTGTCTTCTGAAACGACGAGGAAATCAGCGTGGAGGCAGTTGTCCTTGACAGGGTGGAACTGGAGCTCGTGAACGATCGCTGTGTAGGCCTTGCCGTTGTCAAGCTTGATGTCGATGATGTAGGATGCAGGGGTGTTGGTGATGCCCTGAAGGTCTCTGTCGGTTACTGTGAAAAGTACGTTTTCGATTCCCTGTCCATAGAGGTTGCAAGGAACGAGACCCTGCTTGCGGAACGCTTTGATTACGGCCTTGTTGCCGACTTCACGGACTGTTCCGTTGATTTCAAAATGCTTCATTCTTGTATTTTTAAAAAGTGTTACTCAGTTCCGGACCGGCCGGAACCCCATTGCACCAAAAGCATAATGCTTTATAACTGCGCGGCAAAGATAGGAACAATTCCTGAATATGCAAAAGGGAAACCTCTTATTTGATCAGTTCCGTAGCCTGCTGCCACGGTTCGAATTTGTACATCAGATTCAAAGCCGTTCCGCCGTTGGCGGGTAGGTACATCGAAAATCCGGAATAGGCTGTGATGTCGAAGGAATCCATAAACGACGGGGTCGCGGCCCTGAAGACCTGCGCCCTCTTTACAGCGCTGCGGACGGTTTCCATATCC
>CAYFVE010000157.1:0-3471 GCA_964346605.1 uncultured Muribaculaceae bacterium | reverse complement strand
ATCGAAAGCCCATCTTCAAACCGGCACATTACGAGATGGGAGATCCGGGCCTTCTGACAGGAGCCATGCGCGCCTACTACGAGGCGCTCCATCACGCTCCCTACTGCAACCCGGAGAAAATACACGCTGCTTTTTCCGACGACTGCATAATAGGCGGATATGATCCGGCGAATTCAAAAATCCGTTCCAGGGAGGAAATGTCGGAGGAAGCCCACAATTTCGGCCACCACCTTGCGACCTATATCCCAGCCTGCGTCGGAATGCGTTATGAGACAATCATAGACGACGGAAGGACCTGTGTAATCGAATGGTGCCATATCGTCTCGAAGCAAGGGCAGGAAGAGCGCAACCGCAGCTGTATGTCCGGCTGCAGCGCATACACCCGTGACGATGACGGGTACCTCTGTGCCGTCCGGATCTGCGACTACGCCGGCCATGAGGGAGAGATCGACTGGACCAAGACCCCCGTTACAAAAGAAGAGGCTTATTCGTACAACCTGATCGATGAATTTCCGAAAGGTTGCGGAATGAAGCCTCAAATCGAAGACTAGTATGAATGTTACTTGAAGTGCAGACGGTAAGTCTTTACCACTCCGTTGTAGTCACAATTGACAGAAACCTCTGAATCCGAAGCCGTGGTGACGCTTGTCTTCACGGCTTTATTGTCGCAGGATGCCGTGACAACCGGAGTCCCGGAGACTGCACAGTCAACATCGTAGAGGTTATATCCTGTAATACCGTTGCTATCGGTCGATCTGGTCGGGAATTCCGGCAGGTCAATGCTCATGCCGTTGACTTTAATGTCAACCTTTGGTGTTACCGGACGGTCGATCTTGTCCTTCCTTGAACTGAAACCGAGACCGGAGATGTCGCACAGAGGACCTTCACCACCTTCGGGCACGAGGAAGATCGAATGTTTCCCGCCTATTCCGTCCACGATTCCGGCAACGTCCAGGACATAGCGCCTGACATTACCCGCAGATCCGGCGGGAACGATGATCTCTCCTAGTTTTATACCCTTCCAGACATCATTGTCCACAGGTCCGTCCATCCACACATTGACCTTGAACGATGTCTCTGTCTTTGATGCAAGAAAGAGGTTGAATGCCGTCCTGTTGCGTTTTCCGGTGCCTTTGAAAGGCTTCACTCCCTTTGATGCCTTATCAAGTCCTCCGAAACCGAAGTATTTGTAACCAATCACGTCCCCGCTCTTAGCATCGACCAGAGGCATGTCGTTGTTCCAGATTTCCCAAGTGTCGGACTGGATGCTCTTGTCGGAAAGATAACAGGCGTAGCCTGCGGAATAGTACTGGTATGGAGGGAGTCCATAGATCTGGAATCCCTCGGAAGTGACTTCGGCGCCGGTGTATTCCATACCGTTGCCGGCCTTGGCTGTCCATGTACTGTCATCAGAATACGGGTCGAACCCTCTTATCACGATTCTGCCTCCGTCAGCCACAGAAGCCTCATCGGCATTGATGTGGACAGGAGCGACCATCGACTGGCGGGCGAAGCCGTAACCCCTAGGGCAGCGGTGGTAAAAGACATACCACTGGTCGCCGACCTTCTGCAATGAACCGTGGGTGTTGTGGTTTGAATATCCACCAACAATAGCGGTCCCGTCCTCATTGACAACCGGACCGCGCGCATCGACTAGGACACCACCGTTCTTCCAAGGCCCGAGAGGGGTATCGGCATAGGCATAGCGAAGCGTAGCATTGCAGAATTCCATACCATATTCAGGGCCGGAATATCCGCTATAGACAGAAACATACTTGTTCCCGACCTTTCGTATTGAAGAAGCCTCGAAGAAGTTGAATATATCAAGGTCCTCGCCTGGATAGACATATTTGTACTCTGGCTTAGGCATCTCAGGCTGGCCGGGACGCGGCGGACGCTGCATCCCCGGAAGGAAATTGTGGATGATTTCGGTACCGGGACGAAGCGACCACATCGTGGTCTGGTCAAGCTGGGCGGCGCTGGACTGCCCGAATCCCCAGTAAGCATAGGCTCGGAACCCATATTTGAAGTCAGGATCGGAAGGATCAGTCACAGGGTCGATAAAGACGGCGGGATCATAGCCTATTATGCTCCCGGGCAGAGCGCTCCGGCCATCCTCAGTCACGTTGATGGCCTTGAAAGGGCCGTCAGGACGGTCGGATTTGCAGACGACGGCCCCTCTGTTCCTGCCGCGGCAGTTAGGATAGAGATAGTACTCCCTGGTGCCGTCAGGCCTGTTGACCTCGACAAGATCCGGGGCGTACATCACGTCCCACTGTCCATCGACAGGATATGTGAATATCGACCCTTCGTCAGTCCACCGGGTCAGGTCCTCGATCGGGGCTGACCACTGCCTGATGTCCGGCCCGCAGTAACTGTCGAAACGCACATCGTGGGAACCGATGATATATACACGGTATTTGCCCGGATTGTCAGGGTCTTCGAACACACGCGGCTCCCCGTCAGGGATATGCTCATAAAACGGAAGATAAGGGTTGCCCCAGGCAAAGGCCTTGCCGGATAGGGAGAGGGAAAAAGCAGCACACACCAAGAGCACCGCCAGTCTGGATATTTTCATTTTTTCAGTGTTTATTCCACAAATTTAAGAATTATTTTTTTGTGACCTGAACAGGAGCGGAGAGAACAATCCTTTCGACTTCTTTCGGACTCATCCGCAACTCATCTACTGTGAATTCCGGAACATTGTAAGACTTGAACAGCCTCCTGTTTTGTCCGGGATCCTTTTGGGGCATCAGGAAAGGCTTTCGGGCCCTCCCATCCCTGTCGAAATACGAGAAATAAAGCCTTGTGTAGGATCCGTCGTCGCGCCTTGATGTGAAGACGATCCAGCGTGAATTCGAAGACCAGGACTTGAAACTTTCGGACAAAGGGGAATTCACCTCCTCAAGAGGACGTGTCACACCGGTCGCAAGGTCCGTAAGATAAAGATCTCCGGATTCGTGCCATACGTGGAAAGAGCCATAGTTTCCGACAGCACTGAGCAAATATCTTCCGTCCGGAGAAGGACGAGGAGTCACTGCGCTCAGACTGTCCGCAGGAGCGTTGAAAAATTGTTCTGGGTTCTGAAAAAGAACGTGTCTCAGGATCAAAATCGACAGCCTTGATGCTGTAACGTATCCGGTCGGTAATCATTGTAGCATCAGTCGATGGGGAGGCGCTGAAATCTGGAAGGTACGCATTGGCGTAATACAGAGTATTTCCGTTTTGAGCCCAGTAAGGGAACGTCTCATAACTGAGTGAGTCGTGGACAATGTAGCTGACAGAATCATCATCCAAATCGTAGAGGATCAAGTCTGAAGCCTTGTCAAAGACCTCTATTTTCTGCCTGTCCTGAGAGAAGAAGACCTGAGCGGTGGAATTGACTGCAGATGCTATCAGATTCTCTGTCGGATGCCAGGCAGGGTAAACGGCATTCGAGATAAGGGCTCCGGTCTTGAACGCCACGTGGCT
>CAYFVE010000156.1:0-3529 GCA_964346605.1 uncultured Muribaculaceae bacterium | reverse complement strand
TTTCCCATATTCGGGAAAGCTTTCTTCTGCGCGAAGAGAATGTTTGAATATATCTCCCTATAAGGAATTATTACACCCTTTGAGAAACCGGAAGTTCCTGAGGTGTAGTTGATTATGGCCAACTCATCGGCGCTGTCCTCGTAGTAGGTGAGGTTTTCCGGATTGAATGAATCAGGGAACATCCTTCCGAAACTCTCGTTGAGGTGGTCCCGAATCTGCATAAGTTCATCAGTCTGGGCAAAAAGAAATCTCAGTGTACCCATATTCACGATGATCTGCACTCCGGGCATCTCTTCAGGGAGCAGTCCTTCGAAAGTGGCCTCGTCCACGAAAAGGACCTTGGCTTCAGAGTGATTTACTAGATAATGGATATTGCCGGCCTTGAACTCGTGCAGAATCGGCACAGGCACGGCGCCATATGTGAGAGTGGCCAGGAAGCATACGCCCCAGTTGGCCTGGTTGCGGGAGCAGAGGGCGACCTTGTCGCCTCTGTTGAGTCCGATTTGTTCAAATGCAATGTGAATCTTGGCGATTCTTCTGGCAACGTCCCTGTAATTCAGGGTAATGCCTTTAAAATTCGAAAGGGCCGGCCTTTCCCAGTTTTTCCTGATGCTCTCGACGAGCATTCTGTTTACAGAATTGAATTCCATTAAAAAATAAGCTGTTTCCGTTTCTTCCTGCAAAAATAAGGCAAAGTTTCTTATTTGAGGAAATATTTTCGAAATCACGGAGACGTAGTGGGAGAAACCGTGTCCGGTTTTCCCCCGATAAATCCTATATTTGTGTTCGTTATGATTCCAAGACTATGCAGAAGTTAATCAAGATAGAGAAGGGTATTGTCCGTATGCCTGAATGGAGGATGAAAGCGCCTGTTGATTTCGAGTTCTGTGCCGGTGAACATCTTGCCATAGTCGGTCCGAACGGAGGTGGGAAGTCGATGCTTGTGGACATACTCATCGGACGTCATCCTCTCCTGATGCGCGACCCTGAGTATGATTTTTATCCGAGCGGAAAGAAGTTGGCCAGCGAAAACATCAAGTACATCACTTTCCGTGACTCCTACGGCGGAGATAATGACAAGGAGTATTTCCACCAGCAGCGCTGGAACCGACAGATGATTGATGACAGCAATCCGACACTGCTCTTCTCCAGCGGTGAGTTGAGGAAATACAAACTGGCTCAGGCGATGGAATCCACCCCGAGGGTGATGATCCTGGACAACCCTTTCATCGGTCTGGACGCTCCGTCGCGCGAAGTCTTCAAGGACAGGCTTGCGGAAATAGCCGGGGAAGGTAAGGTATGCGTCATCCTCGTCCTGAGCAAGACGGACGAGATTCCGAGTTTCATAACCCACGTCTATGAGGTGAAGGATATGCTGGTCGGCCCCAAAATGACTCTTTCCGAATATCTTGCCTCGCGCGAGCCGCGTCCTGCTTCAGTGCTTTCCGATGAGATGCGCGAAGCGATAGCCGGCCTCCCGTATTCAGACACTGAATATTCCGCTGCGGAGGTGGTGAAGATGAACAAGGTCAGCATCCGCTACGGCGACAGGACGATTCTCAAGGAACTTGACTGGACCGTGGAAAACGGGGAGCGCTGGGCTTTGAGCGGTTCGAACGGTTCGGGGAAATCTACTCTTCTGAGCCTTGTCTGCGCGGACAATCCTCAAAGTTACGCCTGCGACATCTCGCTCTTCGGAATGAAGCGGGGCACAGGGGAGAGCATCTGGGATATAAAAAAGCACATCGGGTATGTCTCTCCTGAAATGCATCGGGCTTATCGGGAGGACAAACCCTGCATCAGGATAGTGGCCAGCGGATTGATGGATTATTCCGGACTTTATATAAAGCCGAAGGAGGAAGACTATGACAAGTGCCGCTTCTGGATGAAGGTGTTTGGCATCGAGGGAATCGCAGACAGGACATTCCTGAAGGTTTCAAGCGGAGAACAGCGTATGGTTCTGGTTGCACGCGCATTCGTGCGCGATCCTGAACTGTTGATTCTGGATGAGCCCCTGCACGGTCTTGATATGAGGAATCGCGCCCTTGTGCAAGATGTTATCGGCGCTTTCTGCGAGCGCCGCAACAAGACCCTGATAATGGTCACTCACTATAAGGAGGAACTGCCTCCGTGCATCAACCGCTCATTGGTTTTGAAAAAGAACCGGATGCCCGGTCGGATCGTGTATGACCGGAAAGCGTCATTCCCCGGTTGACCGGGAATCCAATAGCTTCTTTGCGACGATGATTGCTGCGTTCCGGATTATCTCCGGGCAGGGACGTTTGGAGTAATATTCAGGAGTCCTGTCGGACGGCTCCGGACTTTCCGCGACCCTTTTCTTGAGGCCAAGAAGTTCGCCGCAGACAATGCTTCCGCCGTTCACCGACTTGAATTCCTCCGCCATCTGCTGCACCAGAGCATAGTTCGCAGTCCTTTTCTCTTTCGCGATGTCATCGGCGGGGGAGATGAAACCAGCCATCATCACGCAGCCGCTGAAGCTGCCGCATACCTCCCTCATCCGGGCCATTCCGCCACCGAATCCCGATCCGATGACGGCGAGTGTCTTCGAATCCGCGAGGTCGCCTGCTTCCAGCACATCGGCGAATGTCAGCATCACCGCCTGGCAGCAGTTGTAGCCTTGCAGGAAGAGTCCGCGGGCTTTTTCACCCCGCTCTTCCGGATTGAAATCTTCTGGAATATCCATAACTAAAGCAATGATCTTTTGAGCCGCCCGACAGTGCGCTCCACGTCTTCGGCGGCGATTGTCCCCCGGATGCAGATTATGTCCTGATCCGGAAGGATGATGATAAGGTCTGAAACGTGCTTCCCGTCATTTGATGTTTCGCCGTAGGTCTCATCTGTAACTATTTCGCCGAGAGAGCCCCTGAGAACCAGATTGCTTTCAATCAGATGCTTTCTGACCCCGGATTCAATCTCCGCCCTGGTCTCCTCCGGACATTCCCCGTAGTCAAGCAGGCAGGCGCTGTTGACTCTCTTGAAGGCCTTCGCAACCATCCTCAGCCATGAATCTCCCGAAGCCTTGCCAATAGTCCTTGCCATCACCATCGCCGTCTTCCCGACCCTCATCAGAGACGCCCTTTCAAGCCCATCGTAGGTTTTGAGCACCTCCACCGATGCCTCCAGGCTCTTCTTCTGGGACATTGACGACTCTGGTTGGGATGCCGGTGACCCACCGTGGTACGCCGACATCGAAAAAGATATCAATTCGCGGGTGGGGTGATCAGCGGGTCTTGAGTCCCTTTTCGGCGATGAAGGCGTTCAAGGCGGTGCCGTCATCGATGCTGCGGATGCAGTCGAGGAGCATCGTGACCTTTTCCGGGGCTACGTAATTCAGCAGATTGTTGGTGCTTTCCTTGACGCAGTAGTCGCCGGCGATGCCGCAGACGTCCACCTGGTCACTGCTATCGAACCAGGCGAGGATTTCCGGATTTATCTCCTCTATGGTCTCGAATGCTCCGTACTGCTCACTTGCAGGATCCTGTCCCTTGAGGAAAAGCCGGACCTTTTG
>CAYFVE010000155.1:0-3530 GCA_964346605.1 uncultured Muribaculaceae bacterium | reverse complement strand
GTCCTCGCGGCATCAGAGCCAACTGCATCGCCCCTGGATTTATCGTCTCGGATATGACAAGCGCTCTTCCTGAAGACGTTCGCGACCAGTGGATAAAGACCATTCCCCTTCGCCGCGGAGGTACGCCGGAAGACGTCGCTAATGTGGCTCTCTTCCTCGCCAGCGAAATGTCAAGTTATGTAAGCGGTCAGGTCATCCACTGCTGTGGAGCGATGAACTGCTAGTTTAAGAATCGGCCCTTCGCGTTTGTGGGGGGGCTGTTCGTTACTCTCTGTCGTTCCCGTGTTTTGGCGAAACCCGGAGTAACACCGGCAAGGCATTCCTGATTTAGACATCCTCCAGACCGGGAAACAAAAAAAATGAGCGTCGACGCATCCCGCGTGGACTCTCACTCTAACCACATAATTAATAACACTAAAACTAATAACCAATAGGTTGATGGGGGAAAGAACTTCCTTGCTCAACCCGAATGCAAAGGTACAGCTTTTTTTTGAATGTGCAAATATTTTTATGATTTTTTATGATTATTTATAGCTTTTCGCTCTTAAATCGTTTATTTTCAGAAATATAAACAATAACCTTTTATTTTAGTCAATTTTAATAACCCCCACCTGACCGCGCCCAGTTAATGTATAAAACATTTTAGTTTTTAATTAAAACGTTTATGCTTATCAAATTCTAATCAGAAACGCACCCCAAAGTTACAATTGATATTCTGGTTGTTTTAATACAGCATTTTACAAGCGCGGAATAGCAGGAATGAAGGGTTGCCCCGGTAGTGAAGACATCATCTACCAGAAGGATGTGATGTAGTCCTTCGAGAAGTGCAGACCGCCTGACCTTGAATGCTCCGGACACATTCCTTATCTTTTTTTCGACGGAAAGGTGAGTCTGTGTTCTGGTTCTGCGAGAGCGATAAAGAATATCCTTCCTGAATTCAGCCCCAAGAAATGAGGCTAGCGTACTGGCGATAATCTCAGCCTGATTGTAGCCTCTCGACCAGCGTCTGGTCCAATGCAAAGGAACAGGAATTACCGCATCCACGTCAGCAAATAGATAAGAAGATGCAATCTCTCTTCCCAGCATCCCGGCGAAATAGCGTCCGGCCGCGAAATCGGCGTGGTACTTCAACCTTTGGGTGATTCTTCTGTAGCCGTTCACCGACCTGTAATAGAACAACGAAGAGGCATGGACATAAGGAGAATAACCTTGATCATCGGCTTTCCGGCTCCTTTGTATGAGTTCATTGAACCGGTCTGCCATCCGATTACACGGCTGGCTGGAAAAATATGTCCTCGGAAGATCGGACAGGCAGTATATGCAGAGATGCCGCTCGCGAAGCGACAGCTGCCTGCCACAGACGATGCAGGTCCTCGGAAATAGCAGATCGGCCAATGCGAAAGCAGCCGAATATATGCCGATGTTTCTGATCATTACAGACAAGGTATGAATCAAAAACAGAAAAAAACATAAAAAACAGCAATACACAATGGAACCACAGGATCAAAGGGCTTGTGCCAAATTTTTTCTCACAAGAAATTACCATCAATATCACAAGAAATTACTATTGACGACGTGTTCTATTCTGCCTACCTTTGCAGCATTAGAGATAGTTTACATCAGTCAAATCTTTTATTAACTGGTGAATTTCATAAATAAGTGGTTATTTGCAGAAACCCGTCTGGCGAGAAGTCACGCGGGTTTTTTTCTATAGGATTTATCTCTTTATTTGATTATGCCATTGCAGCAACGTGCAGGCTAGTGCAAGTCAAGGCTGAGCTGGGAATCAGCCTCCGAGCGCATCTTTTCGAAATTATTCACTGCTTCCAAGTCTGGATTGACAATCAAATCCAGGTTCTGGATCAGGATTCTGTCACCTTGGAAAATCTCTTTCGTACAGTCCGCTATACCGACTATAGCCGGAATCCCCAGGCCGCTGGCAAGAACAGAAACATCCGAATCCACTTCTTCCGTGACCAAACCAACCACATTCCTGAAGTCAATCAACGCTGAATCCGAAAGGGATATCGTCTTGGTTATCAACACACTTCCAGGCTTCACATCAGAAAAGGGATTTCTGACTCCGCGGTCTGTAACCACGAAAGCCCTTCCTTTTGCAAAGCCCTTGACCCCTGTACCCCGGATTGTCATTGAATGATGTCAGTTATTTCAGTACATCAAAGATAACAAAAAATAGGACAGCATCCATCCAATATTCAAATGTTGTGATAACTTATAAAAAAGGCCGGCCCAAAAATCGGCCGGCCCCTTTCGCTCTACAGGTTGCGGAGCAGATTATTCATATTGACCTCCTTGTCGATTATGGCGCGGAGTTCTGAGATTGGAACCCTCCTCTGCTCCATCGTGTCTCTCTCCCGGATGGTTACGCAGTTGTCATCCATTGTCTCGTTGTCTATCGTGACGCAGAAAGGAGTTCCGATCGCGTCCTGACGGCGATAACGCTTGCCTATAGAATCCTTTGGATCGAACTGGCATTTGAAATCAAACTTAAGTTCATTCATCACCTCCTGGGCCTTTTCAGGAAGGCCGTCCTTATTGACTAGAGGGAGCACAGCGACTTTAACAGGCGCAAGAGGGGCAGGAATGCCCAAAACGACTCTGGTTTCACCGTTCTCAAGCGTCTCGGACTTATACGAATGGCTCAGGACGGCGAGGAACATACGGTCAACACCGATGGAAGTCTCTACGCAATAAGGAACATAGCTCTCGTTGGTCTCAGGATCAAAGTACTGGATCTTCTTTCCGGAAAGTCTCTGGTGGTTGCCCAGGTCGAAGTCAGTACGGGAATGGATTCCTTCCAGTTCCTTGAAGCCGAACGGGAAGTTGAACTCGATGTCGGTTGCGGCATTGGCGTAATGCGCGAGTTTCTCGTGATCGTGGAAACGATAATTCTCTGCACCCATACCGAGGTTTACGTGCCAGTTCATACGATTCTTCTTCCACTCCTTGAACCATTCCATCTCGGTTCCGGGGCGAACGAAGAATTCCATCTCCATCTGCTCGAACTCCCTCATACGGAAAATGAACTGACGTGCGACGATTTCGTTTCTGAAAGCCTTGCCAATCTGTGCAATACCGAAAGGAATCTTCATACGGCCGGTCTTCTGAACGTTGAGATATTCAACGAATATTCCTTGCGCGGTTTCCGGACGCAGGTAGATTTTGTCGTCGGATTCGCCGGAGTTGCTGATCTGGGTCGAGAACATCAGATTGAACTGGCGGACATCGGTCCAATTGGCCGTTCCGGAGATAGGGCAGACAATACCGCAGTCAAGTATGATCTGGCGGTACTCCTTGAGATCGTTGGCCTGTTCCGCGGCAACGTAGCGATTGTGAACCTCTTCGTATTTCGCTTTTTCCCGGAGTATGTTAGGGTTGGTCTCCCGGAATTTGGCCTCGTCAAAAGCCTCTCCGAATTTCCTGCGTCCCTTCTCGACCTCCTTGTTCATCTTTTCTTCGATCTTTCCGAGATAGTCCTCTATAAGGTTGTCCGCGCGGTACCTTTTCTT
>CAYFVE010000154.1:0-3533 GCA_964346605.1 uncultured Muribaculaceae bacterium | reverse complement strand
GGCGTCGGAAGCGGAATAGTGATCAACGGAGAGGTTGTCTATGGCCACGACGGTTTCGCAGGCGAACTCGGCCACTCTACCATAGTCCGTCACAACGGTCGTCAGTGCAACTGCGGAAAGACAGGATGTCTTGAAACTTACTGTTCAGCCACAGGTGTCGCAAGGACAGCCCGCGAGTGGCTGGATATGACAGACGAGCCATCTTCTCTCAGAAGCCTTGACAAGATCAAGTCAAAGGATGTCTATGAGGCTGCGAAGGAAGGTGACGCTCTTGCTAAAAAAGTTTTCCAGTACACGGGAACCCTTCTCGGTGAGGCTTTCGCTGATTTCATCGCATTTTCATCTCCTGAAGCTATAGTGCTCTTCGGAGGACTTGCCAGGAGCAAGGAATTCCTGACGGAACCGATTCTGGAGTCGATGAACGCCAATGTCCTTCCTTTGTGGAGAGACAAGGTGAAGCTGGTTTACTCTTCGCTCAAAGAATCTGACGCTGCCATCCTGGGCGCTTCCGCGCTTGCCTGGTAGTCTTATAGAACATCCTTGAGATATGGGCCGGTGACCGATTTCGGATCGCCGGCTATTTCTTCCGGGGTACCTTGGGCGACAATGTAACCGCCTTTGCGGCCTCCATCAGGACCTAGGTCGAAAATATAATCCACGGACTTGAGTATGTCCAGATTATGCTCGATGATTATCACGGTGTTCCCCTGGTCCACAAGCTGCTGCAGAACTTCCAGAAGGACCTTGATGTCTTCGAAATGCAGGCCGGTGGTCGGCTCGTCAAGAATATACAGGGTGTTTCCTGTCGCCTTCCTGAACAGTTCAGCCGCAAGTTTCATCCTCTGGCTTTCGCCGCCGGAAAGAGTCACGGCCGACTGGCCGAGATGAACATATCCGAGCCCGACATCCACAAGCGCCTTGAGTTTCTGCGCGATTTTCGGGATCGGCCTGAAAAACTCATAGGCTTCCGAAATCGGCATTTCCAGAACGTCATTGATGTTTTTCCCCTTGTAGTGAACTGCCAGGGTATCTTCCTTGTAGCGCTTTCCTCGGCATTCGTCGCAGACAACATTGACCGACGGAAGGAAGTTCATCTCAATCACTTTTATTCCGGCACCGTTGCAAGCCTCGCATCTTCCGCCTGGAACGTTGAATGAGAACCTGCCGGCCTTGAAGCCTCGCACTTTGGCATCCGGAGTGTCCTCAAACAGGTTGCGAATGTCATTGAACACACCGGTGAAAGTGGCCGGATTAGAACGCGGAGAACGCCCGATAGGGCTCTGGTCGATTTCTATCAGCTTATCGATATTCCCTATCCCTTCAATCGAATCGTAAGGCAGCGGATGAAGCTTGGCGCGGAAGAACTTGTTTTTCAGGACAGGCATCAGAGTCTCGTTGACAAGAGACGATTTGCCGCTTCCACTCACTCCGGCGACCCCTATGAAGCAGCCCAGGGGGAAGGAAATGTCCACATTCTTGAGATTGTTGCCTCTTGCTCCGTGCAGTTCGAGTGTCAGGCCGTTTCCGCGTCTTCTCATTTCAGGAACCGGAATCTGGAATCTTCCCTGAAGGTAGTCAAGAGTCAGGGATTTCCCGAATATACAATGTCCTGCGGTCTCCTTGCTGACGGAGTCCGGCAGTCTGCCGCTTTCCTGAGAGTATTCCATCAAGGCCTCCAAGGGGGCGCTCAGACAGATCTTGCCTCCCTTTTCGCCTGCTCCTGGACCGACATCCACAAGCCAATCGGCGCTAAGCATCGTTTCAAGATCGTGTTCTACAACCATCACGGAGTTTCCCTCATCTCTTAGTTCCTTCAAGGAACCTATCAGTTTCCGGTTGTCTCTCTGGTGCAGTCCTATCGAAGGCTCATCGAGAATATACAGCACATTGACAAGTTTGGAGCCTATTTGAGTGGCAAGTCTGATACGCTGGCTTTCGCCGCCTGAAAGCGAAGCTGTAGGCCTGTCCAGAGAAAGATAGTCGAGTCCGACATCCAGCATGAACCGGACTCTCTCGTTCAGTTCCTTGAGTATGTCCCTGGCGATGCCGCGCTCTCTGACGTTCAGTTTCTCCGGAAGTTGAAGGAACCAATCCCTGAGTTCGGTCATCTCCATAGCCGCCACCTCAGTGATGGTGCGTCCGTCTATTCTGAAGCAATTGGTGTTCTGGTTGAGGCGGCTTCCGTGGCAGACCGGACACTCGACCTTCTCATCTATGTCACCGACGATTCCCCCGAAGGAAACCATCTCCGACATACCGCCGTCACCTATCCTGAACAGTTCGTCGCTTCCGAAGATAATGTGCGAGACGGCTTCTTCAGGCACCGTGTCGATAGGGTCGTACAGTGAAAAACTGTACTTTCTCGCTATTGAGCGGATTATGTCGAATTTCCTGGTCTCCCTGACCTTGCCGAGGGGCACTATCCCTCCTTCGGCTATCGACAGGCTGCGGTCAGGGATAATTGTGTCCATATTGACATCAACGATCATTCCCAGTCCCTTGCAATGAGGACAATAGCCCTCGGGGGAATTGAATGAAAAAGAGTGTGGAGCTGGTTCCTGAAGGGATAGTCCGGAATCCGGATCTACAAGATGCTTGGAGTAGTGACGCGGCTTTTCGGTCCCGTATTCAAGCAAGGCTACCGACCCTTTCCCAAGATTAAGAGCGGTCATAACTGAGTCGCGCACTCGCTTCAGGTCTCCTTCGGAAGGCTTGAGCTTGTCCACTACCAGTTCAATGAAATGCCCCTTGTATCGGTCCAGGGCGTCAATCTCGCTCAGCGGATGGATTTCTCCATCGACTCGCGCTTCCGTGTAGCCCCTTTTCCTCAGCTGGTCGAAGAGTTCGCGGTAATGACCTTTGCGGCCTCGTACAAGAGGTGCGAGAAGGTAGCATTTCTTTCCTTTATATTCTTTAAGGATAAGATCTACTATCTGCTCGTCCGTGTAGCGGACCATCTCTTTCCCGGTCACGGGGGAGTAGGCTCTGGATGCCCTGGCGTAGAGCAGACGTAGGAAATCGAAGATTTCAGTGATGGTGCCTACCGTGGAGCGCGGGTTGTTTCCCGTCGTCTTCTGTTCGATGGCTATGATCGGACTTAGCCCGGAAATGCTTTCGACCTCCGGTTTCTCAAGAACGCCCATAAAGTGCTTGGCGTAGGTCGAGAGGGTGTCCATATACCGTCTCTGCCCTTCGGCGTAGATTGTGTCGAACGCTAGGGATGACTTGCCGCTCCCGCTGAGTCCGGTGACGACGACGAATTCATTCCGCGGAATGTCCACATCTATACCTCTGAGGTTATGGGCTTTCGCTCCCTTAATGCTTATGTATTCTATCTTTTTTGCCATCTGCCTCGGAAAAAGTTTTTTTCAATTTACAAAGGTAACTAAAACGCTGATTAAAAAATAATTAAAATAAAAACGACGAAAAATCGTTTTAAATCCATTGTTTTTTAATATTTAAAATTTTATATTTGTGGTCATGTGTGTCCGGTAAAAGTTCCGGACGGTTTATATAAAGTTTAACAATCAAAC
>CAYFVE010000153.1:0-3587 GCA_964346605.1 uncultured Muribaculaceae bacterium | reverse complement strand
GAGCAGATCCGCATAACCCTCTCTTCCGACTTGGTCTATGCCCGTCCGGAGTACACCAACGTCGGCAGAATGGGACGCAACAGCTACAGCCTTTCTCCTGACGGCAAGCGCGCGGCGATCACTTCCCGCGGCGAACTCTTCGATGTCCCGGTAGGAAAAGGGATTACAAGGAACCTTTCCAAGACTCCCGGAGCGAACGAGCGCAGCGCAACCTGGAGCCCGGACGGCAAGACCATCGCCTTCATCAGCGACAAGACAGGCGAGACCGAGGTCTATATCTACGACGTTGCGAAGGGCGGCGAGCCCGTACAGGTCACCAGCAACAACGACACCTACATTCGAAGCATCCAGTGGAGTCCGGACAGCAAGCATATTCTTTATTCGGACCGCCGGAACCGTCTCGTAGAACTGGACCCATACGCAAAGTCCGCCAGGACCGTGATGACGACACCTGAATCCGAAATCCGCGCCGAATATTCGCCGGACGGCAAATGGCTCGCCTACACTCGTCCTGCCGCGAACCAGATGGAGGTAGTCTATCTGTATAATCTCTCGACGGGCAAGGAATATCCCGTCACCGAGAAATGGTATGATTCCGGCCAGCCGACATTTTCCTCTGACGGGAAATATCTTTTCTTCTCCTCTGACCGGGACCTTCGTCCGATCTACAGCCGCATAGAATGGAATTATGCCTACACGGATATGTCCGGACTCTATATGGCCATGCTTGCGAAGGACACCCCGTCCCCTCTTCTTCCGACGGACAGCGAGTCTTCCGACGAGACTGATGACGATGCTGCGGCGGAAGGACGCGGTCCGGCTGAAAAGAAGGACAAGAAGGATGTCGAGGTCAAGGTCGATCCGGAAGGACTCATCGACAGAGTCGTCAAGGTACCGGTCAGCAGTGCCCGTGTGATATTCTCTGACGGAAAGAAACTCTGGTACAGGGACGGCAGAGGAACACAGGTTTTCGATTTCGCGACCGGAAAGAGCGACCAGTGCACTGAAGGCATGATTATTTACCGCTCAGGAGACAAGAAGGCTATCCTTAGCGGCAAAGGCAAATGGACGGCGGTCAGTTTCCCTTCAGCGAAGGTTGGCGGCGGAGAGGATATTGACTTGGACAATATGTTCACTACGATCGACTACTCGCAGGAGTGGCCGCAGGTCTTTGATGAGGTCTGGAGGGCATTCCGGGACGGTTATTATCTAGAGAATATGCACGGACGTGACTGGACGGCAATCAAGGAGAAATATTCGGTCCTGCTTCCTTACGTGAAGACCAGGCTTGACCTCAACTATGTGATCGGTGAGATGATTTCCGAACTCGCGAGCGGCCACGCCTATGTCAACCCTGGTGACTACCCGAAGCCAGAGCGCATTCCTATGGGCCTTCTTGGAGCCAAGTTGAGCAAGGGCAAGGGCGGGTTCTTCAGGATCGACCACATATATTCGGGCGCGACATACCGTCCGGAGCTCCGCAGTCCGATGATGGAGCCGGGAATGGACATCAATGAAGGCGACTATATTACAGCCATTGACGGTCAGTCGCTCAAGGATGTGGACAACATCTACAAACTTCTGGTTGGAAAGGCTGACAAGCTGGTCGAACTGACTGTCAACAAGTCTGCGGCTGAAGGCGGGCGCAAGGTAGTCGTCAAGCCGACGGCGGACGAGTACCCTCTCGAACACTACGAGTGGGTGCAGAAAAACATAAAGACAGTTGAGGAGAAATCCGGCGGCAAGGTCGGGTACATATATATTCCGGATATGGGTGCGGAAGGCCTCAACGAGTTCGCCCGTTACTGGTATCCTCAACTTGACAAGGAAGCCCTGATCATCGATGACCGTGAAAATGGAGGCGGAAACATCTCCCCGATGGTCATAGAAAGGCTTCAGAGGGTTGTTTACAGACTCACAATGAGCCGTGGATCCAATATGATTGGAACCGTACCGGAGGGAAGCCACACTGGTCCGAAGGTCCTTCTGATCAATAAGTATTCAGCCTCGGACGGAGATCTCTTCCCTTGGAGTTTCAAGGCCAACAACCTCGGAACCGTTATCGGTACTAGGACGTGGGGTGGCATTGTCGGAATCAGCGGATTGCTTCCATATATGGACGGTACCGACGTCCGCGTTCCTTTCTTCACCAATTACGATGCGAAGACGGGACAGTGGATTGTCGAGAACTATGGCGTTGACCCTGACATTCTTCTGGACAATGATCCTGTCAAGGAATATTCAGGAGAAGACCAGCAGCTCCTGAAGGCCATTGAGACCGCCTTGGAGCAGATCAAGACCCAGAAGTCACGCAAGGACCTTCCTGGAGTTCCCGCGCCTCGTACATTCAAGGATCTTGGCCTGGATGAAATCAAGTAAAGCATATAATTCTGATAAACTATAATTTATTTGTATGAAAAAATCATTTAAAACCCTGCTTGCAGTATCTCTGATGCTCATGGGGACAAGCGTTTTCGCTCAGATGTCGGACGATAGGGCCATTTGGACTGCCGGAGGCGGATTCACGACTCTGAGTTTAGGAGGAGAAAAAGGATCTTCGGTTATCGAGGGGTCCATCCCTGGCTTCTATTTCGGAGTCAGCGTTGACTATGCCTTCTCTGAACTTGAGGGCCTTACCGTTGAACCTGGTGTGTACATACTCCATTATGGCCAGTCCGGCCTTGAGGGGTCAACGGATTCCGAGAGTGTCTATGATCCTGAAAGGTCGTATCACGCCAACTATCTTTGTCTTCCTGTGAATCTCAAGTACAACCTTCCTGTGGAGTCGTCTTTCGGGATGGCGCTTTACACAGGCCCCCGTTTCAACCTCGGCCTTGCCGGCAATATGTTCAGCAAGGGTGCCACCTATCCGGGCCTGAAGAATTTCGACGCCCAGTGGGGTTTTGGAATCGCCGCCACGATCAGTCAGGCGGTCACCTTCCGCGCAGGCTATGACCTTGGCCTGACTAAATGCTGGAAGAAAAATGACAACGAAAAGGTGCGCCACAATGACTTCCATATAGGAGTAGGGTTCGCATTTTAGAGGGCGTCCATTCCGTGTAGGTACCACGTTTGACGTCATCGTCCCGCCAATGGTTGACGAGTCCGGTGAAAAGCCGGACTCGTTCGTTTTTACCCTCAGCCCCCCTGCCGCATCGCTTGCAAATTGGTTTTTGCCAAAACACGGGAACGGTGCTGAAAATGGGCATAACGTCAATGCTGAAGCCTTTTTGGCTTTTTATTTTCTTTGTGCTTGTATTGAAGTTTTATAAAATGTAATTAAAATTTTGATTTTTGGTATAAAATACACTAAAAACGTGATTTACTGCTTTTGATTGATGATTTTGCAAACGATGAGTTGAAAGGGTTGCCATCAAAAATGATTAGACGTGTGAAAAATGTTAACCATACTAAAAAATAAGCTAAGTCATTAATTTATAATATAATAATCAGATATAATTCATTCTTTTAACGTTTTTGTGCTGTTTTTGCTTACAATTTTTTTGCATAAATATGCGCAACTTTGAAAAAATTATTTTAGATTTGTAAGCGGACTACTGATGGATTATCCCCCTGCCTTGGCCAAA
>CAYFVE010000152.1:0-3618 GCA_964346605.1 uncultured Muribaculaceae bacterium | reverse complement strand
GTTATCGTGTGTGCCCGTCCGCTTACGTAATCATTCATGGCCAGATTCCGGAAACTTCTGCTGCGCACCGTCACAAGCCTGCTGTTGTGCGGACTGCTGTTTCTGCTTGCCGACCGCCTGGACCCACTGCCAGATATTCAGGCATCGGGATAAATGATTCTCCCTCTTCCAACCTGACGAATGCAAAGTTTGTAGGTGTTTCCTTGACACCTCCTCCGGCAGTAGGCATCTCCAGCGACTTTCTTTCCACAATCTCCTTGCACCATTCCCTGTCGATGTTCTCTTCGGGATCCAGGAATATACGTACTATCAGAGGACAGTCATACTCGCTCTCCAGACCGAAAATCTTCTTATCCGACTGGCGCATCCGCAGACCCAGATAGTTGAGGTCCATCTTGTCCGTCATCTTCTCGGTCCTGATGGTCACCACCTTGACACGCCCTGTGGAGGCCGGGTCAGGCGAATTCACCCTGAACTTGGAAGGAACGAAGATTTCTTCCAGAATCTTCTCCTCGCTTGTCACGGTCGGATCATATGAGATTACGACCCTGTGTTTTCCGACAAAAGTCTTTACTCCGCAGGTCCCTTCAATTTTTTCAAGCTTTGCCTTGAATGCCATTGAACTGCTGTAGCATTTGACTGAGCGAAGGTTCTGCACTTCCATCGTCTGAACTTCAACCGGTTCGCCCCATTCGTCACTGATGGTAGGGAGCTCCAGACTGCTTCAGAGAAGGAATCACAAGACGAGCAGAAGCAGTGTCAACGCAGCAGGAAGTATCTTCCGGAAACACCCGTTTCCGGACTTTCTGGACACACCAATGCTGAGCGCGTCCCGGTTGCAGGCCGTTACACACTCCCCGCATAACGTGCAGTCCACGTGATCAACCTTTGTATCGAATTCCGAGACATTTATGCCGTAAGGACAGCTCTTGGAACAGAGTCCGCACCTGTTGCAGAACTCATCGTTCTTGACGACGTGGAATATCTGGAGCTTGGGCTTGCAGCTGAAAATCTCCAGCAGATAACCTATGACGCAGAAAAGTCCGAGAAGCACGAACCACGGAACACTGACGAATTTGTTGACGATGATCCAAACCACGAACAACGCAGCTATCCGGATCCAGAACTTGAACGTGTTGGAGGCCGCTCCCAAAGGACAGACGTAGCGGCACCAGAATCTGTCCGCGAAAAACGCCCCAATGACGACGATGGAGATTGTTATGACCGACATCCAGAGAGTTATCTCTCCCTTGAAGCCTGTAGCGACGGCATAATACGGATCCAGATTCTTGCAGAACAATTCGCTGGAAACCGCTGTCATATACACGATCCAGAACAGGAGGATGTACTTGACTGATCTCAGCGCCTTGTCGGCTGCGGAACCGTTCCTGATTCCCCTCCCTTTGATTCCAAGATTCTTCCCAAGTCTGAAGATAAGGTCCTGGACCGTTCCTATCGGGCATAGGAAACCGCAGAACAATTTGCTGAACAGAATCACACCGATGATCAGGACTATGCCCATCATAATCTGTACGGAGTTCATACTGCAAGGCAGCGATCCCCTTGCTCCATAGGTTGCCAGAGCTGCTATCCCTCCGAACGGGCAGTATGCCTCAGGGTCCACTTCTGCGGCTTTGCTGAATATCCTGCCGGCAAGACCGGAAAGAAAGAACACAAGGATGGCAAGAGATCCCCACTGCAGAAGATTCTTCGGCCAGTTTCGCGACACTTTATGATTCTTAGACATATCAGTTATCAATTGTGGCTGATTTACAGCAAATACAAATATATCATTTATTTATGATATAAAAAAAGACCGGTGCAAGGTACGCCGGCCTTCTGTTTCATACCGTAAACGGGAATCCGGATTACTTGTAGTACTCTGCGAACTCGACGTCCTTTGTCGCGCGCTCTGCAAGAGCCTTGTTCTGCTCAGCGACCTTGTCAAGATAGGTCTTGACCTGATCGAGCTTGCCCTGACGCGCGGCGATAATTGCCCTGAGGTAGTTTACAGGGGCATCGTTGCAACGGGCGGCCTGCTCGGCCTTGTCAAGCTGGTTGGTGAGGACATAGGCGAGAACAGTGTTGTGGCAGCAGCCCTTCGCGTCCTTGAGGTTGGAAACAGCCTTCTCATAGTCACCGCTGAGGATGTCGATGATTCCCTGGTTGTTCTTGGCAACCTCTGAACCGGCCTTCTTGAAGTAGCTTGAAGCGGAAGCGTAGTCACCGTTGCGCATAGCGAGAACACCGAGAGCGTTGTTGAGTTCATCATTCTTCTCCTCAACCTCTGCGAATGCCTTGGCAGCGTTCTGAAGGTCGCCTGCCTTGAAGTAGGCTACACCCTTGTTGAATCTTGCCTTGTCGCTGTCGTACTTGCTGATCGCCTTGTTGTAGAGCTTGACCTGGCTGTCAATATCCTTTACGAGGGTTGCGGCGTGGAGGAGCGCAGGCTCATCGAGGATGTCGCTGTTGTTGTCCACCATATCAAGGAGTTCGTCAGCAGTGTAGTTCTTGAATTCAACGTTGGCGATGAATCTTGCGCGGCGAAGCTCAGGAAGGATGTCGTTCTTGAGTTCAGTGTAAACTGAAGACATATTCTTGATCTCGCTTTCACGTACCGCAGGATCGCTGTACATTGAAAGGACACGGAGGATAAGGTCCTTGTCGTCGATGTTTGAGTTCTGAACAAGCTCCTGGAAGCCTTCCCAGTCCTGACCGATGCTCTTTACCTCAGGGTCGGTCACCTCTTTGCCCTTCACGATCTTGTCCCAAGCCTTGTCAGCGGTCTGTGAACGCTTGTCGGAAAGCTTTGCATTGAGTTCCTTGCCACCTTCAGGGGAAGCGTAAGCAACGACTTCGGTACCTACCAGAGTCTTTCTCTCGTTATTGTTGATTTCGTCAAGAGCGTCCTGGAAGTCCTTGATTGACTGTCCCTTGAGCTGCTTTGACTGTACGTCTGCAGAGTTTACCCTGTAGAGGATCTGTCCTTCGGCGGTCTGCTGGAGAATAGCCTCATAGCCGTCGGCCTTCATCGGGATATTGCCTGATGACTTGACAAGCATATAGGTCGTGTTGACACCGTCGGCGACCTTTCTTGTAGGAAGTTTGAAAGACTTCTTCTTATACTTCGCTACGCCGCGGAGTTCAAGGTGTGACTGCTCCATTCCTTCAACATAGTCGAAGTGTACTTTCTGTGACATTGTGCCACCGGCCTTAGGTACGACGGTGTAGTTGTCTTTTACCTTTTCTCCCTGGAACATGAACGGGGCCATCTTGGCTTCGCCGCCGTCATAAACGAGTACAGGGGTAACCTCAAGGATTGCCTTTGGATGGAAATAATTTTCAGGATAAGTTACGGAAACTGTGGCATCGATGTTGCCAGCGATGCACTCCAGTACTGCCGGGTCGCATTTTACGACCACATTTTCTGCCATTTCTGCCATCTTCTCTGCGGAAGAGCAGGCAACTGCGGCAAGCGCGATTATTGCGGCAGCAAGAACTTTGATTGTTTTTTTCATATTATCAGATTAAATTGATGTTTCAATTTTAGTAAGCGATTATTATACAATAGTTCGTTAAAAATTTAATATTTCTATAATTTTCAAATACTTACAACAA
>CAYFVE010000151.1:0-3676 GCA_964346605.1 uncultured Muribaculaceae bacterium | reverse complement strand
GTACAAGAGGATCCGCGACGAGTTCACCGGCACTCTGACCGGAAAGGGCCTTGCCTGGGGCGGAAGTCTTCTCAGGCCTGAAGCCACCGGCTACGGCGCATGCTACTTCGCACAGGAGATGATGGAGCTCAAGGGCAAGTCATTCGAGGGACAGACAGTCGCCATCTCCGGATCAGGCAACGTCGCCCAGTACGCCGCCAGGAAGGCGATGGAACTCGGAGCGAAGGTAGTCACCCTATCCGACTCCAACGGTTCGATCTATGATCCTGAAGGAATCAACCAGGAGAAGTGGGAGTACATCATGGAACTCAAGAACGTCCGCCGCGGCAGGATCAAGGAATATGCAGACAACTTTGCCGGCGTCAAATATATGGAGAACGAGCGTCCTTGGAGTGTACCTTGCGACATAGCGATGCCTTGCGCAACCCAGAATGAAATCGAAGCGCAGGATGCCAGGAACCTCGTTGCGGGAGGCTGTTACTGTGTCACTGAAGGTGCGAATATGCCTACGACCCCTGACGCCATCGACATCCTCCGCGGCGCCGGAATGCTCTATTCCCCGGGAAAGGCTTCCAATGCCGGAGGTGTCGCGACCTCAGGTCTTGAGATGTCTCAGAACTCTATGAGAGTGCATTGGACTTCCGAGGAAGTTGACCAGCAGCTCCACAGGATTATGAAGGACATCCACGAATCCTGTGTCAGGTACGGCACGGAAGAGGACGGCACCATCAACTACGAAAAAGGCGCCAACCTCGCTGGATTCATAAAGGTTGCCAATGCAATGTGCGCACAAGGACTTGTATAGCCGTAAAAAGCGATTGACTAACAATTGAGAATGAAGAGATTTGTCGCAGCGGCGGCTCTTTTTGCCGCCGCCGTTTTGAACGCCCAGACTGTCATTAATCTGGGCGAGACCTCGGAGGCCGGGAAATATTCAGTAGAAGCATCGGTCAACGGAGTGGGAGTCAAAACCTTCTACATCTCCGCCAACTGGTTCGTGAGTATGTCTGCGACAACCTATCTCTTCCTCTACGAAAACGGGTACATTGAAGACGGGGACGTCAAAGGGATCACAACCCTGAAGATGCCGGATGGTTCGAGCGTCAAAGGCGCCTCATTCGTTATCAGGAGCCTTAGGATAGGCGACAGGGTCTTGCTTAAGGACATCCCTGCCTTCGTTATAAAGAAGCAGACGGTTCCGCTTCTCATAGGCAGTTCCACATTCGGGAGTCTCGGAGAGGTCACTCAGGACGGAAGCCGGATCATAATCGGCGACCTTGAGCCGGAAGTTGATCCATCCTCTGTCATCGACCCTGTTGACAGCCTGAAACTTGCCGCCCAGGCCCACTTGGAAGCGGACGAGTTCGAGGCGGCGGCCGCTGACTTCGAAGCGCTCCATAGGGAAGGGGCGCTGAATATGCTGACACAGTACCAGTACGCTATGCTTCTGTGTCTTCTGGACAGGGACAAGGAGAACATCGCCGTATCCTCCGACTGGCTTGAGTCCAACGAAGGCAAGTCCCTGAAGATGGACTACTGGATACACAACGGAATGGGCGCCTCCTATGCCCGCATTAAGGACAATGACAATGCTGTCCTTAGCCTGGAGAAGGCTGTCGCGGCGTATTTCAATCTTTTCGGCACGAATGAAAAGAGCATCAGGAAGGGAGTCTTCAAGGATCAGACCCTCGGCGCGACTTTATATTCATTAGGCAGGATCCATGCCTCCGAAGGCAAGGTTTCCAAAGCTGAGCATTACTGCGCTCTCTCTGCGACCTGTGGTTACCAGCCGGCTATTGACTTCTGCCGGCAGTACAAGATCAAGTTTTAGCTTTTTATGCAAGATTTCCTGAAAGTCGGATTTAGGTGGGTGTAAAATGTTTAATTATGAATAAGACCTGCCTGTTGGCCGCCTTGGTTGCGGTCGTCCTTGTGCTCCCGTCGTGCGGGAAATCCGTTTCAGATCCAGAAGTTGGAATTGGAGAGAAAGTCAAATTGATAGAGAGAAAGGACATCAGCATAACCAAGGCTGAAGCCGAGTATGTCAAATCCAGCAACAGTCTTGCTTTCAACCTGCTCGAAAAGGTGTCCGAGCAATCTGACGGCAAGAGTTTCATTATCTCCCCGCTTTCGGTGACTTATTGTCTTGGAATGATAGACAACGGCGCCGGCGGAAAGACAAGGGAGGAGGTCAACTCCGTTCTCGGTTTCAAGGACGGTACAGATGAACTCAACTCCTTCTGCAAAAAGATGCTGGATGAGTGCGCTGCTGTGGATCCTTCTACCAGATTGGAGATTGCCAATGCGGTGGTGTTCAATCGTTACTCTTATTTTGATTCATTCTCAAAAGCCTTAAAGGACAACTTTTATGCAGACGTGTCCAGAATGGATTTCTCAAAGGATGACGTTGTGGGGACAGTCAACAAGTGGAGCAGCGACAAGACCCACGGGATGATCCCTAAGATAATTGACCGCGTTACCACGGATATGTTTTCCATATTCTTGAACGCCATCTATTTCAAGGGGACCTGGACGCAGTCTTTCGACAAGAATCTCTCCAAGAATGAGGACTTTACCCTGTCTGACGGAACAAAGAAGAAAGTCCGGATGATGAATTTATCGACTGTCGGAAAGAATGTCGGCTTCAACGACGATTTCTGCTATGTCTCCCTGCCGTACGGCAACGGCGCGTTCCAGATGGTTTTAATGGTACCGATGGAGGGCCGGACATCCAAGGACATAATCGCCAGTCTTGACCAGGAGACTTGGAACGGGATAATCTGGAACGACTTCTCCAGGCTGGTCAAGGTGAAGCTTCCTGCCTTTGAGACGGAATATTCAATCAAATTGAATGGCATTCTCAAGGCTCTCGGCATGCCTGCGTCATTCAGCGCTGAGGATGCCGACTTTTCGAATATGACCGACAATGCAGTGTACCTCAGCCTCGTCCTTCAGAAGGCGGGGATCAAGGTTGATGAATCTGGAACAGAGGCGGCTGCAGTGACAGTCGGATCGTTTGTCAACTCTGCTGTACCGCCGAAGGATGGAGACTACTTCCTGGTCTGCGCAGACCGTCCGTTCATCTACGCAATAACCGAGGTTAGCACCGGCGCCGTCTTTTTCATTGGTGAATATACCGGCGAGCAGTAATGTGCCGGAATCCCTAAATTCCGAATTCCGCCTTTATGGCATCGACAGAATCCAGTTTTTCCCAACCGAAGAACTGGATTTCCTGTTCTACCTCCCTTCCGTCGCGGATGAGGGTCATCTTCTCGGTGTAAGGGTTGCGGCCGAAATGGCCGTAAGCTGCCGTAGGGGAATAGATAGGATTCTTGAGTCCGAACTTGCGGATAATCGCTGCAGGACGAAGATCGAAAATATCGCTCACCTTAGCTGCTATCCCGGCATCAGAGACGATACCCGTGCCGTTTGTGTCAATGAATATGCTGACTGGCCGCGCGACTCCGATCGCATATGCGACCTGGACGGTCATTTCCTCCGCGACACCGGCGGCAACCATATTCTTTGCAATGTATCTTGCCGCATAGGCTGCGCTGCGGTCAACCTTGGAAGGATCTTTCCCTGAGAATGCGCCTCCACCGTGAGGAGCACGTCCACCATAGGTGTCCACAATAATCTTGCGTCCGGTGAGACCGGTGTCCCCTGCAGGACCGCC
>CAYFVE010000150.1:375-3704 GCA_964346605.1 uncultured Muribaculaceae bacterium | reverse complement strand
AACTACTCCCATTACGTCTTCGGGACCATTCCCGTGCTGATGGACCAACCATCCATCCTAGGAACCAACCTCCGCTACATTCCCGACAATGATTACAGCGGCACATCCGCAGACCTTTACCCAAGGGACGCCGCAGGGACATCAAACACCTCGCCGGGCATCCCGCGTGTCGTCGGCTACTTCGGATGCGCCTCCATCTCACAGGCCTCCGTCACGGTAGATGACCCTTTGCGCACCAGTCGCTGAAATCGGCAATATTCCCTTTGGCTGATATGATCAGGTTCGATTGACATCGTGCCTAAAAAACCGCCTCCGGCTAATCTTTGGATAACAGCCCTCTCCTATAGGCCTCTGCGATGAGGGCTGGGGAGGATGTTTCGTCGAACTTGGCAAGCAGACGCTAGCGATATCATTTGACTGTCTCGGAGCTGAGACAGAGGACGTCCGCCTGCTCGGCACATTCCTTTCCATCCGCGAGCATCTTCAGGATGGACAGCTCGCGGTCGTTCAGCTTTACATCCGGAATCGCTATGGATTCAGCGATTGTTTCTTCAAGGATCGCTTCAACCTCCGATTTCTTCATCTCTGTACGGTTGAGCTTCCTGGAGATGGCTATGTGAACTTCCCCCTTTTGTACGCTTCCCTATTACTGTCACCCATTGAATTTCCGATGGATCTTGGACGGAAACTTGTTGAGAGATTGTCTTCAAGGGATATAGGCAGGGACAGTCCTCCAACTGAAATCAACATACTATTGGCTGTTTCTTGGTTATTATTGTCCTCTTCCGAACCATTATTTTCCTCGCTGGTACCCTTACCACTCTGCCCGGCGTTTGTATTTTCGTTCCGCTCTTCATTATGCTGTAAGGGAATGACAACAATCAATGATACCGTTCCCGATGTTCCCTGAGCCACTTTGGGGGATTTCTTCACGGTTAAAAAGGGGAATTGCTACTGGTTATAATGGCTTTTTCATATAGTCGAAGGAGACTTTTGCCGAATTCAGCATTCCGGAGATATTCCTTCGACCACTTTTACCCAGTCCTCGTTATATAAATGTTTATAGAATATAAAGCAAGAATGGTTTACCCGTTGTTGATCGACAGATCTTCTCTTTTTGTTGTAATCTTCCAGAGTATATTCTAGAGATGCAGCCGTCATTCGCCGTGGTATTTTTTGTAAAGAAAGAAAACCGGCCTCCATTATTATGCCTTATATGGGGGTATGTCGTGAATTAACCGCCATCCAAACAGAGCCTCTTTCCAATAACGGTCGTTTATTATGTAGGTGTTTTACAAAAAATCAACTAAGATATTATCCTCTATTGTATCTTTGCAACAGTTATGACAAAAGAGAACTTATACCTTGCCTCCAAACCTCGATATGAGATATTGGACGGACTTCGCGGCGTTGCTGCGCTTATGGTGGTCATTTTCCATCTGTTCGAGACATACTCTGCAGGTCCTGCATTCCAGATCATCAACCACGGCTATCTTGCAGTGGATTTCTTCTTCGTTCTCTCCGGCTTCGTCATCGGTTACGCCTACGACGACAGGTGGGACAGGATGACCACTTGGGGCTTCTTCAAGCGCCGTCTCACACGACTTCATCCAATGGTAATCGCAGGGACAATTGTAGGTGCATCGTTGTTCTTCTTCGCAGGGACAGCTTTCCCCAACACACTTGAAGTCGAAGGATGGAAGTTTGCGCTCTGCCTGGTTATGGGACTGCTGATGATCCCTTGCGGAACCGGGCTAGATATTCGCGGATGGGGCGAGGTCTATTCATTCAATGGCCCAAACTGGTCACTTACGTTCGAATATATCGGCAATATTCTGTATGCTTTAATATTCAGGCGTCTTCCAAAGGCAGCACTCGCTGTGCTATGCATCGCAACTGCATTCTTCACTCTTGACCTGACGATGGGGTGGAATGTATCCGGTCTTCTTTCAGAACCGCAATACAATGTGATCGGGGGCTGGAGCCTTACACCCGACCAGATATACATAGGCTTTTCAAGACTGTCATATCCGTTCCTCTGCGGATTGCTGATATCGAGAATTCTTCCGGAACACAAATTCAAGTCTGACAGTAGCGGTTCTCCTATTCACATCAAGGGAGGATTCTGGTGGTGTTCACTCGCCATCATAGTAATTTTGGCAGCTCCTTGTATCGGTGGAAAACAAGGCATCGCTGACGGACTTTTCCAGGCTATCAGCATTCTCGTGCTCTTCCCATTGATTGTTCTCGCCGGTGCAGGCTCTGTTACAACAGATGCCAAGTCAAAAGCTGTCTGCAAATGGCTAGGTGATCTCTCTTACCCGCTCTACATCACACATTATCCGCTGATGTACATGCAGATGAACTGGGTTGCAGAGCATAAGGAAGCACCGCTCTGGATGCACATATGTGTATCAGCCGGCATTCTTGTCATGTCAATAGCACTTGCATATGGTCTGCTCAAGATATACGATGAGCCTGCACGTGAATGGCTAAAGGAGCATTGGCTGAAGCATAGAAGGAAGGTTCAGGAATAACAGAACTGACGTCAAGGATCATAACTGTTCTTCGGTTTCTTTTGACGGAGCTTGTTGCTGATTGCTATCGGCATTTAGTGGATATCATTTATTGTCTTTGTCAGTCAATATGATGATTGCAGCTCTGAACATTGGTATCCGTTAACATATGGAAAGGACCGGGGCATCTGACCTTTCATCTATCAGACAGCAGCATCCTTCTGGTGTTCTCTTGTTGTTTGAGCACTGATGTGCTGACAGGATTATATCTGTTTTTACAAAAGTATTAACCCAAAATTATCTTGATAACTACGCATAATATGACAGAAAAAGAGAAAATGCTATCGGGTCAGGTTTACTACGCCGCAGACCCGGTTCTTATAGAAGAGCTGACTGAAGCAAGACTGTCAGTCAGGAAATACAATAATTGCATTCCGACTGATTCTAAGAGTCTGCTGAAGATATTGAAAGAGATTCTGGGCGGAATCGATGATGATGAGATCATCATAAATCAGCCGTTCCGATGTGACTATGGCAAGCAGATAAAGGTCGGCAAGCGATTCTTCGCGAACTTCAACTTCACCGTGCTTGACGAGGCATATGTAACAATCGGGGACGACTGTTTCATTGGTCCTAACGTAAGTATATACACTGCCTGCCACAGTACAGATCCAGTCGAGAGAAACACTCGTCAGGAGTGGGCTCTTCCAGTAAACATAGGTAATAATGTTTGGATCGGAGGAAGCGTCACAATCCTCCCTGGTGTCACCATCGGTGACAATGTGACCATTGGCGCCGGCTCGGTAGTAACTA
>CAYFVE010000150.1:0-365 GCA_964346605.1 uncultured Muribaculaceae bacterium | reverse complement strand
ATCCCCTCAGACACTGTTGCAGTAGGTAATCCTTGCAAAGTGATAAAGAGAATTTATTAATCACGGCTCAATATTTTGAAATTTGAGCTGTAAAAAATATGAAAAGGGATACTCCGGTATCTGCATTACCAATACTGGAGTATTCATCAACCAGTTTGCATTTGCAGTCGAAACGTATTTCCAGTCAATCATATAAACAAACGGCCCCGTTCTGGATAATTATAGTGCGTATGTTACGGAATATACAGGACTACTTCACCCGGTTGAAAAAAGGCGGTGTATTTGGAGGTATAAATTGTTTTTTGTATTTTACAATAGTTCGTTAATTTTATAAAAGTTACGCCACGGCGCGAACGCCGTAGAAT
>CAYFVE010000149.1:0-3706 GCA_964346605.1 uncultured Muribaculaceae bacterium | reverse complement strand
TTGATTTATGTCCCAAACATCACATTGTGCACGAAGCCTGCGGTTTACTTTACGCCTGCGGCATCAGCTGCCGGATCAGGACGGTCAAGTGCAAGGTGGAAGTGGAAGTTAGGGAACTCCTTCTCGATCTCTGCATAGTCGTCGAGGTAGAATGCCTCTACAAGGCTGCGTGCTCCATAGAAGAAGTTTACCTTGCGGCCTGTCTTGAGAGTCTTGAACAGGTGCATGATATGGCTGCGCAAAGGTGCCATTCCGGCTCCGCCGCCTACGAAGATATATTCCTGATCGTCAGGGTCGTTCTTCGGAAGAAGGAACTCTCCGAACGGACCGCTGATCCAAACCTTGTCGCCCGGCTTGCGAGTGAATACATAGGATGAGGAAACTCCAGGAGGCACCGGCAGCATCTTGAATACGCCCTTCGGCTGGCTCCTGTCAAACGGAGGAGTCGCGATACGGACATTCAGTTTTATGATGTCTCCTTCAGCAGGATAAGAGGCCATTGAATATGCGCGCATCGTAGGAACGGTGTTCTTCGCCTTGATGCCGAAGAAGCCGTACTTTTCCCACTCTTCCTTGTAAACAGGCTCGACGTCGATATCCGCGAAGTCGAGGTCATATTCGGGAATGTCGATCTGTATATACTCACCGGACTTGAAGTCCAGGTGCTCCCCGGCAGGGAGCTTGACAGTGAATTCCTTGATGAAGGTGGCCACGTTCTTGTTGGAGATAACCTCGCATTCAAGTTTCTTGACGCTGAGAGTTGAATCGGGAACCTGGATCTTGATGTTGTCCTTGACCTTGACCTGGCAGCCGAGGCGGTAGCCTTCCTTGATCTGCTTGCGGGAGAAGAAGCCGACCTCGGTAGGAAGGATCTCTCCGCCGCCTTCCAGGACCTGGACTTTACACTGGCCGCAGTTGGCCTTTCCACCGCAGGCTGAAGGAAGGAATATCTTCTGGTCAGCGAGGGTGTGCATAAGGTCGCTGCCTTGCGGGACGTCGAGGGTCTTCTTGCCGCCGTTGATGTCGATGCGGATTGTTCCGGATGGAGTGAGCTTTGCTTTCACGAAGAGGCGCAGAGCCACAAGAATAAGTGTTACGATAGCAATTACTGCAATCGATGCAAGTATTGTTGATGTCATTTCTGTCCCTCCTGATTAAAGTGTGAATCCCATAAAGGTCATAAAGGCCATAGCCATAAGACCGACGGTGATGAATGTGATTCCGATGCCCTTAAGAGCGTCAGGAACATTTGAATATGACATCTTCTCCCTGATGGCTGCAAGAGTCACGATGGCGAGGAACCAGCCTACACCGGAACCAAGGGCGTATATGGTCGCTTCGCCGAAACCGGAGAAGTCCTTGTTCTGCATAAAGAGGGAGCCGCCGAGGATGGCGCAGTTCACGGCAATCAGCGGAAGATAGATTCCGAGCTGAGAGTACAGCGCCGGAGCGAACTTCTCTACGACCATCTCAACGAGTTGGGTGATTGCGGCGATGACGGCGATGAAGATGATGAAACTGAGGAAACTCAGGTCCACACCCTCAGCCAGGGCATTCGGAGCCAGCACGAACTTGTTGAGAAGATAGTTGACGGGAAGCGTCACAAGAAGTACGAAGATTACAGCAACACCAAGACCGGAAGCTGTCTTCACGTTTTTGGATACCGCCAGGTATGAGCACATACCGAGGAAGTATGCAAAAATCATATTGTCAACGAAGATTGACTTTACGAATAGGCTTAATAAATCCATAATTTGAAATCCGGTTAGATGTTATTTTTCCTGAAGATCTTTGTCTATGCTCCTCTGGATCCAGATGATGCAGCCGATAAGGATCAGCGCCATCGGAGGCAGGATCACAAGACCGTTGTTGACATAGCCCGCATTGTAGAGAGCCTGAGGGATCACGCGCATTCCCAAGAGTGTGCCTGAGCCGAAGAGCTCGCGTACAAAGGCTACGACGACCAGAATCAGACCGTAACCGACACCGTTGGCGAGACCGTCAAGCAAAGACGGAATCGGTTTGTTGCCCAGGGCAAAGGCCTCGATGCGGCCCATAACGATGCAGTTTGTGATGATAAGGCCGATGTAAACGGACAACTGTTTGTCTATGCCGTAGGCGTATGCCTTGAGGACCTGGTCCACTAGGATCACCATCATAGCCACGACAACCAGCTGCACGATGATTCGTACACGGTTGGGGATGGAGTTTCTGAGCAATGAGAGAATCAAGCTTGAAAGACCTGTGACGATGATCACGGACAGGGACATTACAAGCGCTCCCTTTAGCTCTACAGTAACAGCGAGGGAGGAGCAGATACCCAGAACCAGGACAGTGATAGGATTGCCCTTGAATATGGGGTTGAGGATTGTTTCTTTAAGATTATTGTCCATATTCTTTCCTCCTTATTGTACGTTAGTTGAATCAGTGGCGGCAAGTCCCACCGGAGCAGCCGCGTTTGAAATATAAGGCGCGTAGGCCTTGAGCCAGGTCGCGATTGCGGCGCTGAGACCTTTGGAGGTCATTGTCGCGCCTGTGATGGCATCTACAGCGTTTTTCTTATCCGCGGTAGAGCTTCCCTTCACTATTTCGAAGACAGGGTCTGCGCTGAAGTCAACCTGTTTGCCAACGAACTGTTCCCTGAATTCAGGATTGTCCTTGATCTTTGCGCCGAGGCCCGGAGTCTCGCTTTCGTGGTCAAAGTATGCGCCTACGATTGTCCTGAGGTCGGAATCGAGGGCGATATACCCCCAGACCGGGCCCCAGAGACCCGCTCCGTAAACCGGAACGACTGAAACGCTCTTTCCGTCCTTGTTGAAGACATAGACAGGAAGTTCGACATCGCCGCCGCTCTTGATGGCCTTGTTGAAGGCCTTGAGTCCGTCCGCGAGTTCTCTCTTTCCGAGGTCAAGGTCGCGGACCTTGCGGCCCTCGGCGTTGACGAGGCAGGCTTCCTTGATGTTCTTTGAGTAAGCCTCCAGAACCTTGTCGTTGCCCATATCCGAACACTCGTCCTTTGTATAGTACTGAGCGGCGGTAAGCATCTGGCTGATTGTCTCTGCCTTGATGTTGGCATCCTGCCTGCTTTTTAGCGACATAGCCGCGAAAGCCAGGATCGCCGCCACTACCGCCACTATCACCGTGGTGTAGATTATCGTGTATACGTTACCGTTAGTATTCATATTCATAGATAATTAAGCGATTGTGACTTTCTTTGCACGCTTCTTCGTCGCGCTGCTGGTGACGTAGTGGTCGATCAGTGGAGCGAAAGTGTTCATCAGCAGTATGGCAAGCATCATTCCTTCGGCATAGCCTGGGTTGAAGAGCCTTACCAGCACGCATAGAGCGCCTACGAAGAATCCGTATATCCACTTGCCGCATTCAGTCTGCGCGGAGGTGACAGGGTCTGTTGCCATAAAGACTGTACCGAACGCGAAGCCTCCCATCACCAGCTGATAGTATGCAGGGATGTCGGTTGCACCAACGAGGTTGCCTATCCAGCCTATGAGAAGAGCTCCAGCGACTGAAGAGACCATAACCTTCCAACTTGCCACGCCTGTCCAGATGATGATGAACGCACCGATCAGGATAGCGATCACCGAGGTCTCTCCGACTGATCCAGGAATTGTTCCGGCGAACATATTCCAGAAGTCGAAGCCCGCCCCATTTATAGCCTGCAGGGCGCCCTGGCCTTCACTCATATATG
>CAYFVE010000148.1:0-3739 GCA_964346605.1 uncultured Muribaculaceae bacterium | reverse complement strand
TCTACGGCGTTCGCGCCGTGGCGTAACTTTTATAAAATTAACGAACTATTGATTTGTAAAGTTTTTGTTTTAATCTAGCAAATATACCAATTTCCGCCGACATTTAAAATGAATATATTTTGTTTTGGGCTAAAGGATGTTTTTCTTATCTTTGTGATAGACAGTGTGCTGAAAATGTCAGGTTGGTCCTTCATACTTTTTCTTCCCGCTTCCTTGACTTTGGCGGTTCTTCTTTTGCTGCTTATGCTCAAAGACAAGGTCCCCGCCCAGAAGGCTCAGATCACATTCCTTCTGGCCGCGATGATCAATCTTTTCCTGGACGCCTTTCTTATAATCAACTGGAGGGAAGACCTGCACGTCCACATCATAGTTCTGATCATCTTCTCGCTGACATCAGCCCTGATCTGCCCGGCCTACATAAACTACTCGACAGCACTGACCGGTTCCAAAAAAGGGAAGGGACTCATCCTGACTATTACAGCAATAAGCCTCATCGTCTTTTTGATACTGATCACCCTCTATCAGGCCATCGGGGAACAGGAGATCGAGGAATGGATGTCCTCCCTGATCGCCGGGGAAAAGATGGAGGTTAATCCGGAAGAGGGGCTGGTTTATATGTTCATCGTACTTCTGATGGCGCAGCTGACCGCAGCCATCGCGCTGCACATCATCGTGATCATGTACGCGGCCTGTCTGCTTTACCGCAACGCGTTTTCATTCAAGACTTTCAGCGCATTCTGGAAAGGCGATTACTCACCTTCTCCGGCAAACATAACGAACATTCTCGCAATAGTGGTCTTCACAATCATTCCTGCAACTGAGATCATCGGTCACGGCTTCTTCCACGACCACCTTGCAATCGCGGTTGCCAGATCGGTCCTGATCGCGTCGATTCTCTTTCCCACTATGCTTCTCGGCGCGATCTTTCCCGGACAGAGGGCAAACCTCAACGAACTTCTCCATCCTTTTGAAAGGGACAACCTGATTCCGGACCAGTTTGCCGACATCCCGATCTTCAGCAAGAATCCGGAGAAACAGGAGTCCGATCCATTCGTCTCTCCACTTTTTGACATAAAGATCCGGTACGATGAGTATATGAGCAGTTCAAAGGCCTTCCTGAATCCGGACACGACGGCACAGAGCGTGGCAGACGCCCTGAACACAAACAGGACCTATCTGTCGATGATGATCAACAAAATGTACGGCAACACCTTCCCCGGCCACATCGCCGGGATGCGTGTCAACCACGCAAAGAAACTCATCGTGAACCAGCCCGACCTTCCTATGAGCGAAATCAGCGAGAGATCCGGCTTCGCAAGCACATCCCAGTTCAGCCGCAAATTCAAGGAAATCACCGGCTACACCCCTTCCGGCTGGCGGAGCATCTACATCAAGTAGCCTTCCTTGCCTATGGCTGAAATAGAGACACACCCTTTCGAACCCTTTCTTCCCGACAACGCCAGAATTCTGATGCTGGGAAATTTCCCGCCGCAGAAGAAACGATGGAGTATGGAGTTCTACTACCCTAACTGGACGAACGATATGTGGAGGATCTTCGGAATCCTCTTCCACGGAGACAAGGACCATTTCGTGAATATTCATGAGAAATGCTTCCGGCTCCGGGAGATCAAGGATTTCTGCGGCTTGAAGGGAATAGCCTTGTTCGACACCGCTTTTGCGGTGCGGAGACTCAAGGACAATGCTTCGGACAAGTTCCTTGAGGTTGTGACGCCCACGGATATACCCTCCTTGCTGAAAAGAATCCCCCGATGCATGGCCATCGTGACAACCGGAGAGAAAGCGACCGACACACTCTGCGCCGCCTTCGGGACAGCCGCCCCCGGAGTGGGTGAATACTCGGAGTTCACCTTCAACGGGAAACCGATGCGGCTCTACCGCATGCCTTCATCCTCAAGGGCCTATCCTTTGGCAATCGAAAGGAAAGCCGCCAGCTACCGGCGGCTTTTCGAGGATCTGGGAATGCTCAGGTAAAGCGCAGTGACGTTTCCTTGAGGATTTCAGAAACAGTAGGATGAGGGAAGACCATTGACTTCAGGTCATCTACCGTGAGGCCCTTCCCGATGGCAAGGCAGGCCGCGCAGATGATTTCAGAGCAGGGATTGCCAAGCATATGGACACCCAGCACTTTCCTGTCCGGGCCCGCTATCAATTTGCAGATGCCCTCTCCCATATCGTTTTCGGCGACGAAACGCCCTGAATATGCCATCGGCAGCTTCACGACGGTGTAGTCGATTCCGGCAGCCTTCGCCTGCTCTTCGGTCAATCCGGCTCCGGCCACCTCAGGATTTGTGTAAACCACTCCCGGGATTGCGTTGTAACCCATACGCTCCTCTTTTCCGAGTATGTTGCCGACCGCCACTTCACCTTCTCGGGCGGCAGTGTGGGCAAGCATCGAGAAGCCCGTGACATCACCCGCGGCGTAAACATCAGGCACTCTCGTGCGCATCCGGTCATCAACCTTGATGCCGACAGGGCGGCCAGCGCTGTTGAGGGAATATTCAAGGTCAAGATTCTCCAGTCCGAAGCCGGAGAGATTTGCCCTGCGGCCTACCGAAACGAGGATGCGCTCCCCGCTTGCACGCTGAACAGCCCCATCCTGATCTTCGAAGACGACAGTATTGCCTTCGATTCCCGTAACCCTGCTGTTCAGGCGGAAGGTTATTCCTCTTTTTGAATATATCTTCTGAAGAAGGGCGCTGATCTCATCGTCCATCGGGCCGAGGATCTTCGGAAGCATTTCTAAGACGGTCACCTTCGTACCTAGAGCGCTGTATAGGGCGGCGAATTCCATTCCGATCACACCCCCTCCGATTACGACAAGTTCTTCCGGCCGCTCTTCGAGGTCAAGTATCTCCCGGTTGGTAACTACAGTATCCCCCGCTTCCTGAAGGCCGGGGAATGGCGGCAAGGCGGCCTCCGAGCCGGTGCAGACCAGTAGATTTGCGGCTGAGTATTCATCCTCCCCGGCGACGATTGCAATTCCTTCGCCGGAACGGCCTTTGACCGTTGCGCTTTCATAGACAACCTCGACGCCGCTGTTCTTCATAGCGACCCTCACACCTCCGACAAGCTTTTTAACTACTTTGTTCTTTCGTGCCGCCATCTCCGCGTAAGCCGCGCAGGCATCGGTCACGTGCACTCCGTAGCGGTCGCCTGTCTTGGCGCTGTGGAGAATCTTTGCGCTGTAAAGCAGGGTCTTTGTCGGAATGCAGCCTTCATTGAGGCAGACTCCTCCGAGAGTCTTTTTTTCAAAAAGAACAACTTTCAGACCGGCGGCTCCGGCTCTTTCTGCGGCCGTATAGCCGCCCGGCCCACCTCCTATCACAGCGAGATCATAGACGTTCATAGCTTGGTATCAGTATATTATTGTTATCAGGACAAAGGTAAAATTTCTTCTTGACATAAAAAAGGATTATATTTGCAGTCTTATTGTATAAAGTACGAAAACAACTTCAAATAATCTACAACAAATGCAATCAAAAGAAGATCTGAAGAAGATTGGCTCTCAAATGAGGAGAGACATCGTCAGGATGGTCGTGCAGGCCAAGTCCGGACACCCGGGAGGATCGATGAGCAGCACTGACTTCATGGCCGCGCTGTACTTCAACGTAATGGACCACAATCCTGAGACGTGGAGACGCGACGGAAAGGATCAGGATATGTTCATCCTTTCAGCCGGTCACCTGACTCCTATGTATTATTCACTGCTCGCAAGATC
>CAYFVE010000147.1:0-3765 GCA_964346605.1 uncultured Muribaculaceae bacterium | reverse complement strand
GGCGCGTTTGTAGAGATCGAGCCGGGCGTTGAAGGTCTTATCCACGTTTCCGAAATGTCCTGGTCTCCTAGGCTCCACAGCGCCCAGGAATTCCTTAAGGTCGGTGACGAAGTCAATGCGCAGGTTCTCTCGATCGACCGCGAGACCAGGAAGATGTCTCTCGGTCCGAAGCAGCGTACCCCTACCCCTTGGGAGAGCACCCGCGACAAGTATCCTGTAGGATCAACCCATAAGGCAATTGTCCGCAACATCACCAACTTCGGTGTGTTCGCAGAGCTGGAAGACGGAGTCGAGGGACTTATCCACATCAGCGATCTCTCCTGGAACAAGATCAAGCATCCTTCAGAACTTGTCAATCCTGGTGATGAAATCGATGTCGTCATCCTTGACTTCGACGAGGCTAACCACAAGCTCAGTCTTGGCCACAAGCAGCTTACCCCTAATCCTTGGGACGCCATTGAAGAGAAGTACGCTGTCGGTTCCACAGTGGAAGGCACGGTTGCATCTCTTACAGACAAGGGCGCCAACATCAAGCTTGAAGGCGATGACGAAGGCTTCGCATTCAGCCGTGACCTCATCAAGGAGGACGGCAAACCTGCAATTGCAGGCGAGACCCTTCCTTTCAAGGTCGTTGAACTCCGCAGAAGCACTCGCAGAATCCTCCTCTCACATCTCAGGACATACTCTGAGGCCAAGGTTGAGAAGGCGGCGGTCGAGGCCGACAGCACAAAGAGGGCTGTCAAGAAGATCAACTCCAATCTTGAGAAGACCACCCTCGGTGACATCAGCGAACTCGCCGCTCTCAAGGACAAGCTCGAGAAAGGTGAATAATTCACTATGGACTTTACTTTGACGGTATTGGGCACGGCTTCGGCCAGGCCCTCATCCGGTAGAAACCAGAGCGCTCAGGTACTAACCGTACACGGGCGCTCATTTTTAATCGATTGTGGAGAGGGCGTGCAGACACGTCTTCAGGAGAGCCGGATTCCGCTCCACAAGATCGACACCATCTTCATATCCCACATCCACGGGGATCATATTTTCGGCCTCTTCGGTCTTCTCTCGACGATGGGTATGCTCGCCAGGCCTGCTCCCCTGAACATTTTTGCTCCGGTGAACTTCGGTCCAATCCTGAAGTTCTTCCTTTCCTATTACGGCGAAGGGGTGTCGTTCGAGATCAGGCACATTCCTCTTACGATGAAGGCTCCGGAAGTCGTCTATGAGACTAAATCCTTGGAGATCAGGGCATTCCCTCTCAACCACGGAATCGAGACATTCGGCTTCCTGTTCAGGGAGAAGGAACCGCTGTACAACGTCAGGAAGTGGAAGATCGACGAATATTCCTTGTCCCTGACAGAGATAGCCTCCATAAAGCGCGGCGAGGACGTGGTACGCGAATATCCGGACGGCAGGAGGGAAGCGCTCACTGTCAAAGAACTTGGTTACAAGCCGTTCGTCCCCAGATCTTACGCCTACTGCTCTGACACTTCTCCATTTGCGGACGAGGCGTCCTGGGTCAAGGGAGTTGATATCCTTTACCACGAGGCCACCTATCTTGACGAACTCTCCGACCAGGCTGAAAAGAGGCATCATTCGACGACCCTGCAGGCTGCCAGGTGCGCCCTGGACGCCGGCGTGAAGAAACTCGTCATCGCCCACTATTCCTCCAGGGTTCAGGACATCTCATTGTATCAGGCGGAATGCAGGACAGTCTTTCCGGAAACCTATGCAGCATCCGACGGTGATGTTTTCGATGTGCCGCTGGTGAAACCGGACTAAAATACTTATCTTTACGTCCCGGTATATTCTGAAACGGATGAAAAAGACTTTACTTTCCTTTATGCTGTTTTTTTTCGCTCTGTCAGCCTTGGCTCAGAGCAGTCCTCAGCAGCAATACATCGATAAATGGGCTCCTACCGCCGTGCGGGAGATGTATCGCAGCGGAGTGCCGGCCAGCATCACTCTGGCCCAGGGGTTCCTTGAGTCACGTTACGGACTGTCCATACTGGCGGCTGACGGCAACAACCATTTCGGAATAAAGTGCCATAAGGATTGGACCGGAAAGCGTCAGTTCCACGATGACGATGAGAAAGGGGAGTGTTTCAGAGTGTATGACTCAGCCGAGGAGTCTTTCCGTGACCATTCCGATTTCCTTCGCTACCGGGACCGCTATAAGTTCCTGTTCGAACTCGAGACCACGGACTACAAAGGATGGGCGCACGGACTCAAGAAGGCCGGTTACGCGACGGACCCGAACTACGCAGCGAAACTTATCAAGTACATAGAGGACTACAAACTCTATGAATATGACAGGATGACCGTCTCTGAAGTAGAAAAGGAAGCCCTTGAACTGTCTTCGGGCGTAGCCGGAGTCAAGACGGAGGCTCCGGAGACTTCTGCCGCGAAAGTGGACAGGAAAACCGGAAAAACTGCTGGAAAAGCATCCAGAAAGGCTTCAAAGGCTGAAAAGAGAGCCTCCAGGAAGGTGAGGGCGGAGACGGACGAGGTTATCCCGGACAGGATTCCCGATTCTCCTCTCTCGATTGAAGAACCGAAGAAACTGGACAAGAGCCAGCTGGAGGAATTCCGCTTCTCCTTGTCGAGGGAGATGTATTCCAGGAACGGAGTTCCGTATGTCAAGTCAATCGATGGGGAGACCTATTCCAGCATCGCGCTTCAGAACGGATTGTTCCTTAAGGAGATATTGAAGTTCAACGACCTGAAGGCTGACGAAGCTCTTCTGCCCGGTACGATCGTATATCTTCAGGCGAAGAAGAGGCAGTCCGAGAAAGGTCTTGACAAGTTTATCGTAGATGACGATTCCCAAACCCTTCGTGACATCTGCCAGCGCTTCGGCGTCAAGATGTCCAGTGTCTGCAAGATGAACGGATTCGATTCACATTACCAGCCTGGAGAGGGGGACACGATTGTCCTCAGAGGCAAGAAAAGAAATAAATGATGAAGACTTGGAAATGGATTGTCCTGGCAGTCTCTCTGATTGCCGTGGTAACAGCCGGCGCGGCAGGCGGCAGGTGGTTCAATGACAACAGGAGGGCCAACTTCAGAAACGATGTGGAACTCTTCGTTTACCCTGAAACGGGACTTGATGAGATCCTCAAGTCGATTCCTGACAGTTCTGTCATCACCAGAAGAAGCCTTTCAAGGGTCTTTTCCAAGGTCGGCGATTCCGGAATTATGCCTGGACACTACATCATTGAAAAGGGCAAGCCGAGCATATATGCTGCCAGAATGCTCACCAGGGGCTGGCAGACTCCGGTCAATCTGGTCCTTTCCGGTACGATGAGGCTGAAGGGAGCCATTGCGAGAAAGATCGGGAACCAGATGATGCTGGACTCTGCCGCTGTCGCAAATGCGTTGAATGACAAGGTCCTTCTATCGGAATATGGATTCACTCCTGAAAATGTCTTCTCTCTGATAATTCCTGACACATACCAGGTTTACTGGACCGATCCCGTGAACGTGATTCTCGACAAGCAGAAGGCTGCCTATGATGCTTTCTGGACCCCGGAGAATCTGTCCAAGGCCAAAGCCCTGGGGCTGACTCAAAGGGAAGTCTCGATTGTTGCGTCAATCGTAAAGGGAGAATCCAATTACGAACCGGAATATCCGTTGATAGCCGGAGTCTATCTGAATCGTCTCCGAAACGGAATGAAACTGCAGGCGGACCCTACGGTCGCCTTCTGTTTCGATTACACTCTCAACAGAATCCTGTACAAGCATCTCGAAACAGGCTCTCCGTACAAC
>CAYFVE010000146.1:0-3776 GCA_964346605.1 uncultured Muribaculaceae bacterium | reverse complement strand
TTTGATTGTTAAACTTTATATAAACCGTCCGGAACTTTTACCGGACACACATGCACTTATAAAACTATTCTTAAATCTTGTTACCCTCAAAAATGGAATCCCATGCTCCACAAAATACGCTGAAAATAAGCAAGTTATAGAAGTTATACACATTTTCGTACATAGTTTTGACGTGTTGTGTATATTTTTTATTAGCCTACCCTATACTGTAAACCCCACAATCGGGGGTCGGAGGCCGGGTCGAACCGGGGACCTCCCGCGACATTTCCACTCCATACGTCCGGATAAAAACAAAAAAACCTGCCCCCCCGAATGGGAGGTGCAGGGTCTCTGGAAGATTGACCTTATTTCCGCTATAAATCAGATAGTTGTTGCCCCGCCAAGTGTAAACCGTCGAACGGCTTACTTTCATCCAGTTGGAGAATACCGACACTTTGCAGGTTTCGTGGCTCCCGGCAAGTTGCTCCAGTTTAGCCTCCAGAGTGGCAAAGCTCTTAATCTTCGGAGCAGACTCGTCCAGGATGGTCCAGACATCAATCTTTTCCTTACCCGCTTCCTGGAACATTTTGAGCAGGTCAGCCGCTTTGTTCATGTCAACCTGCTGGCCAAGAATTATGGAATCATTTCTTTTATGCATAGCCGAATCAGAATATTTCACCATTCCATAACATCTTCAGGAAATCCAAGACATAGATCAGCTCAATGTCTCCAGAGGGCCTTGTAATGGGATCGAGGGAAACAAGGATCAGTCGACAATCCGGATGCTCTTCCTTGAATGCTTTCAGCCCATTCTTATGCCTGGTCTTGACTTCCTCGCTGGACTTGATCTCAATCGCCACTTTTGCCTCACCGATAATGGCGTCGACTTCCTGATCATTGTATGTGTGCCAATAGGAGATTTTCTCACGGAGGCGATAATAACCGCGATATGCGATAATCTCCTGCATAACGAGATGCTCGAAAGCATGGCCAAAGTCATCCGAACCTCTCCGGAGGTGATGGCGCCCCATCAGATAGTTGGCAAGACCCACATCGAAATAGTAGAACTTGGGAGCCTGGACTACTTTGCGCTTGACCACCTTGGTATAGGCAGGTATCTCGTACCCTATGAGGGTATCCTTCAGAATCTGATAGTATGCCTTAACGGTCTTTGCGGCTACTCCGCAATCGCTGGCGATATTGGAATAGTTGATCATTTCGCCATCGGAAATGGCGGCCGCTTCCATAAACTGCTCAAACGCTTCGACATTCTGGACGGCGGCTTCGTCACGGATCTCTTCCCGCAGATATACTTCCACGTAGCCCTCAAGGCGATCGGTAGCATCATCCACAAGATAGTGGCGAGGTATCATTCCATTCTGTACAGCCTTGTCAATCTGGAAGTCTGTTACTTCCTTCCAGACTAACGGGAACAGTGTTCTGGGGATTGCCCGACCACCGAGCATGTTAGCTCCGGAACGCTTCAACTTGCGTGCGCTTGAACCGCTAAGGATGAAGTGCAGGCCACGGTTCACCATAAGCCAGTGAACTCCATCCAGAAGCTCCGGTACTTTCTGAATCTCATCGACGATTACCAGCGTCCCTTCAGGCTTGTCTATCAGCGCCTGCCGGAACGAATCAGGGTTACGCTTGAATGCTTTCCTCACAGTGTCAATCAAAAGATCGTAGTAGATTGCATTCGGGAATCGCTCCTGCAGAAGAGTAGATTTACCTACCTGGCGTGCTCCAAAAAGGAACATCCCTTCATCCAACTGATTCTCTATGTCGAAGATTCGTTTGTACATTGTTCATTAGAATTCAAGGTGATAAAGTCCGATTTTCCTATGAAATTCGGGAGTCCGGGTACGAATTTAATAAAGTTTATCTTAGTACCAAAATCTTTGTGTGCCTTTCGGCTATTTCTTCATTTCATCATCAAAGAGTTTCATGGCATCCACCTTGGTCTTCTCGGCAATCTCGATATAGGGCTTCATCGCCTGGTAGTCGGAGTGGCCAGTCCATTTCATCACGACCTGCGGCGGAATACCGCTGGCAAGTGTGAAGCAGATGAAGGTACGACGTCCGGCATGGGTGACTATCATATAGCTCTTCGGAGCAGTTTCCTCAACACGTTCTCCATCATGGTAAACAATCCTGGTGACGGGTTGATTGAAGCCAACCTGCCCGCAGACTTTCTTCAGGTCGCGGTTCATCAGCTGGTTGGGCAGCACTGGTAGCACTTGATGGTGTCCTCTGTTTTGACAAGAATTCATCTGAAAGCGATAAGTTTCTGTCAAAAAGAGACGTTTTTAACAAATTTCCGAGCGGAATATGTAGATAACAAGCCTCAATTTACGAAAAAGGAAGGTACTCGTTTTGACAAAACATTAGTAATCAATCATTTAAAAGAAAATAGTACAATAATACTTTGAAAAATCGTGATAAAAAATTATCTTGCACCAAGTAAAAGAGTAAAGAGATGGACTTCTCAGCCGATCCCTTCCAAGGCATTATTTGAGTAAAAATACGATGTATCTCGTAATAGAAAAATCACATCGAAATTGGAAATAATATTGAGAATATAATGCTAACAGTGCATTTATCTTATTAATGACGTATAATCTTAATAATTATTTCTAATAACGTTTTCTTTCAATGGCAAAGGTAACAGAGGAAATTAAAAGTCAATGGACAAATTGCGAATAATTAGTCACAATTTGCGTAAATGTGAAATATATGAACCACATAGGCTTGGCAAGGGAAGTTTTTTTCATAACTTTGTCTTACAAGTATATTTAATCAGCCGGCAATTCCCCTAAATAAGCCGGCGGAAAAACGGACAAGACAATGGAGATTTCCAACCGCTCGCAGAATATGCCGAGTTCCCCTATCCGCAAGTTGGCGAAGTACGCCGATTATGCCAAGAGGAACGGCATCCACGTTTACCATCTGAACATAGGTCAGCCGGACATTAAAACTCCACAATGCGCGCTTGAGGCAATCCGCGGAATTGACAGGGATGTTCTCGAATACAGCCCATCCCAAGGCTACAAGTCTCTCAGAACCAGGCTTGTCTCTTATTATGCCGAATACGGGATCGACCTCTCCCCTGATGAGATAATAATCACAACCGGCGGCTCTGAAGCTGTTATGTTCGCCTATATGGCCTGTCTGGACCCGGGCGACGAGATAATAGTCACCGACCCTTCCTATGCCAACTATATGGCCTTTGCCATCAGTTGCGGGGCTGTCGTCAAATCGGTGAAGACCTGCATAGACGAAGGATTCAGCCTCCCTCCTGTAGAGAGATTTGAAGAACAGATCACCCCGCGTACCAAGGCGATTCTGATCTGCAATCCGAACAATCCGACCGGTTATCTATACACACGCAAGGAGATGCTCCAGATTCGTGACCTGGTAAAGAAATATAATCTGTATCTTTTCTCAGACGAGGTCTATAGGGAGTTTATCTACACCAAGCAGCCCTACATCTCAGCCTTCCACTTGGAAGGAATCGATGACAATGTGGTACTGATCGACTCCGTCTCCAAGAGATATTCGGAATGCGGTATAAGGATCGGAGCGCTGATCACCCGCAACAAAGAGGTGCGCGAAGCTGTGATGAAGTTCTGCCAGGCGAGGCTGAGTCCGCCTCTTGTGGGTCAGATCATCGCTGAATCCAGCATCCAGACGCCGAAGGAATATATGGCCGAAGTGTACGAAGAATACCTTTCGCGCCGCAATTTCCTGATTGACGGACTTAACCAGATTCCAGGAGTCTTCGCCCCTACCCCTAT
>CAYFVE010000145.1:0-3820 GCA_964346605.1 uncultured Muribaculaceae bacterium | reverse complement strand
CCGACCTATGGAGTACACAATGTGTTCATAGGCCTTATGGCGGGAGGTGACACGGCAATCCGTGATGCCGTTGAGGGAGCGGAGGACTCTAAGACAGGAGGCTGGGAGGACATCCTGCCATTCAATCCTACGGAGAACGACGTTGTCATCGGCATCGCCGCATCCGGAACGACTCCGTATGTGATAGGCGCGATAGGGATTGCTCGTGAGCACGGAATGCTGACCGGATGCATCACCTGCAACAATGATTCGCCTGTAGCTGCTGCGGCGGAGATTCCGATTGTGGTTGTGGTCGGGCCGGAATTTGTGACCGGAAGCACCAGGATGAAGGCCGGAACTGCACAGAAACTGGTCCTGAACATGATTTCCACAGCCTCGATGATCCGTCTCGGCCACGTAAAGGGCAGCAAGATGGTAGATATGCAGTTGACGAACCATAAGCTCGTGGACCGCGGCACCAGGATGATTATGGAAGAGACCGGCATTGAAGACTACGGCTATGCCCGCTCCCTTCTCCTGACCTATGGCAAGGTGCGTGATGCAGTCGTGGCATACCAAGGCAAGCGTGGCGAAGAATGAGCATTCCGGAAAAATATCCATCAAAACTTCTTGAGGACGCCGTGATGTCTATTGGCTCTCTTCCCGGGGTTGGAAAGCGCAGCGCTCTCAGGCTGGCCTTGCATCTTCTACGACAGCCAGAAGAGAATGTACGTCATTTCGCCGAATCCATCGTGAGACTCCGCGAAGAGGCCAGATACTGCAGGGAGTGCCGGATGATTTCCGACGAGGAGACCTGCTCGATCTGCTCCGACAGGTCGCGCGACCACTTCACCATCTGCGTGGTTGAGAATGTGCGCGATGTGATGAGTATCGAGAACACCGGACAGTATCACGGAGTGTATCACGTCCTGGGGGGGATCATTTCTCCTATCGCGGGAGTGGGCCCTTCTGACATAACCATCGCGCAACTGGTTGAAAGGATCAGGATAAAGGCTTCGTCTCCGGATGTGAAGCCGGAAGACATCGAAGTCATTCTGGCGCTCAGCGGAGATGTGGAGGGGGAGACCACTTCTTTCTACATATTCAGGCAGATAGCCGGCTGCGGAGTCAGGGTTTCTTCTCTTGCACGCGGCCTGGGTTTCGGAGATGATCTTGAATATGCCGACGAATTGACCCTTGGCGGTTCGATAGTGAACAGACAGATATTCAGGCCATGATCGGAATTGTCGCCGCCCTTCTTCTGGCGCTATCCCTCTGCGCCGACTGTTTTGCGGTTTCCACCTGTTCCAGTGTCACCCTCCGGGAGATTTCCTGGAAAAAGGTGCTGCCGATTGCGCTCGCTTTCGCGGTGGTTCAGTCCGGACTGTTCGTCTTGGGATGGGAATTCGGCTGGCTGTTCGTTGACTATGTCACCAGGATAGCTGATATCATAGGTTTCCTGCTCCTTCTATATGTCGGGGGATTTATGATTCTGGACGCGTTCAAGGGAAGTGAGTCGCCGAGGGATTTGAACGGAATCAGGAATGTGGTCATCGGCGCTTTCGCGACCAGCATTGACGCCTTTACGGTGGGAATCTCACTTTCGATGGGACAAGACAGTGAAGGCGATATGTTCATAAAGGCCGGGGCGCTTTTCCTCGTGACTTTCCTGTCGGTGGCCTTGGGAATGTCCGGAGGCCGGAAGATCGGGAAGAAGTACGGAAAACCGGCTGAAATCACGGGGGGAATTGTCCTGATTGTCATCGGTTTGAATATTCTTTTTGATTTCTTGTGATTTTTTCTTATCTTTGCAGACTGACTTCTCCGTAATGTCAGCGCATCTTAAGTAAAACCCTTCCGACGAATGGGCCGGGAAAAACAGGAAGAGTATGATAGCGATCTTCTACAGACTGAACGGCAGGCTTGTGGTATCCCAGTCTGAAACGGAGCTTTCCAAAATCAATAGGGACGATGTCCTCTGGATAGACATTCTCTCTCCCAACGGAGACGAGAAGCACACTGTCGACGATTTTCTCGGAGTGGAGATCCAGAGCCGCGCCCAGGCTGAGGAAATCGAGAGTTCCTCACGTTTTTCCGAGACCGAAAAGGCAATCTTCGCCAATACGAACTTCCTGATGCCGGGTCCGGAGGACTATTCGATGGAGGCTGTGTCTTTCACTTTTGTGGGAAACTGCCTGACAACTCTGCGCGACGTTCCGCTCCGCTCTTTCACTGAACTCCAGCGCCGCATCTGCGCGATGCCGCAGCTCTACAAGAACGGTTTCTCGGTCTTCGCCAGCATTATGGACCAGCGGGTCGATCTCGATGCCGACATGATAGAGCTGATGACTAAGGAAATCTCGCAGTACAGCAAAAGGATCAACCAACAGGAAGATATCAACGAGGCTTTCCTTCTGGACATCAATCAGTTGCAAGAGAATACAATGCTTGTCCGCGAAAATATTGTCGACAAGCAGCGCCTCATTTCCAATATGATGAAGAGCGACAAGTACCCGGTGGAACTGCACGACCGTTTCGTAGTAATCCTCCAGGACATAACTTCCCTGATAAATCACGCCAATTTCGGTTTTGAAAGGCTGGAGTATCTGCAGGACACTGTTGTGGGTCTCATCAATCTTGACCAGAACAAGATAATGAAGATCTTCACCCTTGTCTCCGTGCTTTTGATGCCTCCGACCCTGGTGGCCAGTTTCTACGGAATGAATGTGCCTCTGCCTTTTATGGACAAGTGGTGGGCCTGGCTTACGCTCCTGGGAATAATGCTATTGACAGTGGTGACTGTCCTGCTGTTCTTCAGAAAGAAAAAAATGCTCTGATTTTTTCCCTTTTTCATTGTAAATCAGATATTTTTCTCTATTTTTGCGAGCCTTTTGACCGGGGGCTGGCTTCCAGCGTTTACGGTAGGGCGTTTAAATATTGTTAAACAACTAGTTATCTTTTATCATCATTATGTCAGAAGAAACAAAAGCACCAGTCTCTGTCGATCCGGAGAATTTTGATTGGGAAGCCTTTGAGGGCAGCTCGGAAATCTACGGAAAGTCAGACAGAAAGGAAATCGAGGCCGCTTACGACCAGACTCTCTCAAAGATCGTTGAGAACGAAGTCGTAGAGGGCACCGTAACAGCCATCTCCAAGAGAGAGGTGATCGTCAACATAGGTTACAAGAGCGAGGGCGTCATCCAGGCTCCTGAGTTCCGTTACAATCCTGACCTTAAGGTCGGAGACAAGGTAGAGGTTTACGTGGAGTCTGCTGAGGACAAGAAGGGCCAGCTGATCCTTTCTCACAAGAAGGCTCGCGCGCTCAAGTCCTGGGATCGCGTCAACGAGGCTTGCAACAACGACGAGATCGTCAAGGGATTCATCAAGACCCGCACAAAGGGCGGTATGATAGTAGATGTCTTCGGAATCGAGGCATTCCTTCCTGGTTCACAAATCGATATCAAACTGATCCGCGACTACGATGCGTATGTCAACCAGACTATGGACTTCAAGATCGTCAAGATCAGTCAGGAGTTCCGCAATGTAGTAGTTTCACACAAGGCGCTCCTCGAAGCGGAGCGGGAGCAGCGCAGGGCTGAACTCATCAGCAAGCTCGAGAAGGGCCAGATCCTCGAAGGAACCGTCAAGAACATCACCAACTACGGCGTGTTCGTCGACCTGGGCGGTGTCGATGGTCTCATCCATATCACAGACCTCTCTTGGGGCAGGATCGACAACCCTGAGGAAGTCGTTTCACTCGACCAGAAGATCAAGGTCGTCGTCAAGGAGTTCGATCCTCAGCAGAAGAGAATCGCCCTTGGCTACAAGCAGCTTACTCCTC
>CAYFVE010000144.1:0-3856 GCA_964346605.1 uncultured Muribaculaceae bacterium | reverse complement strand
CTTCACTTGGCTTCATCCGGGAGCTGGAGGCTGTCATCAAGGGCCGTCACGAGCAGATGCCAGAGGGCTCCTACACTACTTCCCTTTTCCGGTCAGGAACTCCTCGTATGGCGCAGAAAGTCGGTGAAGAGGCAGTTGAGACCGTCATCGAGGCGATAAAGGGGGACGATGAGAGATTGCTGTATGAATCCTCTGACTTGGTTTATCACCTTCTTGTGCTTCTGGTCAGCAAGGGCTACGGTATTTCCGATTTGGAGAAGGAACTTGAAAAGAGGCATAAATAGACTTTCCGATTGTCATCAAATTGACGTATCTTTGTAATCTGTAACATCTCCAAAAATGGCAGAAAAGATCATCATTCTTGACTTCGGTTCCCAGGTGACGCAGCTGATCGGACGCAGACTCCGCGAACTGAATGTATATTGCGAAATCTATCCTTTCAACAAGGTCCCCGCGCTCGATTCTGACGTCAGGGGTGTCATCCTCTCTGGAAGCCCGTGCTCGGTGCGTGACAAGAATGCCCCTCAGATTGACCTGAGCGGCATCAAGGGCAGGTTCCCCCTTCTGGGAATATGCTACGGTGCCCAGTATATGGCCCGGAAGTACGGCGGTGAAGTGGAGGACTCCCTGGCAAGGGAGTACGGCCGCGCGATGCTTGAAATCAACAACCCCGGCTCTCCTCTTTTAAAGGGTGTTCCATCCCGTACGCAGGTGTGGATGTCCCACGGAGACACAATCAGCAGGCTGCCGGAAGGCGGGGAGGTGATCGCATCGACCGAATCTGTCGCCAACGCCGCCTACTGCATCAAGGGGGAGCCTACTTATGCGGTTCAGTTCCACCCTGAGGTATTCCACACGACTGAGGGTACGAAGATTCTCGGCAATTTCGCCCTTGATATTTGCGGATGCAAGGGTGACTGGACTCCGGATTCCTTCATAGAAACCACGGTAGCAAGCCTGAAGGCCAGCATAGGGGATGACAAAGTCATTCTCGGCTTGAGCGGCGGTGTGGATTCAACTGTGGCCGGTGTTCTGCTGAACAAGGCGATCGGCCATAATCTGACCTGCATTTTCGTGAACAACGGACTCCTGCGGAAGAATGAGTTTGAGGATGTCCTGGCTTCCTACAGGGATATGGATCTGAATGTCATCGGAGCGGACGCTTCCAAAGAGTTCCTTGCCTCGCTCGCCGGGGTCACAGAACCTGAAGCCAAAAGGAAGGCTATCGGAAGACTTTTCGTGGAGACCTTCGAGAAATACGCCCGCCAGATCAAGGGCGCCCGTTGGCTTGCCCAGGGGACGATCTATCCGGATGTCATCGAATCAGCCGGAATCGAGGGCATCGCTTCAAAGATCAAGTCCCACCACAATGTGGGCGGCCTCCCTGAAAAGATGGATCTGAAGATCGTGGAACCTCTTAAAATGCTCTTCAAGGATGAGGTGCGCAGGGTCGGACGTGCCCTGGGCATCAAGGATGAACTTGTCGGAAGACATCCTTTTCCGGGACCTTCGCTTGCAATCCGGATCATCGGGGAAGTCACCGAGGAGAAACTGAATGTGCTCCGCGATGCGGACGATATATTCATCAGGGGCCTTCGCGCCTACGACTGCTCCGCCCTTCACCTTCCATCCGCTTCAGACCCTCGGATTGAGGCAGCCAACCTTTATGACGCTATCTGGCAGGCGGGAGTGATTCTTCTTCCGGTTAAGAGCGTTGGTGTTATGGGAGATGAGAGGACCTATGAGAATCCTGTCGCTCTGCGCGCCGTCGTTTCGACAGACGCTATGACAGCCGACTGGTTTCATTTCCCGTACGACTTCCTCGCACGGGTCTCCAACGACATAATCAACAGGGTCAAGGGTGTCAACCGGGTAGTGTACGACATTTCGTCAAAACCACCTGCAACGATAGAGTGGGAGTAGGAAACTTCTTTGGACTAATGATGATAATGTATGAATGATTTCTGGAGAGAAAGTTTCAGCTACTTCGGTCTGTATAGGGAATTGTCAAAGGTCAAAAAGGTCTTCAAGCCGGAAAAAGTATCGTTTGGTGGAGACAAGCATCAGTATTTTTATTTTTTCGAACCTTCGAGGGTCAGATCTGACAAGGTGATAGTCTGGATTCACGGCGGAGGTTGGAACGCCGGTACACCTGAGGATTTTGATTATGTGGGACAATTCCTTGCTGGTGAAGGCTACAGGTTTGTTTCCCTAGGTTACAGGTTGTCTCCAAAGAACAAGTATCCGGCCCAGATTGAAGACGTGTGCGAGGGATTCAACAGGGCGCTGCATTATTTGAAGGAAAGAAGCATTGACGTTTCAAAAATCATCCTTTGTGGTCCGAGCGCCGGAGCACACCTTTCATCTATTCTCGCTTACAGTAAAGAGGTTCAGGAGAGATACTCTGTGGATGTATCGAACGTGATAGGATTCGTAGGATGGGGAGGGCCGTATAGCATTGATGTGGAAACTTCATGGGTCTTGAAATTCCTTATGAATCAACTGTTTGCAAAGGGCTATGACAGAAAGCAGGCGGAGCCGGTATCCCTTATGTCCAAAAATCATATCCCTATGTTGCTGATTCAAAGCAAGCACGATGGACTTATCGAATATTCTTCAGCAGAAGCTTTTAAGGCGAGAGCCATAGAACTTGGCAACCAGTGTGAGATTTACGAGGTGGTTGACAAGCTTAATACCCATTCTTGGTATACAGCAGGCATTTTCTTGAAAAAACGGACTGAAAACAAGGGCCTTGATAAATTTCTCACTTGGATAGAGGAATTATAAATGATAAAATATTCAGGCAATTCGAAGGTTTATTGAAATTTTATGCATATATTTGCATCGCTTTTGAATAAATATGCCTAATGAAAGATAAGGTTGAAAGACAGAAAATGATCAGGGAGGTTGTCAGGGACAATCACGTTTCAAATCAGGAGGAACTGGCCGCCATTCTTGAAGAAAAAGGGTTGGTTGTCGCTCAGGCGACTTTGTCAAGGGACATAAGGGAACTCAAGATTTCAAAACTCCACGACGAGACCGGCTACTATTACAGCCTTTCTCATTCCGGAGCCTCAAGAGCCGCTGATTCCGTCGGGATGATGACATCCGACAGCATCGTCAGCCTGGAGTTCTCAGGGCAGATGGCGGTAATCAAGACAATGCCCGGCCACGCCAATATGATTGCTTCGATTGTTGACGGTAACCAGGTTGGGGAGGTCATCGGAACCTTGGCTGGAGACGATACCATCCTGCTGGTCATAAGGGAAGGCTTTGAAAGAGGGGCCGTCCTTTTGTCCCTGGGGAAATTGTTCAAGGGCATAGAGACAAAGTTGATTTAAATTGAGTGTACAATGACAATCGGTGACTTGACAGTCGAGGTGGCTTCGGAGAAGCACCTTGTCTATGTCGATGAAATCCTCAGGACGATCGAGGAGGCCGCAAAGGTCAGAGGAACCGGAATCGCGAAGAGAAAGCCCGAGTACATCGAGCAGAAGATAAGGGAAGCCAAGGCTGTCATAGCCTTGTATGGCGAGACTTTCGCCGGCTTCAGCTACATCGAAACCTGGGAACACAAGCGCTATGTGACCACTTCCGGACTGATCGTTCACCCGGACTTCCGCAGCCTCGGCCTCGCAAAGAAGATCAAGGATATGACCTTCAGCCTTGCCAGGACGCGCTGGCCTCATGCGAAGATATTCAGCCTCACAAGCGGCGCTGCCGTGATGGCTATGAACACCCAGCTTGGCTACAAGCCAGTGACTTTTGCTGAATTGACGTCTGACGAATCCTTCTGGAAGGGATGTGACGGATGAATCAATGTGGATGTCCTCAAGCGTACGGACATGAAGTACTG
>CAYFVE010000143.1:3152-3907 GCA_964346605.1 uncultured Muribaculaceae bacterium | reverse complement strand
GTTCAGGATTCCGGACGCTCCGCAGAACGCTGTGGAGGCCAATGTCTTTGCCGTGGAGTATTTCCTTTCCCTGCCTTCCGAGGCCGAGACTTCATCCCATATACTTGATTCAAAGGACAGGCGTCCGGTGCTTTACCTCTTCGGTCATGTCCAGTATGTTCCGGGCAAGCCGAATGCGCTTGTGAAAACGGCCGTCGCCTCAAAATGCTATCCTTTCTTCATCCAGTCCGGAGAGACTTCCTTTTCCGGCAATGGCGGCACCGGATTCCTCACCCGCTATTCGATAAGCAGCTTTGACGGGGAGTGCTCCGGGGTTCCCTTCGGCGGCCCGACTGTCACGCTCGCCCTCAGCGCTGCCGAGGACATCACGATATACGGCTGCAACGCTTCGGCTCCGGAGCAGCTGGCATCCGTCGTGGAGTCCAGGAGCAAGGCGTTCTATGGAGATGCAGTCATGCTGGGTGTCTATGACGGGGATGCGGACCGGATGAAAGAATTTGCCGAGGGCAAGGCTCTGGGCATGAGGTTCGACCACATCTCTGTCGGCGACCGGGTTATATATACGCTTGTCCAGCCGGGCTATGTGAACAGGGGATTTGAGACGAACAGGCTCGGCGGAACTGACTATGTGAAAGTCCTGTTTGAAAAGCTTTACTGAACACTCTAAAGAACAACAATATATGAAGAGAATCATCATTTTGGCGACAGCGCTTGTTCTCGGCGTCTGCGCTCAGGCGCAGGACACTCTCAGAGTC
>CAYFVE010000143.1:0-3142 GCA_964346605.1 uncultured Muribaculaceae bacterium | reverse complement strand
TATAATCTGCGTTTTGGCGAACTCGCGTCTATGGAAGACATCGGCGCGGCCATTTCCGCAGAGAATCCCGACATCGTCATGCTGCAGGAATGCGACTGGGGCACACGGCGTGAACGCGCTCCGAAACAGAACGGCGTCAAGTTCATCAATGTTCTGGCAGAGACGACCGGAATGTTCGGACTCTACGGCAAGTCAATCAATTACAAAGGAGGATATTATGGAATAGGTCTCCTGAGCCGCTACCCGATTATCCGTTCGGAACGCATCCTTCTTCCCAACGACGGCAAGGCTGAACAGCGGAGCATACTCATCGCGGACGTGGAACTCCCGTCCGGAAGAGTCGTCACTGTGGCGAGCACGCATCTGGAGGTTTCTTCCGAGGAACTGAGGCTTTCGCAGGCGAAGTTCATCAACCGTCTCGTGAAGAAGAACCGCTATCCCGTCATCCTTGCCGGAGACATGAATGCGGAGCCGGATTCACGCGAAATGGGAGAGTTGCGCCGCAGCTGGCTTGACTGCACCGACCGTTCTTTCACATACAGCACAAAGAAACCTTCCATAAAGATAGACTACATCTATGCAAGGCCGATCGGTAGTGTTGAACTGCTTGAGACGGAGAGAATTACCAGTTATTCCGGCCTTTCGGACCATTTCCCTGTAAAGTCAACGATAGTAATTGAACACACTCATTAAAAATCCATAATTATGAAAAAAACACTATTATTCACAGTCACTGCCATCGCGGCAATGATTGCAACATCCTGCAACAAGGATTCAAACTCAAACAAGAATTCTCTGGATGCGGAACTTACTCTCTCCGCGCAGATAGGTTCGGTGACATACGGACAGCCGGTTGAGCTTGAGGGCACGGTGGTTTCTGACGCCGCCCTCACAAGGGCAGTCGCCGTAACTGCAAAGGATGCCGTGGCTGTAGGCTCAGAACAGGAACTCAAGATCGAGGGCGACAAGGTCAGCGGCCTTGTGTTCATCGACTCGCACAACGCAGGGGAGATTAAGGTGACCCTCGGAGCCGGCGACAAGAGCAAAGACTTCTCATTCCCGATTGAGAAGGTGACGGCTGCCGCGAAGAAAATAGGCTTCTATGCCAATGACGCACTCTGCATGCAGGCAGACTCGCTCGTTCCTGACCACGTGAACTCTCCGGAGCTCTATCCTGTGGAATTCACGAGCAAGGGTTCCGAAGTTCCGTCTTTCTTCTCGATGCTCGGAACAAAGGTCAAGGGAGAGACCAAGCACATTCTCAACCTCAACGAAGCACGTTCAGTCGACGGCAAGAACCTCAGCTTCTGCTGGGTGAATGTGCTCAAGAACACGGCGAACGGAGTATTCATCGGCGGTCAGAGAGGCTATATGTTCTCGGGATGCAAGGCTTCTTCCCTCGGAGGCGGCACAACCGGCAGGCAGTGTGACATATATGAGGCTGACGGACATCAGATTAAGGACGAGAACATCGATGATTTCGGAATGACCGTCGTGAACGGACAGTGGATAGGCGAACAGTACAACGAGAAACTGTACAAGTTCGTCGATTCCCTCTACATCAACATTCCGGAGAAGAACGAGACTGAACTCGATATGGTGAAGGGCGTGTGGAACCTCTCAAAGCTTCAGCAGAGACTTGACAATGCGACGCTCGGAGAAGAGACCGAACCGACGTCTCTTGCGAACAAGACCTATCTTCGCCGTTATGCCGATGCAGGAGATACATCAAAGAAGGCTCTGGTGGAGAACTTCAAGGCCGGGGACTATGTGATTCTCCGCAGCAAGGTGAAGGTCGGCGAGGACGAATTCGAGTACTACTATGGCATCCTTCAGGTTCTTCAGCTTTATGACGATTCTTCCGCCATGGCGTCAAAGGAAGACGGCAAGATGTACATAGACAGAGAAAAGTGCAAGGAACTCTTCTTCAAGCCGAACTACTTTGCCGTGAAAGTACAGTGTCTTGCTGAATAAGACTATGAAAAGAAGCCTGACTATACTCCTTGCGGGTGTGCTGCTTCTTTCTTCCTGCAATGAGAAACCCTGGACTGAAGAGGTCCGGGGGCTCATTGAAAGGGAAACCGGGAGAGGCTCGGACATCACGCTTGTGGAAATCCCTCAGAATGACGGGAAGGACTGCTATGTCGTTGAGGCATCGGACGGACATCTGACTCTCAAAGCCAGCAGCGCGAGTGCAATGGGCTATGCCTTTGACCGTTATCTCCGCCAGGCCTGCGGCTCGATGATATGCTGGAGCGGCAGGAATCTGGAGATACCCCGGCAATGGCCGAATTATCAGGAAGAAAAGACCAGCCCATACGAATACCGCTATTTTCTGAATGTCTGCACCTTCGGATACACGGCGCCATACGGGGACTGGGAACGCTGGTAAAGGGAAATTGACTGGATGGTTCTTCACGGGGTCAATATGCCTCTGGCGAGCGTCGCGAGCGAGGCCATCGCAAGACGTGTCTGGCTGAAGATGGGGCTGTCCGACGAGGACATCAACGATTTCTTCACCGGCCCGGCGCATCTACCGTGGCACAGGATGGGAAACCTCAACCGCTTCGACGGACCGCTTGACGACGGATGGCACAGGAGTCAGATCAGGCTGCAGCACAGGATTCTCAAGAAGATGAGGGCAATGGGGATGAAGCCCGTGGCTCCCGCATTCGCGGGCTTTGTACCCCCTGCCTTTCTCAAGCTGCATCCGGACGCATCCGCAACTCTCCTTACATGGGGCGGGTTCCCGGAGGAGGACAACGCCTGCGTCCTTGCTCCCGATTCTCCGTATTTTCAGGAAATCGGACGGCTCTTTGTCGAGGAGTGGGAAAAGGAGTTCGGAAAGGCGGAGTTCTATCTGGCCGACAGTTTCAACGAGATGAGGCTGCCGGTTGACAAGGATGATGTTGAGGGAAAGCACAGAATCCTCGCCGAATACGGCAAGGCGGTCTATTCTTCCATCGCGGCCGGAAATCCCGACGCAGTGTGGGTGGCGCAGGGCTGGACATTCGGCTATCAGCATGACTTCTGGGACCCGGAAAGCCTCAAGGCTCTCTTGTCTGAAGTTCCGGACGACAGGATGATTATAATTGATCTCGGAAACGACTATCCTAAATGGGTCTGGAACACTGAGCAGACT
>CAYFVE010000142.1:2148-3932 GCA_964346605.1 uncultured Muribaculaceae bacterium | reverse complement strand
CAAAATAGGGGGTGATCTTATGAAGCCGGGGCCTGTCAAGTCGTTGCTTTTTCTGAACTCACCGATTGAGGACATTGATGCCGATATTATCGGAATGGAGCCCTATGTAGAGCAACTAAATGCCGCCATTGACGCCGGCGCTCAGGTAATTGCAGTCACTTCCCCTTTTGGCGCGGGTAAGACAAGCCTCATTGATCTGCTAAAAAAGCGCCGTGCTGAGCAGGCAAAACTGAAGGCACCGGCATGGCTTCTCAAGTATATACCGGCGTTCATAATAGAAGCGTTTCGCAAGGAGCGTATGGTGGAGATTTCCATGTGGCCCCAGTTGCCGAAAAAGGCTACGGAGCTTCAGCCGATCCAACTCCACAAGACTTTCGTTTACCAGTTGTCCAGCCAAATTTCCCCAAGGGCTGGCACCTATATCAACCGCAGGCTCAGCAAGAATTTTGGTCTCCTGGGTCTGCATACAAACCGCGCCGGATATAGCGTGGCGGCATTTGCTGCATTGTTTCTGTTTGCGGGAAGTTGGCTGCTTCACGCCTATGAGACATCCTTTCAAAAGGTATTTCCACACTTGTTAGCGGATCCGCTAGCCTTGAAACTGACCATGTTGGTTCTTGCCGTTATTCTGGGAACCCTCGTCCTGATGAGGGCGGGCATCCTCTTTTCCTCCAATCAATCTGAAGGAGTGCGGGAGGTTGAGATCGACGAAGTATTAGATCTCTACAGAACAGAGGTTCTGCGGCGACATCATTTGCGCCGCAGGCATTATATCGTGGTAATTGAGGATCTGGATCGCGCGTCGTCGGACCAGACGGCGGCAATCGGCTTCCTGCGGGAACTGCGGCGGTACTGCGTGCGGATAAACGGCGGAGTCCATGATCGAAACCGAGTCACTTTCGTCGTCAATATCATGCCGGAGGTCAGTTTGTATGAAAAGGCCGACCAAGAGGAAGCTCAAGGCTCTCGCTACGCCAAACTCTTCGACTTCGAGTTGAACCTTCAAACCATCAATGTGGATAACTACGATGCTATCTTGGAGGGTTTGCTACAAGAAAAGCGGGAGGAACTTCAAACACTGGGCTTTTCGACACAGGGGCCTTTATTGGGAATTCCGGGGATTCAGTGGATTATCCGGGAACCGAAGTTGGGCATTCGGGAAATCAAGGAACGGCTCAACAAAGCCTTCTTACTGTATCAGTCCCTGCGAAATAAATTTGGAGAAAAGGGTATCTCTTTTGAGCACTGCGCGGTTGTTGCCTACTTAACGACCGCCTTTGAAGCGGATTTCTACATGACCAGCGACCGTGCTTTTGAGGATCTTATCAAGCTCTATTTAAAAAACGAAGCTGCGGAGGAGACAGCTTACTCCGAAGTTTTGGGTGTGGTCAGTCGCGGCTATGTCACGGCTGTGCGGGAACTAATCGCGGCCAAGCTGATTGACAACAACTACCGCACATACTTTTACAACTACCCCAAGAACAGCCATCTCTACTCCAGTGACGAGCTGCAGATTTTGAATGCAATCTTGTATAAAGAAGATGGCTTATACCTAGAGGAGACCGCCCGAAAGGTCGTTCAGGATGGCTCCAGCGTCACGGCGGACGCCTTTGAAAAGCTTCAGCAGTTGGGACTTCCGTTGCCGGACGTCGTTTTGGAAACAGACAGCCTCTATACGGAGGCTCTGCGGCTGTGTTTCCCGCTCGTGGTGAAGCGGGTCGAAAAATTCTCCTACTCTGACAGCGATATTGCGGAGACCATCCCGAAGATACTGTCTTTGCTCC
>CAYFVE010000142.1:1622-2138 GCA_964346605.1 uncultured Muribaculaceae bacterium | reverse complement strand
GGCAGGTATACGATGAAAACCGCGCGGCTGCGTTCTGTAAAGTCTGGGACTCCTCCCCGCTCAGTGTAAAGTCATTGGTCTCTCTCAGAACACAACTCTGCGGCCATTTTCCAGAAGAAATTCTGTGGTATAAGCAGCTGTTTTTCCGCTCGCATCCTCTGATTACCGCAGAGGAAAGAAACTTTCTGCCTCTATCGGCTATTTTGCGACTCATAAATCTAGAGCACGAGAATTTTCCCATCGATATCGTCCAGGAAATTCTTGCCCGCTTCCGAGCCGAGGCCGGGCCGGATGACATTCACTCCGCTGTGGAGTCGTTCTTGCGCGGCGCCCTTGATGTTGTTGAAGATACCGATATGTCTCCGGCCTTGCTGGATTACATGTCCTTCATGGAAACGCTCCCCGCCGATTTTGAAAAAATCCTTTTTGATCAGTTCCAAAGTGGCAATCTGAGTGCGAAGCAGGAGGATGCTCTTGTCGGCCAGTATCAGCAGCTGATCTGCCAAATAGCAAAAA
>CAYFVE010000142.1:0-1612 GCA_964346605.1 uncultured Muribaculaceae bacterium | reverse complement strand
CCGAAGCAAACCTTATCATATATCGTCGAACTCCACCGATATGAAGGGTACTGCGCGGAAGTAGCAGCGCAACTAGACGCCTATCAATCCTATCTGACATACACGCTCGTCGCCCTTTACCTGGATGAACCCATCGCCTTTGAACGCCAGGAGATCAAGCAATGTCTCCAAGAAGACCTCTCCTGGCTCCTCGCGCGAAAAGAGATATTCCTTCGCCTGCGCGGAACCGTTATCCAAAAGGCCCCATCCTTGGCGGCTTATGCTTTTCTCTTCGGCGAGACCTGCCCTGTCATGTCGCAGGAGGAGTTGGGCGAAATAGCCTGCAACCGTGAGGACTGTGATGAATTGGTCATGTCACTGGTGCCGCCCTCCCTGGTCACAGAGGAAACCGCGCTCCAGCTGGCGGTGTTCTTCAGCCGAAGGAACCAGCCGAACGCACACACCTTCAAAATTCTGCTGTATATTGCAAGACTGGAAGCCGCTCCGGCAAAGGAATGCTTTGACGGGTTGGACTTTAAAAATATTCGCTACCGATATATTTCCAGAGCACGGCAGAAGGAGGTCAAGGAAGCTTTTCGTGAGATTCTGGCCCTGGATACGGACGAGGGAAAGCTGCACTTTATGGAAAAAACCGGCTTTTTAGAGAGCGCGTGGGAAACGCAAATTCTTTCTACGCTGAACGGAAACAGCGGCATGCAAAAACGATATGTCGCTCTCATCAACCGTGTCGACAGGCTTAGCTCCGCGACCGGAAGGGTCTACAGCCAGCTAAATACAGCGTACCTTGTGTCTGATCGGCTCTTGCAGCGCCTGTTTGAGGAAAAACGCTATTCCAACTATGTCGCAGCCAAGGTGTTGAAGGATGGGCGACACTTTGCCCCAGAGGAAGGAGACCGCGGCGCAGTCCTCTGGACAACCTATCTTTCAATTTTCAAGCATACCAATTGGGTGTGGCTACGAGAGATCATGACGGAGAATCATGACTTTCTCCGCCGTATTATGCGGGAAGGCACTTATCAGGACATGGCGGACGAGAATCGGATGCAACTGTGCGGCATCCATCAGGACGACGCCAGTGTGCGGGAGGCCTTCGAACGGGGGCCGGATTTCGCGTTATCCTATTTTCTTGAGGTCGGCGGTTTTCAGGACCGTGATTCTGCCGTTTCTTTCGTCAATTTTGTAAGGAAATCGCCCAAACTGCTGGCTTCAGACGAACTTTATAAGCATATCCATGGTGACCGGGATATGCTGGTTGACCCCGTGTTGAAGCAACTCTATACGAAGGCTCGCAAAAAAGCAGGGTATCTCCAATAGATCGGTCTTAAAATCCGAACTCGACTGAACGATTGAAAATAAACAGCCGTCATAGTAATGGCATTGCATCAAATCACACCGGCAGAGATCCAGCGGGTGACAGCCAAATCCATGGAGCATATGGGGCAGTTCCTTCAACAGCCACTGGATAAGCGCAAAATTCATTTTTTTATTTAATGTCAACTGAACGAAGGCCGTTTATGCAGAGGTAATATGAATTGCATCAAACGCGTAAACATCTGCAGCAGGGTGCACTGAATCTTTCTGAGATTCAGAACCAGAATGGACATGGCAACAC
>CAYFVE010000141.1:0-3998 GCA_964346605.1 uncultured Muribaculaceae bacterium | reverse complement strand
ACCTAACTTTCAATATTTTCAAAGAACTTTTACGAATTTTTACCGGACACTAATGGTTAATAACTATTAGTGAAAATACGGGTAAAAATGATTCTCTTAGTGCAAGTTTAGGGAATGTCAGTCCAAAAACTTTGGACGGAAAGAAAAAATCTCAAAACAACTTTAGTTTTATTCTGATTGGCAGATCCGGATGATGATTTCGACCCTGTCGGGATAGGTGTAACGGAAGGTCTCGCATTCACGAGAATATTCAATGTCAATCCCGTAAGACTGTATTTCGGAAATGAGGTTGTACAAGGTGGAACGGCTGATGCCGAGTTTTGAGGCGAAGGTGTCAGGGGAGCCGGTCATTTGCAACATTACCAGAGAATGGAACCTCGCAATCAAATCGACATATTCAAACACCTTTTTCACGACGCTCCTTACACCTCCGTCTGCGTCCTCCAGAAACGGGCATATTCACTATCCCTGTCAATAAGGCTGACATGTGTACCCTGTTCGACGAGCGTACCATCCTTCAAGACGAAAATCTCGTCCGAAGTCATCACCGTACTCAACCTGTGGGCAATTAGAATCACAGTCTTGCCTTGTTCCTTGAGATGAGTGACGATATTCTTTATGCTCTTTTCTGATTCAGAATCAAGGGATGACGTAGCCTCGTCCAAAACCAGAATCTCTGGGTTGCGGTACAATGCCCTGACGATTGCCAACCTCTGTCTCTGGCCGCCGGATAATTGGACTCCGTTCTCGCCGATGTTTGTGTTGAAGCCCATAGGAAGCCCCTCGATGAACTCGAGGATTCCTACATCCCTGCAGGTTTCCAGCATCCTGGCGTTATCTGGATTATAGTCATCCAAAACGATGTTTTCAAGAATCGTTCCCTCGAACAATTCAATCCTTTGTGGAACCACACACACTAACGACCGCAAATCGGCATTGTCTATATGCCTGACATCGACCCCGCCAATCCTGACGTGTCCGCCTTGAAGTACGTACAGATTCTGAAGCATGGCCGCCAGAGTTGTCTTTCCCGAACCGCTCTCGCCCACGATAGCATTAACTTGTCCAACCTTGAAAGTCGCGGAGAAATTCTTGAAAACCTCCGTCCTGGTCCCGTAGCGGAACGAAACGTTATCAAAAATGATGTCCCCGATGTTCTCCTTGCTGAACCTCATCTTTCCGCTTATGTCCTCAACGTCCAAATCTATTATCTCGAACAGGCGGGAAGCGGCGATTTTTGCATCCTGATAAGTGCGATTGATTCCCACCAGGGAGGAAATCGGTCCTATGAAATACGAAATCAAAGCATAGAACGACATCAATTCCCCAGGAGTAATGATGCTGTCCAGCACGAAGAACGTTCCGGCCCACAACAGGATAATGGTGAAGAGCCTAGAGATGGCGGTCGAAACCATCCCCGCCCACATCGCATTGATCGAGGTCTTGTAAACAGTCTTGATGTAGGCAACAAAACGGTTCTCCGTCTTTATGTCCTCATATTCCTCAAGTCCGAACCGTTTGATTGTTCCCGCCGAATTAACAGACTCTACCAACTGGGCGTTCAATTCCGCCGCCTGCTCCATCCCTTTCCTGAGCACCACCTTGTTCACCTTGTTGTAAAAAATGTAAAGTACAACATACAATGGGATGATTATCAGAATGATTACCGCCAGTTTCCAGTAATATGTGAACATCAAGGCAAGTGCGAAGATGACGGTGAATATGTTGACCATCAGGCCGACAAGTGTTTCGTTGATGAACGAGCGGATTTTGACGGCGTCGTTCACTCTGGAAATAATCTCCCCGGAACGCATCGTGTCGAAGAAAGACTGCGGGAGGCGTAGAAGATGTTTGTAATAGCCGAGAATTAGCCTTGTATCTATCTTTATGCCGGTTTTCAGCATATAGACAGTTTTTACAGCATCAATATAAAGTGACAGGGCAAGGATAGAAATCATCAAGACACTCAACAGGTTCAGCAGATTGCCGTTCCCGTTCGGAATGACATTGTCCATAATCCTGCCCACATAGATTGAAGTGGCGAGACCGAGCACAGTGTAAATTGCTGCTCCGAAAATCGACTCGATTACAGCCTTGCGATGCGGCCTAAGCAGGAATCGGAACCTTGCAAGCATAGAAACCTTATTGTCTCCTTTCTCGAAATCGTCCTTCGGCATCAACAGGACAAGAATTCCCGTCCATTCCTTGTTGAAATCTTCAATCTGCAGCCACTCCAAATCACCTGTCCCAGGATCCATAATCTGGATTTTATCTTTCTTGACCGTATAGATGACAACATAATGCAAGAGCTTTCCACCTTTGATTACATGCGCGATTGCCGGTGTCGGTATCTTTTGAAGAGGTTCCGTTTTGTTGGAGGCGTCCGGTTTCTTGGACTTGACTGCCTTGACATCAAAGCCGAGTTTGGACGCGGCTTCAATTAGTCCCAGCACGTTGGTGCCTTTCTGGTCGGTCGAAGCCATCTGTCTTATCTTGGAGATTGGCAATCGAAGTCCGTAATGCGCTGATATGGAGGCAAGGCAGGCGGCCCCACAATCGGTGATGTCGTGTTGTTTTATCTTGATTCCGTTATTCATCTTCTTTCTTGTTCTGAGTTGGGTTCAACCATTCATCAACCTTATCATATAAAAGTTGGAATATGGTTCGACGGGTGATAATGAAATTGGCGTTAACGGCCATTCCCTTCTTTATGTAGCCTTCGAATCCATTCTTCAGAGTAAGGTGGTCAGAGTTCAAGGAACAATACATCTTGTAGAAAGACTGCTTTCCGTCAGGAGACACACTTACATCATCGAACACTTCACAGACGGTTCCGGTCAGGACACCCCATTCAGTGTAGTTGAAGGCAGAAATCTGGACGCGACCTGTCATCCCTTCGTGAAAATAACCTATGTCCTTTGGCTGGATATAGCACTCAGCAACAAGGTCACCGTCAGGGGAAATCTCTATAATTTGTTGACCAGCGGTTACATAAGAACCGTTGAACAAAGTTTGAACCTGCTGTATCGTGCCGTTAACGGGGGAACAAATGACCGTTTCAGCATCTTGGATACATATTTGCTCAATTTGCGTATTTATATCTCTAAGTTCATTCTCATATTGGACAATGTCTGATGCCCACTGGCGTTTCTGATAGTCAGTTAGCGTTCTGATGGCGTTCTCTGCCTGCCGATATTCCAATTCAACTGGTTCAAATTCTGAAAGGGGGATGACATTGACATCATACAGTTTCTTACTTCGCTCATACGCGGATTTTGCTTGATTCCGTTTGGTGTCAGCTTCGTTCCACTGAGATATGAAATATAAGACATCTTGCTTGTACACCTGACTTTTAAGCTTGACACTGTAGGGGCTGTCCTTCGAAAGAGTCTTTAGGTCAGCGGTCAAGTCTTCAATTTCTTCCTTTCTTTTCTCCAGCATAGGAAGTTTAGACGTTATCAATTCTGATCGTACAATAAGAAGCGTATCCCCTTCTTTAATATGAAGGTTAGGAGAAAGATTGAGTGCTTTCACGAAGCCGGATGTTGTTGTGGTGATGACTGTATGATCCTCACGCGGCTTTATCACGCCTGTAACATGAATGGTGACATCTATCTTGATGAAGTAAATAGCAACCAGGCATCCGAAAATAATCAACAACATCGTCATGTACAGTACACCTGACAAGTGATGTCTCTCATTGAATATCTGATCTGCGGATTGCTCCAGGACAGAGGAGGGGAATATATGCTTTTCTTTCATCGCTCAAGAATGAATCGTTCGTTTTCGCGTGAACGGCTCATTCCTGAACCATTTCACCCCCCCCCCAAAAAAAAGTTGCTATAAATCAATGAATTAAGATTGAGGGGGGGGCGAAAACTTTATTGCTAATAATAAAAGCAATAACTTTATTGCAAAAGTAAGAAAAAAAATGTCTATTTTAAACCAATAGTTCGTTAAAAATTTAATATTTCTATAATTTTCAAATACTTACAACA
>CAYFVE010000140.1:0-4058 GCA_964346605.1 uncultured Muribaculaceae bacterium | reverse complement strand
GAGTGACCGACTCGGTAACTATAGGTGCCTCGATATGGGACTGCTTTTCCGTCAATTCATCGATGGTCTTCTGGACCTCGGCCATCTTTCCGTAGCGGAGCTCCGCGACCTTTCCATAGTCGCCGGATCTCTCAGCGGACTCAGCCTCAATCCTGTAATTCTCCATCTTCTGGCGAGCCTCCTGAAGTTCCGAGAGAATCTCCTTCTCGGAATTCCATCTCTTCATCAGGGCATCCTTCCGCTCCAGCTTTTCCTTAAGATCCTTCTCGATCTTCTCAGACTTAAGGGAGGTCCCTTCGCGCTTGATCGCCTCCTTCTCGATCTCAAGCTGGCGGATGTCGCTGTTCAGTTCGGCGATAGGCTCCGGAACCGAATTCATTTCCAGACGGAGTTTGGAAGCCGCCTCATCTACCAGGTCGATCGCCTTGTCCGGAAGAAACCTGTTGGAGATGTACCTGTGCGAAAGATTTACGGCGGCGATCAGGGCATCATCCTCGATTCTCACACGGTGATGGTTCTCATATTTCTCCTTGAGGCCCCTCATTATGGCTATGGACTCAGCCGGAGACGGCTCCTCCACCATAACCATCTGGAATCTTCTTTCAAGGGCCTTGTCTGTCTCGAAATATTTCTGATACTCATCAAGTGTGGTGGAACCGATGGTCCTCAGCTCACCTCTCGCAAGAGCAGGTTTAAGAATATTGGAAGCGTCCATGGCACCCGAAGTACGTCCTGCTCCGACAAGCGTATGTATCTCGTCGATGAAGAGGATGATCTCACCGGCGCTGTCCACCACCTCCTTCACGACCCCTTTCAGCCGCTCCTCGAATTCTCCCTGATACTTGGCGCCCGCGATCAGCGCTCCCATATCCAATGAATATACCTTCCTGCTCTTGAGGTTTTCCGGGACATCGCCGTCAACGATCTTGCGGGCGATTCCTTCTGAAATCGCCGTCTTGCCGACACCCGGTTCACCCACAAGGATAGGGTTGTTCTTGGTCCTTCTGCTTAGAATCTGGAGGACCCTTCTTATTTCATCGTCCCTGCCGATGACAGGGTCGAGTTTTCCTGCAGAAGCCTGTTCGTTAAGGTTGATAGCGAACCTCGACAGGAACTGAAGTGAATTGTTCTTTCCGTTGTTTTCCATAATCTGCCTCCTTATACAAAAATAGTCTGGCCTTAACGACCAGACTTTCAAGAGTCAAATTATGTTCCACCGCCCCTTTACTGACAGTTTGTCAGCCATCCAAGGGATTGCGGATGGACGGACCTTCCCTACTCGGCAGGGGTCTCGGTTGCAGGAGGAGCCTGCTGGACAGGAGCGGAAGGGAACTCCGGCTGTGTCTCAACACTCTCAAGGGTGTCAGTAATGTCAAGGGAACCGGCAGAGGTCCTTGAGGTTGAGATTGATGTGATGATGGAAACGACAAGGATGAAGGTCACAAGGCCCCAGGACACTTTCTCGAGAATGTCCGCGGTCTGCCTTACACCAAGAGTCTGGTTGGCTGATGTGAAGTTGCTGGCCATTCCCTCGCCCTTGCCGTTCTGAAGGAGAACGACGATCACAAGCATGAATGATGCGATTACGATCAGCACCGTGAGGATTGTGAATAATGTGCTCATATTCTTGTTTTTTAATTTTCTTGTTCCAGTTTCTCAATAAGGGATGCAAAGTAAGCACTTTTTTCCGGATAACGCAAGATTAGGCGGGAATAAATCTTCTTTGCTTCAGCAAAATAGCCTTGATCCGCATAGATCGCGGCAAGAGTCTGTGTGCAGAATCCGAGTTCCGGGTCCTCCCAGTTCCTCTCTTCTGGCTCCTCGGAGCGCTGGCTCCTGAATTTCGAGAAGAAACTGTCGTCCGACTGCTTCACCCGGTCGTATTGGTCCGCCGAAAAGAAATCCCCCCCTACAACCCTGACCGTGCGCTTGTACTCAGTGGTCGATTTCAGAAGATTCCTGACATCCTTGTCCGAGTAGTCCTCGCGTCTGGAGGCGCGGACGATGTCGGATACGATGGCGCGGGAGGTGATATACATGGCGGCGTCCGCGTACTGTTCCTTGCCCCATTCGCTCCCTCCCACCTTGGACATCCTTTCGCAAAGTTCCCTTCTGGCCGCGCCGAACCACGGGAAGTCGCTGATCACCCCCGTGAGTTCATCCATAGTCAGAGACTTGAGATTATGCTTTGCTTCTTCCATCCTTTACCACTGTGCCACGCAGGCGTTGAACATATCCTCCACCAGTTTCTCGACAATCTCTTCACACAATGCCGCCTCCACCGCATCCAGGGAATTGTTCGAATCATAGTCAGAGTAATGTGAAAAGCTTTTTTCCACATCCTCTTCAGGATGAAGCCTGTTGGTGAACTTCAGCTGGACGGTGATCGTAAGCCGGTTCTGGGCCGCGACCTCATCCGCCGTGACCGCGGCGGCCCTGACTTCATAGCCGGTCACCGTGCCCTGGACATCAAGGTCTCCGTCCAGATCCACCTGCTCCAGTTTGGTCAATTTCCTGAACTTGTCCTTGAAGGCTTCGGTCAGGTCGTTGGCCAGAGTCGGGTTCACCTTAAGGGCGGAGTAGTCAAAGTAGTTGACTGTCACCGTCTTCACATCCGGATCTATTGAAGTCCCCGAAAAGGAGTATTTCACAAAGGAGCAGCCGTCCAGCAGGACGGATGCGAGTATGACGAGTATTATCGAAAGATTCTTCATCTATTCCAAATTGTATTTTTCTATCCACCTGTAGAGCGTGCGCTCAGAGATTCCAACTTCCTGGGCGGCGAGTTTGCGGTTGCCACGGTGCTTTTCCAGAGCCTTCGCGATAATCTCCACATTGGCTTTCCTGAGAGACAAGTCCTGTGCCTTAGCCTCTTCCGCGGCCCTGATGTCAACGACTTTTCCAATCTCTCCACTTGAAACAGGCGCTCCCTGGCCCTGCCATTCCGCCTCCTCAGGCTCCACTGAGGCAGGCTTTAGGGCCGGCGCCGCAGGTACTGCGATTCCCGAATCCAGACGAGCCTTAAGGCGGTCCACCTCCTGTTTCAGGTCGAAGATAGCCTTGATAATGATCTGACGGTCGGAGTCCGGCATACTGTCCTGCCTGGCATCGCCGGCGGCTACAGGAAGCATATTCACTTCCTCCTTGGGCATATATTTCGAGAGGGCGGCGGCATCTACCACGCATCTTCCGGAGGTAGGAGTCAGTCTTTCGGACTCGATGGCGGTCACCGTCTCTGCGACATTCTTGAGCTGGCGTATGTTGCCGGGCCAGCGGTAGCCTATCAGAAGGTCGATGGCATCGTTGGCAAGTATGACTTTGCTCATTCCGTACTTTTCAGAGAAGTCCGAAGTGAACTTCCGGAAAAGAAGATAGATGTCCTCCTTGCGCTCGCGCAGGGTAGGCATCTGGATGTTTATGGCGTTCAGGCGGTAGTAGAGATCCTCGCGGAACTTGCCTTTGCCGACGGCATAAAACAGGTTTACATTGGTCGCCGCAATCACCCTGACATCGGTCTTCTCAACCTTGGACGAGCCAACCTTTATGAATTCTCCGCTCTGCAGAACCCTGAGGAGTTTCGCCTGGGAGGCCAGAGGAAGTTCGCCGATCTCGTCCAGGAACAGCGTTCCGCCGTTGGCTTCCTCAAAATAGCCCCTCCGAGTCTCTATCGCCCCGGTGAAAGACCCCTTCTCGTGACCGAAAAGTTCCGAGTCAATCGTCCCTTCCGGAATAGCTCCGCAATTTACGGCAAAGTATTTGCTAGTTTTTCTGCGGCTGTTCTGATGTATTATCTTCGGAATGTTCTCCTTCCCGACGCCGCTTTCACCTGTGATCAGGACTGTAAGGTCGGTCGGAGCAACTGCCACAGCCGTCTCAAGAGCACGGTTTAGCGCGGCATCATTGCCGATGATGTCGAATTTGTTCTTGAGTTTTTGCAGATCTTGTGAATCCATATTATTTTCTCACAGTTTTGCAAAGTTACGAAAATAATGGTTATATTTGTATAATCAATAGTTCGTTAATTTTATAAAAGTTACGCCACGGCGCGAACGCCGTAG
>CAYFVE010000139.1:0-4221 GCA_964346605.1 uncultured Muribaculaceae bacterium | reverse complement strand
GTGGACCGGATACTTTACGGAAGCATCGAAACCGGCTGGAATATAGATGCAGACAGGTGTCTGGACTCCATTGTCGCTGAAGAACCGGAAGGACACTTTTCCGTGAGGCACATCCTTCATTGCCTGAAGTGAATTTTCATCAGAGGCCGTGATGCTGTAGAAAGCTCCCCTGAGTTGTGCTATGAAGGCATTGTTCGGGTCAGCAGCAGGAGTGCCGTCTATAATGAATCTGTAGGCTCTGGATACAGAGCGGTCGAGTGACACCGTCAGACTCCAGACACCCTTGCCGTCTTTCTTCATCGGGAGGCTCTTGTTCCACTCCGGAAAATCCAGCAGCACTGACTTCGCGTCAGCGGCCTAGCACCGGAAGGTCGTGCCGGCTTCCTTGTAGTCTGGAGAAACTACTCCGGCCGGGAAGAGCCTTGCCATCACTTCCGGAGTGAGCCTCTGCTCCCTGTTGCCTTGAGCGAAAACTGTCGTTGCGGCCAGCAGCGCTGCGGCTGCCGTTGATAATATCTTGAATTTGTCCATAATTTGCAGAATTAAAGCAGAAGAAACTAATCGCGGAATAAAAGCGGGAGAGATTCTCCGAGGAAATATCTCGCATTCATCCATGTGTGGCCGAATTTGTCGTCCGTAAAGACCTTTGTGTTCTTTATGCCCTTGGAGTCGAGGAAGTCCATATACTCCTTGGCGTTGCCGTAGAGGAAGTCGTCTGTGCCTACACCGAGCCAGAAAAGATTGATCTTTTCGTTTATTCCGGGATCGTCGTAAACTCCGGGAATGTTCATATTCGTGAAAGAACTGTAGGAACAGAGGCAGGAGAACTTGTCCAGATTGGTCAGGCCGAGGGAGAGTCCCTGGTTGCCACCTCTTGAGAAACCTCCGATGGCCCTGTGGTTCCTGTCTCTGATGGTCCTGTAGTTCTTTTCGACGAAAGGCATAAGGTCATCCACGAACTGTTTCGAAAACATGTCTCCCTTACCTCTGAGGTCCGTTCCGGCGGGGAAATACTTCATCGGATTGCCGTAAGGGAGGACGAGGATCATCTCCACGGCCTTGCCGTCGGCGATGAGATTGTCCATAATGAAATTGGCCCGTCCTACCTTGAAGTAAACTTCTTCGGTGTCCGTCGTTCCGCTTATGAGGTACATTACCGGATATTCCTTCTCAGGATTGCTGTCATAACCTGCGGGAGTGTAAACTATGGCCTTTGCCCAAACCCCCATCGCTTCAGACCAGTAGTTGACGTAGTCGACATTCCCGTGGGGAACGTTTCGGATCGAGTGGAGGAGGGGGCCTTCTCCCGGAATTTCGAGAATGCTGTTCTTGAAGGTCTCGTTCGGGAACCAGTCAGGGTTTTGGATCCATCACGTTGATACCGTCCACGATGAAGCAGTAAGGATAAAGGTCCGGCGCGGCCGGGCCGAGAGTGGCGGTCCAGACTCCGTTGTCTCCCTTCGCCATCGGCTGCTCGCCTGCGAACTGGACGTTGACTTTTACTTCCTTGGCTCCGGGGTTCTTGTAGTTGAACGTTACGGTGTTGTCCTTGTGCACTAGCGGCTGCGCCTGTGCGGCTAAGCAAAGGCCTAGAGTTAATGTCAGGGAAATGACGCTTGATGCTTTCGACATAATTCAGGGTTTTCAATATGTTATCTCAAAAGTAGATATATTTAACCAAGGCGAATAGCAATTTCGAATCAATTAATTGCATTATCAGTGATTATTTGATGATTTTGAATTATATTTAAAAGATTTTTGTCCCGTGTAGGGCTAACTTTGAGTAATTGATAACATTATCTAAGATATGAAGAAACTGATGATCATTTTGCTCGCTTTGGCGGGTGCGCTTGCGCTTGAGGCTCAGCCCGCGGGCGGTTTCGGAGGGTTCCAGATGCCCGAAGTCAAGGTGGACTGCTCGGAAAAGTTCGCTGACATCAACTACGCCGGAGACTCTGAAGTGTACCACAATCTTGACATTTATCTCCCGAAGGAGAAGAAGGCCTCCTATCCTGTCGTCATCCACATCTATGGAAGCGCCTGGTTCTCGAACAATTCCAAGGGGATGGCCGACCTGGGCACCATCTGCAACGCCCTGTTGAACGCAGGCTATGCCGTAGTGACCCCGAACCACCGTTCCTCGGCCGATGCGAAATTCCCGGCCCAGATCAACGATATCAAGGCTGTCATCCGTTTCGTCAGGGCGAATGCCGAAAGATATCATTTTGACACATCCTTCATCGCTACGTCCGGCTTTTCTTCCGGCGGACATTTAGCTTCTCTCGCCGCGACATCCAACGGTGTCCGCAAACTGGAAGGCACTGTCGGTGAGTATCTTGACTACAGCAGTTGCGTGGACGCCGGATGCGACTGGTCCGGTCCTGTCGACCTGAACAATATGGACTGCGCAGGTCCGCGCGGAGAAGGAGCCACCGGTCCGGAAGAGGCTGTTATGGGTTTCCCTTTCAAAGGGAATGAGGAAAAATACCTTGCCCTTGCTGCCCCGACCTACATCGACGCCTGCGATCCTCCGGTCATAATCTTCCACGGTACCAAGGACAATGTCGTGCCTTGTTGCCAGGGCGCTGACTTCTATGACAGGCTCCAGAAGGCCGGAGTCGAGACTGAACTCTACCTTGTGGAGGGAGGAGGACACGGCTTCAATATGTACACTGAGGAAAATCTTTCCAGGATGGTCGATTTCCTTGACAGAGCCCGTGCCGCAAAATGAGAAAGCACATAAGAAATGTCATCTGCATTGCGGTGCTGTGCGCTCTTTTTGCCGGATGCGGCGCACGATCGCTGGTTTCACCTGACGGAAAAATCAGCGTCGCCGTTGACGAAGGCGGTATGACGGTAAGTTATCTGGGCGATTCCGTACAGCGCATCGAGTTTCCGATGAAGGATGTCAGGTTTGACAGACGCTCTTCATCTTTCGAATCCGGAGAGACAAGACTTGAGGTCAGGGTCCTTGACGGTGGAGTGGGTTTCAGGTTCCGCGGTGTCGAGCCGAGGACAGCTTATGTCATCCCTGATGGGACCAGAACCTGGATGATGCGTCTCAAGACGGATTACGAAGGTTTCTACAGGCAGGCTGATTCAGTCCGCCAGGGACAGTTGGCCTACCCTGCTCTTGTCGAGTATTCCGATGGGGTGTTCGGCCTCATAGCCGAGGCCGGCCTCGAAAAGGGCCACAGCGCGTCGCATCTCTTTTCCGCCGACACGTCCGGAAGGTGTTATGTCGAGACAATGGACGAAGACCCGGACTACGAGGTTTCTCCGTGGAGGATGCTTGCCGTTGGAACCATCGGGGACATCGCCGGGTCAACCCTGGTCGAGGACCTTTCGGCCCCTTGCGCTCTGGACGATGTCTCCTGGATCAAGCCTGGACTGTCATCCTGGATTTATTGGGCGCATAACCACGGCTCGAAGGACTTCAGGATAGTCAAGGAATATATCGATCTTGCGGCTGAAATGAAATGGCCGTATTGTCTAATAGACTGGGAATGGCCTGAGATGGAGAACGGAGGAACTCTCGAGGACGCTCTGGAATATGCCCGCGAAAAGGGTGTGAAAATCAATGTGTGGTACAATTCCGGCACAAGCTGGGTAGGTGAGAGCGCTCCACAGCCGCAGGACCGTCTGAACACTCCGGAAGCCAGGGAAAAGGAAATGTCCTGGCTTGAGAGTATCGGCGTCACAGGCATAAAGGTTGACTTCTTCAGTCCGGACGGCAAGGATATGGTCAACTACTATATCGACATCCTTGAGGACGCCGCAAAGCACCGGCTTTTGGTTAACTTCCACGGATGCACCATCCCCAGGGGCTGGCAGCGGACCTACCCCAACCTTGTTTCGATGGAGTCGGTCTTCGGCGCGGAATGGTACAACAACGGTCCTATGATGACCAGGCCGGCCGCAAGCCACAATGCTACGATTCCATTCACAAGGAACGTGATGGGTCCGATGGACTACACACCGGGCACTTTCTCGGATTCCCGGTTCCCGCACATTACCACATATGCCCACGAACTGGCTCTGCCGGTCATTTTCCGTTCAACCATCCAGCATATGCCGGACACTCCTGAGACCTACCGCAGCCTTCCTGAGCAGGTAAGGCGTATCCTTTCCGGGATGCCTTCGGTCTGGGATGAAAGCCATCTCCTGTCAGGTTACCCGGGACATCACGCTGTCTTTGCAAGGCGGTCGGGTTCGACCTGG
>CAYFVE010000138.1:549-4271 GCA_964346605.1 uncultured Muribaculaceae bacterium | reverse complement strand
GTCCTGTAGGCGTCAGGGTCCCACGCAAGGTCCAGGAAGAACTGGACAGGGTATGCCATCGGCTTCAGGTCTCCTACGTTGACGATCCAGAGCCTGCTGACACCCTTGTCGTAGCTGAGCAGCATCTGTTCCGCGATTCTCGCTGTCTGGTTCGTGTTGATCCACCGATAGCAGCGGGGACCGCTGACATAGTCGAAATGATAGTACATCCCGTAGCCCCCGGCTCTTTCTTCTGTCGGAAGTTTTCTGACGTTGCCCCAGTTGTCGTCGCACAGGAGAAGGGTGACGTCGTCCGGAACCCTCATCCCCTTGTCGTAGTAGTCCTGAACCTCTTTGTAGAGCGCCCATACCTGCGGGACTTCGGCAGCCTTCTTTCCGGTCTGCTTTTCGATAATCTTCCTCTGCTCCCTGACGATTTTCTCAAGCAGCCGTATGTTCTGGCCTTCGGTCATCGGCATATCCCCGTCTCCTCTCATTCCGATGGTGACGATGTCCTCCGTGTCCTTCATACGTTTGATGCCTTCCGCCCAGAAACTGTCAAGGGTCTTCTTGTTTTTGGTATAGTCCCACAGACCGCTGCCGTACCTATGCCATTCTTTTTGAGCTCTGGCGCAGGGTTCGTGGTGGGATGTGCCCATAATTATGCCCATCTTGTCCGCGAGGACCATATTCATCGGGTCGTCGTCGTAGAATGCGCTGTCCCACATCGCCGGCCACAGGAAATTAGCCTTAAGACGGAGCAGAAGTTCGAATACGTGGACGTAGAACTTGCTGTTGTAGCCTCCGAACTGCTCTTTTGCCCATTCGGTCAGGGCCGGCCATTCATCGTTAGGAATATTCCCCTGTACTGCACCTTCGGCTCGCCGGCGGTGAAGGATCCTTCCTCGATTTCTATCGTCTCCCTATGCTCGGACGGGACGTCAGCCCACCAGTACCAGGGCGAGACTCCGATCATTCTTGAGAGTTCGTATATTCCGTATGTCGTGCCGCGCTTGTCGCTGCCAGCGATGATGACAGGCTGTCCCTTGACAGCCTTGATCAGATACTTTTCATGAGCCCCTTCCAGACCTGCCTTCTCTTCATCGGAAAGGCTGGACGCTATCCCGCTTTTCCCGATCGTGCCGATGATTATCCTGGTTCCGCTTCCTTTGCCATCCGGCTTTGTTCCGCAGACTCTGGCGAAATCTCCGGCCAGATTGTCTGCGGCGATTCTGACTCCTTCCCAGTCGTTATTTTCTACGACAATGACCGGTTCGCTGCCCGGAGCTCTCAGTCTTACCTGTGCTGCCGAAGGCGTTCCGGTCATGATGCCGACGGCGATTGATAGTGCTGCTATGAATCGATTCATCTTTTGGGGTTTTGTCTATGACAAAGTTACCCAAAGTGAATTTCAATTGTCTATAAATTTGATTCGGTATCTTACAAAATCGATTCTAAATTGTTGAGGATGTTACAAAAATTTCAGGATTGTTACATTTTGTTATACTCCGCTGAAACTTGAGAAGCCTCCGTCAACAGGGAGTATAATCCCTGTAATGAAGGATGCCGCGTCACTGCAAAGGAACTGGGCGGCGCCATTGAGCTCATCTATGTCGCCGAATCTTTTCATCGGGGTTTTACTTAAAACCTTCACTGACCTTTCCGTCAGCGACCCGTCCGGATTGAGAAGGGCGGCGCGGTTCTGCTTGCCGATGAAGAAGCCTGGTGCCAGGGCGTTGACCCTTACCTTCTCACCATATTTCAGCGCCATCTCCGAAGCCAGCCACTTTGTGAAGTTGGATACTCCTGTCTTTGCTGCGCCGTAGCCGGGCACTCTGGTCAGGGCATCGTAGGCGGCCATTGAAGAAATGTTCAGGATACATCCTTCCTTCTGTTCGGCGAAGACCTTGGAGAAGACCATGCAAGGGAACACTGTTCCGCTGAGGTTCAGGTCCATAACCTTGTTCCAGTCCTCGGTTTTCATATCGAAAAAGTTCTGGTCCGGCATCACCGTGGCGCCGGGCACGTTTCCTCCCGCGACATTGACCAGTATGTCAATCCTGCCCCATCTGGCAAGTGTCTTGTCTCTTATTTCCTCCAGGGCGGCCTTGTCCAGGACATTGCAGGCGAAGGCTGCGGAATTCTCTCCGAGTTCCTTCTCAACCTGTTCCATCTGCTCCGGTCTGTGCACAAGACCGATCACCTTTGCTCCTTCTGCTGCAAAATGCCTTGCGAGCGAACCTCCGAGCACTCCGGCGGCGCCAGTGATGACAGCCACCTTTCCTGAGATGTCAAATTTCTGATTCATATTAGATTTTCCTTGATTTCTTTTCTGACAGCTGCCATCATACCGTCCACCTGGCCGAGGGCCAGCATCCTTCCGTGGAAACTGTAGCCCGCATTATAGCCCTTGTCCTCATCTCCCAGCATCATCCTGCCGTGGTCCACCCTCATCGGCAGGTCAGGATTCTCCTTTTCGAAGATTCTTATGAGTTCGACCAGATCCGCCCTTCCGGAGGTGTGAGGAGCTTCGATGAAGTCGCCTCCTCCAAGCACATTGCAACTCCTGAGATGTACGAATTTCGTCCTTCCTGCGAATCTCCGGGCCATCTCGACCACATCGTTATGCTCTCCTGCGGAAAGACTGCCCGCGCAGAAAGCAAGTCCGTTGTGCGGGTTGCCGACCGCCTTGAGGAACCAGTCGATGTCCTCCGCTCCGGTGACTATTCTCGGAAGCCCCAGGACCTGCATCGGCGGGTCATCTGGATGTACGCACATTTCGATGCCGTACTTGTCGCATACCGGCATAATGGCGGAAAGGAAATATTTAAGATTCGCCCGAAGGTCATCCTTGGTCACTCCTTCATAGAGTTTCAAAAGCTTCCTGAATATTCCGACCGGGTCAAAGTCTCCTTCCTTGATGTTTCCGTTGACGAATCCCTGGGTTTTGACTATGATGTTTTCGACAAGACGGTCCTTTTCCCCATCTGTTATCGACTTGTCAAGGTCCAGGACTTTCTGGACGACCTCCTGGCTATAATCCTTCTCCGCTCCTTCGCGCTTGAGGATGCGGATGTCGAAGTAGGCGAACCGTACCATATCAAAGTAAAGGCGCTTCGTGCCGTCCGGCCACGGATGCTCGAGATCTGTGCGTATCCAGTCTATGACCGGCATGAAGTTGTAACAGACGGTCTTGACTCCGTTCTTTCCAAGATTCTCAAGGCTGATGATGTAGTTCTCTATCAGCCTGTCTCTGTCCGGTCCGGCGTATTTGATTGGTTCACAAACGGGAAGGCTCTCAACTACCGACCATTCAAGCCCGTACGACACGATGTAGTCTTTGAGGTCCCTTACTGCTTCATCCGGCCAGATTTCTCCGTTCGGTATCTCGTGAAGGGCGGTGACAATCCCCTCCACGCCTATCTGGCGCAGCATTTCCAATGTGATCGGATCCTTCTTTCCGAACCATCTCCAAGTCTTGATCATATGATATCCTTTTTAATGCGGGAAAAGCACCCGCATTGCAAATATATGAAATTCCAAACGATTGTATTGCTGTTTTGGAGATAATTATTGTTCAAGAAGCTTCTTCAGGAATTCATCTTCCGGATGGTCGGCGTATCTTGCTACGAACTCTTTCGGAGTCATTCCGAAATAGTCCCGGAATGAACTGGAGAAATAGGAATGTGTGGAGAACCCTACCCTGGATGCCACTTCTGAAATACTGACTCCGCCGTCGATGA
>CAYFVE010000138.1:0-539 GCA_964346605.1 uncultured Muribaculaceae bacterium | reverse complement strand
GCAGGTCCGCCGACTTCTTAAGCCTGATTGATTTTATCAGAAAACTTGGAGAAATGTTGGCCGCTTCCTTCAATCGTCTGTTGATATGGACGCGGCTCATTCCGACTTCCCGGCTCAGGTCCTCCACACCGAAGTCGGGATTGTCCAGATTATCCGCGATCGCCTCCTTCACTCTCTCCAGGAGTCTTCTGTCTCCGCGATTTTCCTGCATCGTCTGTTCCGGCCTTGTGTTGTCCTTTCCCGGAATGTCAGGAACGACAAGGTCCCTGTCTGTCGCGCTGTGGATGTCTTCCGGATTTATGGATTTGGTGTAAAGATCCTTGTGGTGGGAGGTCCGGCTCATCTCAGCTTCTGTCAGATGCCTGTTCCCTTCTGGTATGCAGATCGAGAAGGTGACACCGCCATCGTTGTTGCTGGCGTCAATCTTCCCGTGGTGGAGTTCCACAAGCATCTTGGCCAGATTGAGTCCGACTCCGGAACCAACCTTGGCATCCATTACGTCGGTCTGGAAGAAGCGGTCGAAGATCTTGCCGAGGGAC
>CAYFVE010000137.1:3592-4514 GCA_964346605.1 uncultured Muribaculaceae bacterium | reverse complement strand
GTACCGGCCGGAATGAGGTGACCGCAAATGACGTTCTCCTTCAAGCCTTCAAGGTAATCGACTCTGCCCCTGATAGCGGCTTCGCTGAGAACCTTCGTGGTCTCCTGGAAGGATGCGGCTGAAATGAAGCTGTTGGTACGGAGGGCGGCCCTTGTGATACCCTGAAGCACAAGCTTCGCGGTAGCAGGCTTGGCCTCGCGTACTGCCATCATCTTCAGCCCCTGACGCTCAAGAGAGGAATTCTCGTTTCTCATATCACGTGCATTGACGATGTCGCCCTGCATGAATTTTTGGGAATCTCCTGCGTCAAGTATGTAGTACTTTCCGAAAATGCTGTCGTTCGCGTCCATAAACTCCCACTTGTAGACAAGTTCTTCCTGAAGGAATTCCGTGTCGCCCGGATCTGTTATCTGGACCTTGCGCATCATCTGACGGACAATGATTTCGAAATGCTTGTCGTTGATCTTGACACCCTGCAGACGATAGACTGCCTGAACCTCATTTACGATGTAGTCCTGAGCCTTGACAGGTCCGAGAATGTTGAGGATATCGCTAGGGGAGATGCCTCCGTCGGACAGCTTTGTACCGGCCTTGACGTAGTCGTTCTCCTGAACGAGCATCTGCTTGGTGAGCGGAATAAGGTAGTGCTTTTCTTCACCGGACTTATTCTTGATCGTCACCTCGCGGTTGCCTCTCTTCACCTTGCCCATAAGCACCTCTCCGTTGATCTCGGAAAGGATGGCTGGGGTTGAAGGAGTCCTGGCCTCGAAGAGTTCGGTGACTCTTGGAAGACCTCCGGTGATGTCGCTTGCCTTGCCGATAGCACGTGGGATCTTGATGATGACGTCTCCGACCTTGATCTTGTCTCCGTTGTTAGGAATGACGTGGGCGCCGACAGGCAGGTTGTACTGCCTGATGGTGT
>CAYFVE010000137.1:0-3582 GCA_964346605.1 uncultured Muribaculaceae bacterium | reverse complement strand
TTGCCGGCATCATCGATGATCACTATTGAAGGGTTCTTTGTCTTGTCCTTTGACTCGATGACGACCCTTTCTTTGTTGACAGCGAATTCGTCAGCGACTTCCTCCCGGTAGTTGACTCCGTCGATGAGGTTCTCGAACTGTACTGTACCGCTGGTTTCAACGATGGTGGTGGCGTTGTATGGATCCCATTCGCAGAGAAGGTCTCCCTTCCTGATCTTGTCACCGTCCTTGAAGTACAGTTTTGATCCGTAAGGGACATCGTAGTGGGAGTAGGTGATACCTGTGTTCTCATCAATGATGCTGACCTCGGTCATATGGCTGACGACGATGTCGGTTGCAGAGCCGTCTTCCTCGACCTTGCGGATGGTTCTGAGTTCTTCGAACACGACCTTGCCGTCGTATTTGGATTCAATTGAAGAGTCAGCTGCAGCACCTCCGGCGACACCACCTACGTGGAATGTACGAAGAGTAAGCTGTGTACCAGGCTCTCCGATTGACTGGGCGGCGATGACACCGACGACTTCACCCTTCTCTACCATACGGCTTGTGGCGAGGTTGCGTCCATAGCACTTGGCACAGACTCCCTTGCGGGACTCGCAGGTAAGCACGGAACGGATCTCGACCTGCTCGATAGGCAGATGATCGATCTCGTTGGCGACGTCCTCACGGATCTCTTCGCCGGCCTTGATGATCAGTTCACCTGTGAGAGGGTTGAATATGTCGTGGACTGAGGTTCTGCCGAGGATCCTTTCACCGAGGGATTCGACGATCTCATCCTTGTTCTTGATAGCTGTGGCGATAAGGCCTCTGAGAGTACCGCAGTCCTCCTCTGTGATGATCACGTCGTGTGAGACATCGACCAGACGACGGGTAAGGTAACCTGCATCGGCAGTCTTGAGGGCGGTATCGGCAAGACCCTTTCGGGCACCGTGGGTGGAGATGAAGTACTCAAGCACCGTCATACCCTCCTTAAGGTTGGAAATGATCGGATTCTCGATGATCTCCGCTCCGCCTGAACCGGACTTCTGAGGCTTGGCCATAAGTCCTCGCATGCCGCACAGCTGCTTGATCTGCTGTGTCGAACCACGGGCTCCTGAATCCAGCATCATATAGACCGGATTGAATCCCTGCTGGTCGGCGGAAATCTGCTTCTCAACGATACCGGTGAGCTTGTTGTCAATGGATGTCCAGAGGTCGATCACTTTGTTGTAACGCTCGTTGTTGGTGATGAAACCCATTGCGTAGTTGGCCTTGATCTCTTCGACCTGCTTGTAGCCTTGATCGATGAGGCTGTCTTTCTCCGCCGGGATGATCACATCTCCGAGGTTGAAGGAAATACCGGCTCTGAACGCCTGGTCGTAACCGAGATTCTTGATGTCATCGAGGAACTGGGCGGTCCTCGTCACACCGGTGCACTTGATGACTTCGGTGATGATCTTTCTGAGGGCCTTCTTTCCGAGTACCTCATTGACAAAAGGAACTTCATCCGGAACGTACTGGTTGACAATGATCCTGCCTGCGGTCGTCTCCACGAGTTCGTGTCCCTTGGATGCGTCCTGTTTATCGACAGGGAGCCTTACACCTATTCTGGCGTGCATGTCGATCGCCTTCTCATTAAAAGCGACGATGACCTCTTCCGGTCCATAGAAGTTCATTCCTTCGCCCTTTGCCTCCGGCCTGATCTTGGTGATGTAGTACAGACCGAGCACCATATCCTGTGACGGTACGGTGATAGGGGTTCCGTTGGCAGGGTTGAGAATATTCTGGGATCCGAGCATCAGGAGCTGTGCCTCCATGACAGCGGCGTTGCCGAGAGGGAGGTGAACAGCCATCTGGTCACCGTCGAAGTCGGCGTTGAACGCCGTACAGGCGAGATGGTGCAGCTGGATGGCTTTTCCTTCGATCATCCTTGGCTGGAATGCCTGAATACCGAGTCTGTGAAGAGTAGGTGCACGGTTCAGGAGAACCGGATGGCCTTTCATCACGTTCTCAAGGATGTCCCAGATGACAGGATCCTTTCTGTCGACTATCTTCTTGGCGGACTTGACCGTCTTGACGATTCCTCTTTCGATGAGTTTGCGGATAATGAACGGCTTGTAGAGTTCGGCCGCCATAAACTTAGGCAGGCCGCACTCGTGCATATTCAGTTCCGGACCCACGACGATGACGGAGCGCGCTGAATAGTCAACACGCTTTCCGAGGAGATTCTGACGGAAGCGGCCCTGCTTTCCCTTGAGTGAGTCTGACAGTGACTTGAGAGCCCTGTTGGACTCGCTCTTCACTGCGCTTGACTTCTTCGAGTTGTCGAAAAGTGAGTCAACGGCTTCCTGGAGCATTCGCTTCTCATTCCTGAGGATAACCTCCGGAGCCTTGATCTCGATGAGTTTCTTGAGACGGTTGTTCCTGATGATGACCCTTCTGTAGAGGTCATTGAGGTCTGTCGTGGCGAAACGGCCGCCGTCAAGAGGAACGAGAGGGCGAAGATCCGGCGGGATGACTGGAATCACCTTCATAATCATCCACTCCGGACGGTTGATGCCCTTTGACTCAAGGAACCACTTGACTACGCTCAGTCTCTTGAGCACCTCAGTCTTTCTCTGCTGGGATGTCTCTGTGAGCATCCTCTGGCGCAGTTCCTTTGAAAGTTCGGCTACGTCAAGCTGCTGAAGCAGGTCATAGACTCCTTCAGCGCCCATCTTGGCGACGAACTTGTTGGGATTGTCGTCATAGAGGTTGTCATTGTCAGGGAACTTGGCGAGTACGTCGAGATACTCATCCTCGGAGAGGAGCTCCATCTTTTCGAGACCGCTCTGGCCAGGATTGACAACAACATATTTCTCGTAGTAGATTACCGACTTGAGTTTCTTTGAAGGAAGTCCGAGGAGGGCGGAAATCTTGTTAGGCGCTGACTTGAAGTACCAGATGTGTGCTACAGGAACAGTGAGGGCGATATGTCCCATTCTCTCCCTGCGGACCTTCTTTTCCGTCACCTCGACACCGCACCTGTCGCAGACGATTCCGCGATAGCGGATCCTCTTGTATTTTCCGCAATAGCATTCGTAGTCCTTCGTGGGTCCGAATATCTTCTCGCAGAAGAGTCCGTCCCTCTCAGGCTTGTAGGTCCTGTAATTAACCGTCTCCGGCTTGAGGACTTCACCGCAGGATCTCGCTGAGATGTCCTCAGGAGACGCGAGCGCGATGCTGATCGTCGAGAAATTGCTCTTTACCTTGTTTTCCTTATTGTTGAAAGTAGGCATATTCTTGAATGTCAAATTTCTTGATGATTATTCCAAAGTAACCTTGAGACCCAGGCCTCTGAGTTCGTGGAGGAGTACGTTGAGGGATTCCGGAATGCCCGGGTTCGGCATAGGGTCTCCCTTGACGATGGCCTCGTAAGTCTTGGATCGTCCTGTCACGTCATCTGACTTGACAGTGAGGATTTCCTGAAGGGCATTTGCCGCGCCGAACGCTTCGAGCGCCCATACCTCCATTTCTCCGAATCTCTGGCCTCCGAACTGGGCCTTGCCGCCGAGAGGCTGCTGGGTGATGAGCGAGTATGGTCCGGTCGAACGGGCGTGCATC
>CAYFVE010000136.1:0-4702 GCA_964346605.1 uncultured Muribaculaceae bacterium | reverse complement strand
CTACGCGGCCATGCACCAGGTGCTGCAACGCCGCTACGGCAAGATCGCCGAGGCTCAGAAGAAGATCGACAAACTGACCCAAAAACAGGCTGAGATCAAGGATCCGATTGTCACCGAGGCGGTTACTCCTCAGGACATCGCCGAGGTCGTGGCCAAATGGACCGGAATCCCTGTCGCAAGGATGCTTGAGAGCGAGAAGGAGAAACTGCTGAGGATCGAAAGCGAACTGCACAAGAGGGTAGTGGGGCAGGATCAGGCCATTCAGGCCGTTGCGGACGCTGTGCGCCGCTCCCGTGCCGGACTTTCAAATGAGAAAAGGCCGATCGGTTCGTTTCTGTTCATGGGCACTACCGGTGTCGGCAAGACCGAACTTGCAAAGGCTTTGGCCGAGTTCCTATTCAACGACGAAAATATGATCACCAGAATCGATATGTCAGAGTATCAGGAGCGCCACACGGTCAGCCGTCTGGTCGGTGCGCCTCCCGGATATGTCGGTTATGACGAGGGCGGCCAGCTCACGGAGGCGGTCCGCAGGAAACCATATTCGGTCATTCTTCTTGACGAGATTGAAAAAGCCCATCCGGATGTGTTCAACGTCCTGCTTCAGGTACTTGACGACGGAAGGCTGACCGACAACAAGGGTCGCACCGTGGATTTCAAGAACACAATCCTCATAATGACTTCCAACGTTGGTTCCGACATTATTTCCACTTATATGGAGAGACTGCCGTCGGTCGGACAGCCCGGTGCCGATCCTACAGACGAACTCAAGGCGATAGCGAAGAGACGTGAACTCCTTGACGAGTGCAAGGGCAAGGTGATGGAAGTGTTGAAGATGACTGTACGTCCAGAGTTCCTGAACAGAATCGACGAGATCATCATGTTCGACCCGCTGAGCCGGAACGACATACGGGACATCCTGCACATCCAGATGAACCAGCTCTGTGACAAACTTTCAGAGGAGGGGGTAACGCTTGAGTTTACCAAGTCCTTCGAGGACCATATCGTCACGAACGGCTATGATCCAGCCTACGGTGCACGTCCTGTCAAGAGACTGCTTCAAAGGGAGCTTATAAATGAACTTGCAAAGGAAATCCTTGCCGGAAAGATCCACAAGGACTCCGTCATCCAGGTCGATGCCGCCGCCGGCAGCATAGTGCTTAGGAACAAGTGATTCTAAATCTGAAATTCCGCGGCGAATTCAGGAGTGACGTAGTTTTGCAGTGACTGGCAGCAGTCCGCGGAGAAACTCTGGCCGCAGAGAATGAGATCGCGCCATTGGCCGGCAGAGAGCCCCAGCTCTATGTCGGCCTTTGTGATTCCGTATTTCACCATTCCGTACAGGAAGCCGGCGTTGAAATTGTCTCCGGCGCCAATGGTGCTTACCGTCTTGATCCTCTCTACCGGGAACTCTGCCGAAAAGCCTCCGGCGTCGCGGACCTGAAGAGGTTCGGCCCCGCAGGTGCAGATGAAGTGACGGCAATACGGCGCCACCTTTTCACGGTAAACCTCATCTGCATCGTCAATGTCGAAAAGAGTGATGAAGTCCTCGTGGCTGCCACGCACAATATCCGCGAATCCGAAGTTCTCCCAGACAGCGTTGCCGATGTTGCCCAGGTCCTTCAGATGGGAAGGACGGAAGTTCACATCGTAGTAAAGGATGGCCCCGCGCGCTTTTGAATATTCAAGGAACCTTTTTACCAGCTGACGCACGGAAGGGCTTATGGCGTAGAAAGAACCGTATAGGACGATGTCGTCCTGATTTATTTCGGGATAGATGAAATCAGGATGATCCTGAACCTTGTCGCGGTAGAATACATATTCCGCATCGTTGGATTCGTTGAGGAATGCCAGGGACAGCGGTGTTTTGTTCGGGAGGAAGTTGACGTGCTCGGAAGACACTCCGTTCCAGGTCATAAAGTCCCGGATGATGTCTCCGACCTTGTCGTTGCCTATTTCCGAGAGGAATTCGGCCGGAACGCCGCATCTTCCGAGTGAAACCATTGAGTTGAATGTGGATCCACCGGGAACGGCCCTCTGCGGCTGCCCGTCCTTGAAGACGATATCCATAACCGTCTCACCGATTCCGATTACCTTGCGCATACCCCAAAGATAGTGAATATTCGGGATGCGGGAAAGGTTTATACTTCGATTGCCGTGCTGAACTCCTTCAGGAAGCGGAGATCGTTCTCGAAATAGTGGCGGAGGTCATTGACCTGCCACTTGAGCATCGCTATGCGCTCCAGACCCATTCCGAATGCGAACCCGCTGTACTTTTTGCTGTCTATTCCCGATGCTTCAAGGACGTTTGGATCGACCATTCCGCATCCTAGAATCTCGAGCCATCCGGTGCCCTTGCAGATGTTGCAGCCCTTTCCGTGACAGATGTTGCAACTCACGTCAACCTCGCTGGAAGGCTCGGTGAACGGGAAGTAGGATGGTCTCATCCTGATGGCGGTGTCAGGGCCGAACATTTCGCGGGCGAAGAGAAGAATCGCCTGCTTGAGGTCGGCGAAGGTGACATTTTCATCGATGTACAGGCCTTCTGCCTGATGGAATATGCAATGCGCGCGAGCGGAGATCGCCTCATTACGGAACACTCTTCCCGGACAGATGACCCGGATAGGGAGTTTCATATTCTCCATGGCACGTACCTGGACAGAAGAGGTGTGGGTCCTGAGCAAAAGCGGATCCGGATGGCCTGCTGACACGAAGAATGTGTCCTGCATATCTCGCGCAGGGTGGTTTGGAGGGAAGTTCAGAGCCTCGAAGACGTGGTAGTCATCCTCAATTTCAGGACCCTCTGCTACATCGTAGCCGAATTTCCTGAATATATCGACAATCTCCTGGCGTACTATTGAAACAGGATGCCTTGAACCGAGTTCAAAGGGAACACCCGGCATCGAAAGATCCTCCTTGCTGCCTTCTGAAGCGGCAGACTCTCCGGTCTGTGCCTTCAGTTCCTCGATCCTTGCCTGGGCGGCCTGCTTGAGTTCATTTATCTTGCGTCCGAACTCTTTCTTAAGCTCAGGGCCATAGGTCCTGAATTCATCGAAGAGCCTGGTGACCTCTCCTTTCTTGCCGAGCAGTTTCACGCGAAGGTCCTCGACCTCTTTCGCGTTCTGAGCTTTCATCCCGCCTATCTGGGCGAGCAGCCGTTCAATTTCCTCTTTCATTTCTTAGCCTTTCTTTTGTCGCGCGCCTTCTTCTCACGTCCGGCGCCTGCCTTGAGATATTTAGCCCATTGCTCTTCATTGAGAACACTGCGCATTGATTCGTAAATCTGTTCAAACCATTTGTCACTTGCCTGAGTGTACAGGTCCCTGTTCGACACCTTGTAGGACTGAAGCTTTTCAAGTTCCTCCTGCAGAGCCCTGTAGTCATGGTTCAGTATGGAGTCGGCGTAAAAGACCTGCCAATCCTCAAGCTGGAGGGTGGTCTCAAGCCGCTCAACCTCTTTGTCGATCGCCTCGGTCAATTTCTTCTCCTTCTCTTCCGGACTCATTCCAGCCTGTTGGGCGAACGCCGGTCCCAAGGAAAAGAGCAGACACAGACAAGTAAACAATATTTTTTTCATATCTTTACGAACTGTATTACAATCAACAAAAATAATCATTATTACAATAAACACAAAATGACAAGAAAATCAACCGTCCGCCTGTTCTTCGTGGCTGTATCCGCCCTTCTCGGCGGATTGCGCGGCGAAGCCTGCACGAACATCATAGTGACAAGGGGCGCCAGCGCTGACAATTCGAATCTCGTTTCCTATGCGGCTGACTCCCACTGGCTTTACGGAGAACTCTACTTCCATCCCGCGGCTGACTGGAAACCGGGTTCGATGCTTCAGGTGGTGGACTGGGACTCCTGCAAACCTCTTGGCCACATCCCTCAGGTCTTACACACCTATAAAACCGTCGGAAATATGAACGAGCACCAGTTGATCATAGCCGAAACGACTTGGGGCGGAAGGATGGAACTGGCCGATCCTACAGGAATAATGGACTACGGTTCACTGATCTACATCACTCTGCAGCGTGCGAAGACAGCTCGGGAAGCAATCCGTGTCTTCATCGATCTGGCAAATGAATACGGCTACGCTTCAGAAGGGGAGACCATTTCGATCGCAGACAAGGATGAGGCCTGGGTTATGGACATAATCGGCAAGGGCTGTGAAATGAAGGACGGAAGGAACGTCCGCAAAGGCCTTCTCTATGTCGCTATGAGGATTCCTGACGGCTACATCTGTGCCCATGCGAATCAGGCCAGGATCCGGAATTTCCCTCTTGACGATCCGGAGAACTGCATCTATGCTCCCGACATAATCGATTTCGCCCGCGAGAAGAGCTACTTCAGCGGCGAAGACGTGGATTTCGATTTCAGCGAAGCGTATTGCCCCGCCGACTTCGGTACTGTAAGAGGTTGTGATGCAAGAGCTTGGAGCGCTTTCAACATCCTCTGCGACGGGCTGTTCACATACGAAAAAGACGGGAAGATCGTCACTGAAGCTGCGTCTGACTACTACGACTACATCACCGGTAAGAATCTCAAGCACAGGCTTCCGCTTTTTGTCAGGCCTGTGAGGAAGATAAGCGTCAAGAACGTTGCTGACGCTATGCGCGATCATTTCGAGGGTACTCCTCTCGACATGACCACGGACATCGGTGCCGGAGGCAACGCTCTTCCTTACAGGTGGCGTCCGATG
>CAYFVE010000135.1:0-4736 GCA_964346605.1 uncultured Muribaculaceae bacterium | reverse complement strand
GACTACGATGGGGATGAGTTCTATGAGGAGATATATGCGCTTGCAATGCAGGGACTGAACGACTCGGAAATTGCCTACGCTCTTGGGGATAAGTTCGGGCAAATACTCAATCCAGACGTGTTCGGGAAAATGAGGGGAGGTAACTATGCAGGATGGACCGAAAAACAGAATGAGTACCGCTCGGAAAGATTATGTCGGGTCTTAGCGCGTGCGAGGTCGAAAATCAACAGTATTGTGAGGGGGGCATACCTCAAGTCCGCCCTCGGAGGCAAGAAGGTAAGCGCCAAGGTTGTGAGCTATGTCCGTCAGCGTTGCTCCTGTATGGGGCAGGATGAGAACTGCCCCCAGTGTGGCGGAACGGGTTATTTCTATCTCACGGACAAGCAGGTCGTTCAGGAGTCGGAGACCGAGCTTGCTCCGAACAATCAGGCAATGGCTACCTGGCTCTACCATCACGACCCCGAATGGAGGAAGATTCAGAGGGGTGACGATGACGAGAGCGACATCATCAAGGAGGGCAACAAGGGTATCGACATCGACAAGTGGATAACCGACCATATAGAGGAGACCAACAACAATGATTAAGCCGCAGGCAGTATACCATTCGATGTACCTTAACAAGGACAAGAGCATCATCCTAGTTACGGGGGGCCGTGGCAGCGGTGTTGTTTCCTGTGGCTAAGATACAATTTTTTGAAAGCAATTCACAACTAAAGAATATTGATACGTAAATTATTTTTCATTGTTGAAATCATTTCTTCGGGAATGTCGGATTCCATATAATTTTCAAAGTTTTTGAATTTGTCTTGTATTTGTTCAATGATTTCTTTTGCGTTTTTTATTTTTATATCATTGGCCACTTTTAGTAGATCTTCCAATGTGATTCCATCGTTTTTCCCGTTGATAGTCATTTGATGATGAGTTGTCCATTCGCTTGACGACCGGAATGAATATGTCATATCAAAGGCCGGAGCAAGACTCCATTCGCCTTGTTCATTCATGAGGAATTCCATATTTTTGGTATGGTCGTCCTGGTTTCGTCCGATTACATTGAATACCATTCTCCTGTATGCTTGCTCAGCCTCTGTATGCTTGAGACCAAGTACCCTCATTATGCTAAACAGTTGCTCATAAGAGAATACTCCTGACATATTGAAATCCATACCTGCAATGCCGCAGAGTGATACCTTATGCAGTTTTTTATTGCCAACTCTGTCGTATCGTTTTGTTAAAAAATGTTTTCTATCCCTGTCGGGGAGCAAGAAACTGTCCATCATTTTTATTTCGCAGGCCTTGGCAATTTTGTAATATGAGTATTCAATGCTGCCGAAATGTTGTGGATCTCCGAGTATGACGTTTGTTACACCGTCAAGTTTCAGGAGGCAATGTTCGAATCCATCAGGAGCTGGAACCTGCCCTGAACGTATTTCTTGGGTTTCTTTGTTGTAAGCGACCACGGCTTTTGCTCTTGAGCCACCTGCGGACGTCCCTATACTGATAATTGTTTTCAGAGCTTCATCCTCTTTGATGAGATTAGCGGAGACGTCTTTTCTTCGCTGTAAAATTTCTGCGGCAATATGTATAAGACCGTCGAGTTCAGATATTTTGACAGATTTTGAAAGTTCCGGTCTCATATCCGTGACGAATTCAAGTGCTCCCATACCACGGTCTCCCATATAAAGGAGTCTTTCGATGGCATTACAAGAGTCGTAGCCGCGTCCGTTTTGCGCCAACCAGCTGTTCATAAGCGCCGTGCCCCATTTATCCGGAAGAATATCGGCTATGAATTCGGGTAGCCCTTTGAATGTGTCGTTTTCATTTCTAGGGATATACTTTGAATAGATTTTCCCCTCCTCGAAAGGGTGAAGTATCGGAGATACTTCAAAGCCGTTTTTCCCAAAATCATCATAATATTGAAATGTGATGACATTGTTACGCTCATCAAAGTACAATGCTCCGATATTCCTGTTCCAAAGTTTTATTATCGCGCTGTTTACCATAACGCTTCATTGTTTTCTGTTTTGTCATTTGTCTTTTTTGACCGTACTCTTTGTGGATTCTTCCCGTTTTTGGCGGCTGCAATTGGGCTCACCGGGACAGGTGTGTTTAACACGGAAAGCAAGTCTATTTTTTTTAGACTTCTCAAAAGAGCAATTATGTTATGGGAAGAAGTCGATTTTCCGTTCTCAATGGATGATATTGTTTTCCTTGTCAGTCCTGACATCTTAGACAAATCATCCTGGCTATATCCGGCGTTTATTCTTAGTTGTTTGAACTGTTTTCCAAGAACTTTTAGGATGTAATCGTCAGTCATTCCGTAATTGATGAAATCGGCCATAAAACATATTTTTTGCAAATATAGAAATAATGTATCGAATTTTACTCATTAAACGGAAGAATTATAATTAATGAGTAAAATATATCACATATTAAGAAAAGAAAGGAAGTCGCAATGACCTGTCAAAGCGTGGACAGGCTTCAAGTTAGTCCGCATTGTAACAGTAGACTGTTGACCAGAAACTTGCATTTGTTACTTTTTCCGGCACCTGTACGGAGAAGTGGCAGCCTTGAATTGCGAACTGTACGTCTTCGGAGAAAGTGGCCAGCCATTCAGGAATGGTCCCGTGAAGTCCGGTGTATGCAAAACATATATCTTCAAGTTTCCGGAATGGATTGTTCATCAGTTCTGTCAGGTTGTTTCCTGTGATTAAGTTACAACTCTTTGAAAGCAATTTACAACAGTACCGCACTGCCGGTGACGGGAAAGTCCGGCCGGAGCACGCCGGGCTCAACGGAGTCACACTCCCGATGGATGACGCGTTCTGGGACCACTACTACCCACCGAACGGCTGGAACTGCCGCTGTACCGTGGTCCAGGTGCTAAGAACCAATGTGCCGACAGACAGGGAAGAAGCGCTCAGAAGGGCTAAAAATGCCCTAAGTGGAGACAAGAAGGGAATGTTCCGCTTCAACCCCGGAAAGGAGCGCCGCACCTTTCCGGCGTATAACCCCTATACAATCAGAAAGTGCGCAACCTGCCCGAAAGCGCAGCTGAAACTCGCAGCAGGAATCCCAGACAACGAGCTTTGCGATGTTTGCTCAGTGAATATGAAGAACGCCAACGATAGAAATGAAGGCGAAAAAAATATGCGTCCAGAAGAACAGAATTATGGAATATTGTTAAACGCACACCAAACCAGCCAGCTCATCATTCTTCATTGAAAGGTGATATCCTTATTTCAAACGGTTCAAAGAAGGAATGGCTTAACCAACCGCATAATCATTATGCTGAAAAGAACGAACTAATTTTGGATATCGACTCAGTCATTATGAACTCTAAGTATGCGGGCAAAAGCACAATTCATAATAACAATCCTATGATCGTCTGCTCTCATTTATTTGAAATTGAGATACAGGGAGATAAATCATACATTATTGTACATGAATACAGAGATGGAGAGCTCAGACTTCACAGCATTTCTGATAATGCCCTTAAATAAAGAAGGGCCCGAGAACCTACATATCGGAAACAGTCCAATACTGGTTCAAGGGCTTTCTTTTGCAAAGATAGTAAAAATTCTTAATTCCAAACAATATGATATAATTTATTATTCCTCTCGATGAGGATACCTTTAATGGTCTTGTCGCCATGATCAAGATTAGCGCCAAGGCATCAGACCGGGCTGACATCGATGCTGCAGCCAATGAGGTCATTAAGTCCGGGGAAATAGAGATAGTGCCGGAAGCGTTCGAAAAGGAAAAGGACCTACTGTTGCTTGCTATGTGCTATCTGGCCATTGGCAAAATGATGCAATAAGTCCCTTTTGTCTCATAAAGTTACCCCCTGCCGACCTTCACAGGCTGACAGGGGGTATAAATAATTATGAGTACCAAAAGAATAGTTTACATCATTCTGTTCAGGTTAGTTCAGTTATCTGATAGCCACTTCTTTTATTTTCATGTCTTGTCTTTATTATGGTTCTCTCGGAACCCGTCCACAAACATCCAGACTGACCAGATGACAAAGACTATGAGCAGGACTGCGTTGGTTGTCATCTCTGTAAGTCTTTGATTTTCCTTAAGAACTTGACCGAGTAGATATCGATGTTCTCGACAAAAACCTCGTGGTCGTGGTTGGTCAGGGTATCTGTCAGAGTGAGACTGTCGTAACCTTCCCCCATGAGTGCCTCAATCCTGGACTGGACCATCCCGCTCAGCCCGAAGTCCTTAAGGGCGAGAGCCCGGTCCTTGGCCGAGGCGGCCGATGATCCGTGCCATTCGGTGACGATGTGTATTTTCAGGTTGCCGCTTCCGCGCCAGCTGACTCCGGCAGCCGACTTGACTGCCTGCCATCGGATTGTGCCGAACTCGATGAAAACCGCAGGGGTAGGCCAGTCTTCCACCGAGATGAACTCGACGTTGCGGTTCCACAGATCGATGTGCTTCACCTCCTTCACTCCCTTGAGCGCTCTGATGATGTCCTCGTATAGTTCTGCTCTGTTCATTTCATTTGCTTATCTTTAACTTGATCGTGTTCAAATAGCTTTCCAGGTTGGATTCAATTATGCTTCTCACGCTGCTCTCCAGCTCAGGGGAGGTGCCCAGAAACTGTCTCCTTGGGATTGAGACCTTGTCTCCGACCTTCTTCAGCGCCAGGGCTTTCCAGAATTCCGCCTCTGAACTCAGTATCTGCTGTGTCCTGCTCCGGCTGAAGGATCCGTCCTTGCGTCTCCTGA
>CAYFVE010000134.1:0-4904 GCA_964346605.1 uncultured Muribaculaceae bacterium | reverse complement strand
ATGACAGACAGATCCATCGCCAAAGTCTTCCTGAGAGTTGCGTCAGTGATAGTCCTCAAGGGTATGGCGATCGGGAATGTACTGTCTCTTGTGATTTGTCTGGTTCAGGGCGGAACTCATCTGCTGAAACTGAATCCGGAAAACTATTTCGTCTCCTTCGTTCCGGTACATCTTAACCTGCCTATGGTGATTGCCGCGGATGCCGCCGCGTACTTAATCATTATGGTTCTTCTTCTTATTCCTTGCCTCTTCATTTCGAGAGTCGATCCTGCCCAGACTGTCAGGGCTCAGTAGGATTTCGCTGTCGGCTCTCCCCGGTTCTTCAATGTCGATCTCTTCGACGTACGCGGTGTCTATGGGTTCCCTGTGGAATCTTGGTTCCACTTTTCTGAACACATCGTACTGGTTCAGGACCGCCCGCACATAGGCTATGGTCTCGGCGCTTTTCTCCCGTCCGTCGAGATCTTCCAGAACTCTGCCTTCTCCGCTGTTGTAGGCCGCGATCATAAGCCTGGTCAGGTGATCCTCATCGACCGCATATTCATCGAACATATCCCTGAGCCTCTTGAGATAGAGGGCTCCGGCTCTGATGTTCTTCTCCGGATCCAGAAGATTCTCCACTTCGTATCGTGTGGCGGTGCGAGGCATCATCTGCATCAGGCCGGAGGCTCCCTTTGGTGAGCGCGCCTGGATCCTGAATTTGGATTCGCACCAGATAAGGGCGGCGTAGAGCCTCCAGTCCCATCCTATTTCCTTTGAGTATTTCTTTATCAGGTCATCGTACGGACTGATGATGTCCGGATCTTTTACGACACCCTTCCTGTACGGATTGTATCCCATAAAGAATCGGGCCCTTATGTCGGAATATTCAGGAGTTGCCTTGAAACTGTTGAACCATTTCATCACCTGATTGCCTCTGAGGTGGTCCGCTTTCACAACCCAGGCCACCGTAGTGTCCTCAAGTGTGATGACATCCAGTGAGTCATCGTCGGCGATGCGTTCCTTCGGAATTATGAGGATGTCCAAGGAACCGGCCCTGAGTGAGTCGAAGTAATTGATTCCCCGGCCCTTGAGGCCAAGGAAAACCTCGGAACTGTCTTCTGCTTCAGCTGAGAAGTGCCGGACCAGTTCATAATTGTACCCAGTGAGGAGACCCTTGGACAACTTGTCGAATTCGTCCAGAGCAAGAGCGCATCTGATCGTATCCCCGAAAGCATCGTCTGAGTCATCGCGTGAACGCCTTCCGCGTTCTGTGAACGGAATTACCATCAGGACCACCAAGGTGGGCATCAGGTACTTCAGAAATTTCTTTGTGACACGTTTTACACCCATGTCAAGAGGTTGATAGTTTTTTTACCTTGAGCCGCGTCTTGCAGTGCCGGCACTTCCGCTTCTGCTGCCGGAAGATGACAGACCACTGCTTGCGTTGACCGTCTCATTGGCGGTTGTCTGCTTGTAGAACGGCCAGTAGATACCTATTTTGAGGGATCTCTGGGTCCTGATGTAGTGGTTCGCACTGAAATAGTCGGCTTTGTCCATAGGCCAGCCTTGTCCGGCGTTCTCCATCTTCACGAATATGCAGGCTCTCTTCCACTGCACGTTGATGAAGGCGTCGATGAACGGGCCATTGTTGTAAGCCACCTCCTTCTGGTTCTGGAATGAGCCGATGGCCGGATTCCAGGAAGGGGAATAGAATTTTGTATTATACCAGACGTTCGCTCCCAACTGCATCTGCATTATGCCCTTCTGAACGTCGAACTGAAGGTATAGTCTTTCGTTGAATGCGAGGGTAGGAAGCGGTATCACATCCTGATCGGAAGAGACTTGGAACAGAACTCTGTTGTCCAGATGCAGCGGTCCGAATTTCAGATTCTTGGTCAGCGAAGCGCTGATGACACTCATCGGCGATGCATTCTGGCGGATGACTCCGAGGGTGTCGAAATAGATGTGGTTCATCAGTAGGGCATAGCCGAAGTCCGCGCTGACGTCCCATCTCGGAATGTCAAGACTTGCATTGAACCTGGTTGTTGAAATCTTGTCGAAATCATTGTCCCACCTGTAGTGGTTTGAGAAGAAGTGCTGCTGGTAGAACTGCGGTTCGGTGAGGGATGTCCCGAAGTGCAGGTTCAGGAAAACAGGACTCGACTTCGCTTTTCTGAATGGATGCATTGTCAGCAGGGCATTAGCCCGGACGGAGAAGTCGTTCTGTTCTTCTCCCAGGAAGACATAGTCTCCCGTAGCGTCCCAATGGATGTACTCCCTCAATTGTCCTTCGACTCCGGCATAGACGAAGGTGGAGTTCCATCTCGTTGTCCCGGCGGCCTTTAGGAATTGTGGATCGGGGGAGTAGAAAGTCATTAACCTGTTGCCGACACCTCCGTTCAATTTGGAGACGATCGCATCGTCGGACCAAGGCTGGATACGGATGGACAGCCTGTTCTCCAGTTTCGTCACTCCCGCGGAGTCTCGAGAGTTGGTCGGGTGGTAGAGGTAGTCTTTGTAGAACGACCGGCCGTCAGCGTCCGTCGCTGAGATCTGATCAGTGTAAAGTTTGCCTATTGAGGTATATTCGGTGCTGTGACCGATGAAGGCGGTTGTGATGTCCTCGTCTCCGAGAGTGTCTGACTGCTCCCTCAACATTCTCCTTGTGGCTACAAGGCTGTCGATGAGTGAAATTGCGACAGAGTCCCCGGATTTAAGGACGTTTTCCCTGAATTTCTTGTCAGAACTGTTGTTCTGCATTTTCCGGATGAAGGTGAATGGAATCCTGTACTGCTGGTCGACGAACCAGGTCTTCTTCAGGATCGTGTTGGAGGCATTGGTCAGATGGATCGGGAATTCCCTGGCGTCCAACGTAGTGTCGCTGACCATCTTGTTGTCCGAGATTCCTCCGTTCTCATTTCTGACCACCTTGTTGCGTATGTAGCCGGAATGCATCAGATAACGTTTGCCCAGATAATTTATCGTGGCTGAGAAGGTCTTGTTGGAAGTCTTCTCGTTCTGGACCATACCGTTGCCGCCGAAGCGGTTGTATTCAAGGGAAAAGTTGAACTCCGGCCAGAGATTCTGGGTCGTGAGAATATGCAGGTTGTCCGATTCCTTCTGGGAATTGGCGAATATTGTTCCGAAGTACGCCAGTTCCGTGTAAGGTGTCTTGGTGTTGTACATCGGGACAGTCCTTGCCGAATATGACCACGGCTCATACGGGTCGTAGAAGAAGACTCCGTCATCGCTTTCCCTGTTGAAGTAATTGTAGTACTGGACTGCAGAACCCGCCACGCCAAGCCACGTGGCGTTCACATCATTGCGGAGGAACGGATAGTCGTTGAACCGGAAATTGTAATTGGTGTCCGGTTCCTGCAGGTTCATCTTGTGGAACTCCCTTTCGTGGGACCATTGTATGATCCTCTTGTACTGCATCGAATCCGGAAGGGCGAAAGTCGAAAGGATTCTCGGTGCCGCCTCCCGGATGCTGTCCCTTCGGGCTTTGATGCTGTCCTTGACGACCTGGAGGCTGTCGGCTATCCTCTTCTTTTGCATTTCCTTTGCGTCCCGGTCATACTTCTTTCTTTCCGAATCCGACATACTGTTGTACCAAGCTTCACATTCCGCCTTCTTGCGGGCTTTGAGATCAAGGTCGTACAGAGAGTCGAGAATCGGCCAGTCGATCGAGTCGCCGGCTGCCTTTAGCGAGTCCCTTGTCTCCTCGTGGGTGAGTGAGTCCAGGAGGGCTACATAATACTTGTAACGGAAAGGGTTGGTGTGTTTGAGCGAGTCCGGAGGGAAGATCGTGTCTCTTGCAGTCAGGCGGGGGATGGTGTCCTCGATGATCTCCGAAGTGTCCATAAGGGAAAGATAAGCTGAAGTGTCAAAGGAGTGGCTCACAGTGCCTCTCAAGAATTGGTTGCGGTATTTGATTGTGTCCGGCACCTGAGGCCTCTCGACTGAAACGAAGCCGTAGCCGGGATCTCCGGCAGACGGACGCTTGCCCATTCCTATGGCCTGGAGCGCAATGATGCACACCACGGCGAAAGGGAACCATATTCTTTTCAGCGTCTTTTCCATCAGACCTTTATGGGAATAATCCTACAAAGTTACTTATTTTTTCGTTTTACAACAAAACACGGACCGTCCGGTCCAATGTCCGGAATAATTAGTATCTTTGAGAACTATGGCTGATTCCACACAGAAGATTTACCGGACTGACCCTTATCTGCAGCCTTTTCAGGCTGCGATAGACGCAAGGAGCCAGAGGATTGCCGACGCCAGGGCGAAGATAGCCGGCGCCGACCCTGAAGACTTTGCCAACAGCGTTAACAACCATCTCTACTATGGTCTCCATAAGGAGAAAGACGGTTCCTGGGTGATCAGGGAATGGGCGCCTGACGCCTCCAGAATTTTTCTGACAGGTGAATTCAACAATTGGAAGCGCACTTCCGCCTATGAGTTCAAGGTTGCCGGACAAGGCAATTGGGAACTCAGGCTGGACTCGATGTTCCTCAGCCACGGCGACCTCTATAAGCTTTTCATAGAATGGCCCGGAGGTGGCGGAGAGAGGATTCCCGCCTACTGTACCAGACTGGTGCAGGATACTGTGACGAAAGTTTTCAGCGCGCAGGTCTGGGATCCGGACAAGCCATATTCGTGGAAGAACGACAAAGTCCTTAAGCGGCCGCATCCGCTGATTTACGAGTGCCATATCGGAATGAGCTCGGAGGAGCCCAAGGTCGCTTCATTCAATGAGTTCCGCAAGGATGTACTGCCAAGGGTCAAGAGGCTGGGCTACGATACCATCCAGATTATGGCTCTGCAGGAGCACCCGTACTACGGTTCCTTCGGCTATCAGGTGTCGAATTTCTTCGCCGTAAGCTCGCGTTTCGGCACTCCGGACGAATTCAAGGAAC
>CAYFVE010000133.1:0-4946 GCA_964346605.1 uncultured Muribaculaceae bacterium | reverse complement strand
ACGAGGTACGGGACCAAACGCAATGGTGCACGCTATCTTGAGATGAGAGAGGGCTACTGCACACGTATGGCTCTGGACGCCAACAACGAGGTGATTGGCTACGAGTTCGTAAACCTTGGCAAGCTTATGGACGCCCTGAAGAGCGGCGCCACCGGTCCTGAGGCCATTGAAAAGGCTAAGGGCACCTACGGCCGTTTCGCCGAGGCAGTTAAGTACATTGACCCACGTAAAGAGTAAGAGACTATGGCACTTTTCGAAAGTTATGAGCGTCGCATTGATAAGATCAACGCCACTCTCGCAAAATACGGTATCAACAGCATCGAAGAGGCTAAGGCCATCTGCGATGAAAAGGGTATCAATCCTTATCAGATGTGTGAAGACACACAGAAGATCTGCTTTGAAAATGCAAAGTGGGCCTATGTCGTAGGCGCAGCCATCGCGATAAAAAAGGGTGTCAAGTCTGCAGCGGACGCCGCTGAGGCAATCGGCGAAGGTCTCCAGGCATTCTGCATCCCGGGTTCAGTGGCAGAGGACCGTAAAGTCGGTCTCGGCCACGGAAACCTCGCGGCAAGGCTCCTGCGCGAAGAGACAAGCTGCTTTGCCTTCCTCGCCGGCCACGAATCCTACGCAGCTGCCGAAGGCGCGATCAAGATTGCTGAAATGGCGAACAAGGTCCGCCAGAAGCCTCTCCGGGTTATCCTGAACGGTCTCGGAAAGGACGCTGCAATGATCATTTCCCGCATCAACGGTTTCACTTATGTACAGACTCAGTTCGACTACTACACCGGTGAGGTGAAGGTTGTCAACGAGACAAAGTACTCAGACGGAGTACGCGGCGGTGTACGCTGCTATGGTGCTGACGATGTACGTGAAGGTGTTGCTATTATGTGGAAGGAGGACGTGGATGTTTCCATCACCGGAAACTCAACCAACCCAACCCGTTTCCAGCATCCTGTAGCAGGAACCTACAAGAAGGAGCGTGTGCTCGCAGGCAGATCTTACTTCTCAGTTGCATCAGGAGGCGGCACAGGCCGTACCCTTCATCCGGACAATATGGCTGCCGGTCCTGCATCCTACGGTATGACCGACACCCTTGGCCGTATGCACTCTGACGCCCAGTTCGCAGGTTCCTCATCAGTTCCTGCACACGTGGAGATGATGGGCTTCCTCGGAATGGGCAACAACCCTATGGTAGGCTGCTCAGTAGCAGTTGCCGTAGCGGTCGCTCAGGCAATGAAAAAGTAATTGGCGAGCAGTCAATTAAACATACATTAAGAGAGGTCAGCCTCAAAAGTGACCTGAACCCCGGAAGTCTGACAAAGACCTTTCGGGGTTTTAAAGTCATAGACCTGGCCGGCCGGATGTCTGTTGTGTTTGAAATACGGATTTTATTGCTATATTTGTTTTGCGAGACTGAACGTTCTAACTTAATATTAATTTGAAAACCTTCATAGTTGAAAAATTGATGAAGGCTCTTGAAAAAACTCAAAAAAAGCATATGAAACTAAAGGATGACTCAGGCTACACCAAATCGTATGTCATCATACTGCAGGACACGGCATTCTCGATGCTTGCAACTCTGCTTGCAACCTTGATTGTAAGGTGGCTGTCAGATCCGGTATTCAACTTCAAACTGATTGTGTTCGGAAGCGTACTGACTTCTGCGGCGATGTCCCTTATTGCATTCCTGCTCACGGGCACGCACAAGGTGATCGTACGCCACGCGTCCATGCTTTCGATGAACAAGTTCATCCTGGCGTCATTAATCAAGGTAGTAATGCTCGGAGCCGTGTATTTCACGAAGATTATCCCGGTTCCAGTGAAGATGGGCCTGTTCATAATGATGACCGACTTCGTACTGATGCTGGTGATAATTATGGCTTCCCGCATTATGACCGCCTTTCTCTACGACGCGGAGACAATAGATCCGGATTCCGATATACAGAAGCTCTCCGTGATGATTTGCGGCGCACGTGAAGAGTCAGTAGCTATCAATTCCATCCTGGGAATAGCCAAACAATACAACATACTCGGATTCCTGACGATGACGAAGTCCCTCAACGGCCATACCCTCGGAGACAAGAAGGTCTTCGGATTCGAGACGATGGAGGATCTGGAAAAGATCTGCTGGAACCTGGGAGGAGTGGACTGCGTGATTTTCCCGGACAAGGGCAGGGAAAACAACAAGATCCTTATGGAAATGTGCCTTGATCTCGGAATACAGGTAATGATGTTCCCGAAGACAGAGATCGTTTCAAAGAGAAGTTTATCGAAAAGGTCTTTCGAGAACCTCAAGGATCTTGACCCTAACTATATTTCGGATGGCATGTCCAAGCCGCAGGTCATGATCAAAAGATCATTCGACATCTGCCTGTCAGGCTTTCTGCTTCTCATCTTCTCCCCTCTTTTCCTGATATGCTGGATTGCAATCAAACTGGATGACCACGGTCCGGCGATATACAGGCAGGAAAGACTCGGCAAATATGGCAAGCCATTCCATATCCTGAAATTCAGATCGATGAAGATGAACGCTGAGTCGGCAGGACCGGCGCTCTATTCAGGAGACGAGGATCCGCGCCTGACTAAGGTCGGCAAATTCCTTAGACAGCACCATCTGGACGAGCTTCCACAACTGTGGAATGTCTTCCGGGGGGATATGTCATTCATAGGCTACCGCCCGGAGAGGCAGTTCTATATCGACCAGATTATGGAACACAATCTCCGCTACAAGTACCTGTACCAGATTCGTCCCGGAGTCACGTCCTATGCGACCCTGTACAATGGCTACACAGACACCATCGACAAGATGCTACGCCGTCTGGACTACGACCTCTACTATCTCAGCCACCGCTCGATAGGTTTCGATTTGAGAATACTCTGGAACACGTTCACAAATATCGTGTTCGGTAAAATATTCTAGATATGAGAAATGAGAAGCCGCTTTGGTTTGTTTCCCGCACACGCTTCGGGCAGGAACTGAGCCTTAAAAAGAAGCTGGAATCAAAGGGCGTGGAGAATTTCATCCCTGTACGCAAGGACGGAAAGCCCGCCATCCGGAATCTGGCTTTTCTCAAGGCGCCAAAAGAAGCGGCTCTGTCTCTCGCCAATGACTACGGACTGCCTCTCCACTATATGATTGACCATTCCACAGGTTCACTGCTGGTCGTTCCGGACAAGCAGATGGAGGATTTCATAAGGGTGATGGACCAGTCAAAGGATGAAGGCGGCCTGATTGACTCTCCAGTGGCTGTCGGAGACCTTGTAAAGGTACTGAAAGGAGATCTCGCCGGCATCGAAGGAAATGTCCTTGAAGTCGGCGAGAAGACATATATCGTTGTACGTCTATGTGATTTCCTACAGGCGAAAGCTCATATTCCTCGAGCCTGGCTTGAGAAAATCTAATCCACGAAGTTACCACGGATGAGATCGGCGATGGTGCGGAGCGTTTCCACAGGGGCAATACGCATAGAGAAGGGGAGGCGCTTCAGGAAGAGGGCCGCAGTACCCTTCTTTCCTTCGACCCTAGACTTGTCGTGATGGCCGAAGTTGCCGCCTGAAAGGATGATTTTCATAAGCCTTTCTGAAGATACCTTCCTGAATTCAGGCAATTCCTCCCGCTTGAGTCCTAAATTGTCCACCATGAATGAACAGAGCAGATCGTTCCATCCGCGCGTCCCGGTAGCGGAGACATATTCAAGGAAGACCCGTCTGTCGTAGGTCAGGTGCCGGAGAGCGATGGCAACGTCGCAGATTTGCTTGAGACCGATTCCGGCTCCGATGGCGTGTTTAAGAATATGCGAGGAGAGCATCAGGAGTTCCGCTTCCGGGGAAGGTACAGGAGGTAGCCTGTCAGCCTTTGCGTGAAGATCGAAGTAGTGGCTGTGGTGCTCGATCGTAATGCCCTCGAAAGAATATACGTCGCTGCCGTCAGGTTCCTTTTCAATCTCAATTTTCCTGGACCGGATCAGAACCGCGGCTTTCAGGAACTCGTCGCCAGGAAAACAGATATCGATGTCTCCGCTGCTGCGGATTCCCGGATTGGGATAGAGTCTGGCAACTTGAGGCCCTTTGACAACGACAGGGTGAAGGCCGGACTGAATGAATATCCCGACAAGTCTGTCAGAGATTTCCTTGACCCTTGCAGAGGTCTGCGAGATTTTCTGAGCGCCGACCATCATACTGATGCGCATTCCGGAGGATGGCATCCTGTTCTCCGGAAGATGGCTTATGCCGTTGCAGATTATACCGAAGACAGCCTGCTCTCGGGCGATCCTGCTGATCTCCCCCCATTCCTTGTCACCAAGTACAGGTAATTCAAAGCCGGGTTCTGTGTCCCAGAGTCCGGCCCTTAGAAGTTCAAAGAAAAAATCGTGTACCCGTTCGGTGTTCATTCCTCTGCAATCAGATTAGACTGTCTAAGAGAATCTATCAGTTCTCGTACGTCCTCCAATGCGGTCTGGAGGTCAATATCATACTCATCCACAAGCTGTTCAGCAAGCCATTCCGCCGAAAAGTCACGATCCTCCGCCTGTTTCCAAAGCCAGGCGGCAGTCTCGTTTAGCGGAATGACACGAGTCAAATTGACCGTCTCACCCTCATTGCGGAGGATGTGCGTATCTCCCATCTCACGGAGTATGAATTCGCTCTTCAGACGCATATCTGTCTATTTTCCAAAAAGATGCCACCCGGATTTCTTCTGTTTCCTGCCGCTCTTGAGAAGTTCTGAACCATTGTATCCCTCGGAAAGGTCCTCGTAAATGACTCCCCAGTCCGGCAGTCCGGGATAGTTGCGGTCATCAATGTAAAGATCTGCCCGGATCTTCCTCACAGGATGTCTTTCCTGAAACATATAGTTTGCCGGGACTTCGGAATTCACTGCATAGAAGTCCAGGCCACGGTCGTGGCAGAACTTGACCGCATCATCCAGAAGTTTTCCATCTCTTGAG
>CAYFVE010000132.1:0-5071 GCA_964346605.1 uncultured Muribaculaceae bacterium | reverse complement strand
ACGCGTCATCCATCGGGAGTGTGACTCCGTTGAGCCCGGCGTGCTCCGGCCGGACCTTCCCGTCACCGGCTGTGCGGTACTGCAGATAGTATCCGTCCCCGTCCTCCTCGAACCGCTCCCACCTACCGGCCATCTCGGCGCTTGCCCCGGCGAAGTTGTATTCGGCATTGAGGTAGTTGACGTTGTAGGTCTCGTCAATCGTTCGAACATCGTTCAAAAATCGGTTGAACGGCTTTCTTCCGCCGTTCTCATCCAGGAGAGACGGGAACGCCTCATTAAGTTCATGGAAGGTCTTCATCCCCGAGAATATCCAGTCGGACTCCCTGAGTCTCTGCCGCATCGTCTCGGACATCCCTGCTGAGTCGAAGGAGGAGTCGAGAATCGCGGCGTGGGTGTCTATGAACCCTGTCACTTCCGGCTCACTGACGATGTCGATGCGCAGCGCTGCGCCCTCCTCCCTGTAGAGGGCCGACATCATATCCCTGAACCTTTCGGCCAGTTTCTTCCGCTGCTCCCCGGTGATTGCGCCGCTCTTTGCAAGGGTCATCGCCCCGCTTCGGAGAACCCCGGCGTAGCGCCTGTGCAGCCCCTCATAGTCGGAGGGGCCTAGTCGAAAAAACAGGGGTCCTCCGTCGCGGTGTTATTCTGTGATTTCTGCCTGCCGGAGCCTTCGCCGCCCGGCAGTGTGAAGCCGGCATCGCGGCGTTTGCCCGCCGGGACTTCGTACTTCTGTTCGAAGTAGGAGCCGGGGACCTGATAGTTCTCCAGGATCATCCTCTCGAAGGCTATCTGCTGTTCCGGCGTGTAGTCTATCGGATCGTCCCAGTCGAAGGTGAGGCCTCCTACGGGGAACCCGTGCCTCGCCATCCTCGGCAGCAGCTGGTTGTTGACGATGTCCCTGACCATATCGCAGTGGGTCTCGATGAGGTTGTCGAAGACCTTGAGATGCGTTGCGGACTGCGCATAGCTGGAGCCGTCATCGATCGTCATCGTCTGCTGCAGCACGAGTTTGGACATCTCGGAGTTCGCCCTCTCGATGCGCCTGTCATAGACATTATACGCATCGCCCCTGCTACTCTCAATCAGCCGGATCTCAGTGTCATCGCCGAAGACACCCCAAGCGTTGTTGCCCATATTCTCCATCATGTCTCCCAGTTTATTCCTCTCAGCCGGATCTCTCAGCGAGGTCGTTGCAATCCTTATTGGCACGCCGAACATCTCGGCGAATGTGTCCCAGAAAGCCAGGGCGTATTTTTTTGGAATCGTCTGCAGCGCGGCCTTGCGGTAGAGTCCGAGGTTATCCGGCCTGCCCGCCTCGATGAGCCAGTCGGTGTACGGCGCCTTGCGGTATTCAAGGCCGTTCTTCCAGTCGTCTCCGGGAGACCGGACGACTCTTCCGTATTCCGGGATGACGTGTTTTCTCGGCACGAGGCGCACGCCGTCATATGCCAGATTGCCGGAGGCGTCGGTTATGACGTCTCCGAGTTGTATGAGCGAATGCCCCCAGTTGATCGAATCGAGTATGTAGTCCAGCAGGGCCTTGAACCATTCTGTGTCGAAATATCTCATCGCGTCGGCATCCCTGTCGCCCTTCTGGTCGGAGAGCTTGAACGAGCGTCTCTTGACGAATCCGTTCACCTGTCCGATGGCTCCGGAGAGATGCAGGTCGAGCTCCACGTCGGCGTATATGTCATACAGGAGAGACCTTCGCGGAGACTCGATGTCAGCCGCTACCCTGCAGGCATAACGCCAGTGGGCGATGTCGTGCTCAGAGAGCCTGTCAGACTCCCTCATCAGGTCGATGACCACTGTCTTGAGCCTCTTCCTGTCGGACGGATTCGCCAGATTGAAATCGCCGTACTTTTCCGAACGCAGGACAGACGCTTTGTCCTGTCCTGCCGATGCCCTGCCACCCATCCTGGAGATGGCGCCCTTGAGCCTGTCTATAACATCCATTTCACTACCAGATATTCTTGTGCGGCCGGGTTGAACCACAGAGAACCGGGACTCCGGCCTGTCCGGATTCTCCGTCTACGGACACGGGCAGATCAGGGGTCACCTTACCTGCCTGGACCTGCCTGAGCCATTCGATGGCCCGCTCGTATCTCTCCTTGCGTATCTCGCTGCCCATCCTTCCGGGCACCGAGGCCGTCATATGGTAGAGCGCGATGTCGCAGGTGTACATCACTATCTGCCTGTTGCGCTCATCGCCTGTCGCGGAGAAAATGGCGCTGCAGTCGTATTTGGGCCGCAGGTAGCCGGAGATCTCCTCGACGGCCTCCCGCTCGGCGATCTCGACGTTGCGGTACTGTATCTGTGAGACCAGTTGCATAGCCACTTCGCCGATCACCACGTTGTAGTCTTCGATATTCACGAACATAGTCTGCGGGATTAGCGGGTTATATAAAGACAATGTGACTCGATGTCCTTCATCGTGACGCCCCTTTTGAACCGGTGAGAGGCGAGCAGCTGCTTCAGGCGTTTTTTAGGCACCACCCTCAGCCTGCCGTCCAGCAGGAAGACACAGTGCTTCCGGCCGGTATGGCTCCGCATCCGGTCGGCTTTCCTTACGGCCTTCTTGTACTGGCAGGCCCAAACCAGGTCTCTGATGATCTTGATCATATTACCATATGTTTTTGGCCGATGTCCTCTTACCGAACATCGGGATGAAATCTGAGTTCCTGCGCGCCCTCTGCAGCATCCAGATGGCTGACTCGTCGGCATCCGGCGCGTCGTCGTGGGCGGTGCTGCCCCTCTCCAGCGCCAGAGTCTGCTCTATGCCGGTCTCCATGTCCCTGGAATCCTTCAGGTCCTGGTTATAGAAGACGAACCCCCGCTCCCATAAAGGGCTTACGCTCTCGATCCGCTGGAGCTTGTCAGGCTTTTTCCTCTTGTCGCCGCATATCGGCAGCTGGTAGCCTCGCCGGTTTCCCTCAGCCGTGAACTCGTCAAGGATGATGTCCTGGAGGAAGTTAGCCTCCATATAGAACCGCACGACGGTGTTCTGCGGCAGCTTCTCATAGAAGTCATATACCCAGCGGACCATTCCGGTGACGGTGTCCTGCCGGACGTAGCAGTCGATGAGGTGGAGCTCAGTACCGGTCTTGCCCCAGACCCTGGCTGCCTTGTAATCACTGTTCCTGGTTGACTTGAACGACGGGTCAATGTAACAGACGATATCGTCGTATCGATCCAGAGGCAGGATCTTCTTGTATCGGATCCATTCGTTCTTGAAGATGGATCCCTCCATCACCGGATTGTGCATCATCTCCTTCTGCCATTCGAAGTAGCCGACGAAATCGGCGTAGGCCTGCGCCTCCTCCCTGGTCCATTTCTCGGCCCAGACAGGGTTGCCGTCAGCATCGACGGCCTTGACCTCGGAGACGTGGACGCCCTTGATGGAGGCTATGTTCGCGAGGACAGACGTCTTGGAGATGAGGTTGCCGACCATTATGAACCGTCCGCGTCCGACATCCGTCGCTCCGAACAGAGCGCCCTTGACCCAGGCTGTGAGTTCCCGCACCCTCCGCTCGTTGCGGCAGAGCTCATCATCGTCAAGGTCATCGATGACGATGTAGTCAGGCCTTGACTCCCTGTTCCTGAGTCCTCGCGGGGACTGCCCGCGTCCGCAGGCGAGGAATATCACGCCATCACTTGTCTTGAATTCCCCAACCTGCCAACTGCCGAGATTCTTCTGTTCGCCGAAGTCGGCTATGAGCCTCCGGTTGTACTCCAGCTCTGCCTGGATGTCCCCGAGGAGACGCTGAGCCGCGTCTTCGCTCTTTCCCACGAGAACCATGAAATTGATGAGCCTCTGTGGCTGCTGGTACATCAGCCACAGAGGGATGAAGATGTCGAAATGCGTAGACTTTGCGTGCCCTCTCGGCCACTTGAAAACGGCCTTTAGGTTAGGGTCTGACCGGACCCTTTTCGCCGCGGCATTGTGGAAGGGAGCGTTATGTACGGTCCGGATCACCTGCCCGGTGGCCTTGTCCCTCAGGATAAGGTAGTGCGGGAAGTAATATTCGCAGAAGGCCAGATAGTCATTCAGCAGGCGCCGGATCCTCTTGTCCTTCTGCGCCCTGGTCTCGTTGTCCTGACCGCAGAAGGATGTCGTAGACTGCACCCTAAGGCAGTGGACGCGCCATTCCTCGAATCGTCTCTTCACTTCCGGTGTCATTGCTGCCATATCCTAGTTGACTGAGCCCTGCCCCATCCTTTCGATGATGTAGAGGTCCTGATACTTATTAAAAGCCTTGATGAGGTCAGGCGTGAGATCGGGATCCGTCTGCGTCCTGTATTCCAGCCACTTGGAGAAAGCCATGAAGACCTCGATGACATCCACTACGTTCGCCTTCTTGTCAAGCTTCTCGATGACTGCCGAGAGTTTGGCCAGCTTGTCCCCGAGCCCTGCTATGAGGGCCGGATCCTCGGATGCGTTGACCTGTTCGATCAACTTATCGATGGTGAGCAGCAGTTTGTTGACGAGCTCCGGCCTGGTGATCTGCCTGGCGGCCCTGGACTCCTTCCACCCTTCGCTGTTGCACCATCGTGATATCGTCACCCTGGACACCTTGACCTTGTAGGCAACCTCTCCCATATCCATTCCGGACATATACAGGACCCTGGCCAAGGATTTTTTTCTTCATTCTCCTTCTTGTTCATATGCTTACGGATGATTTTGTGGCAAAGATGGAGGGCACCTACGGCATAAGCAAAAAAGTACGAAGCCATTGCGTGCTTGTCTGTAGGCGTTACATAATAGAGTGCAATGGTTGCCTAGTTTCTTGCCAGGCTGTTTCCCGCTGATTAAAATTGCCGCACAAAGAAACTCATACTATGGGCAAAAGAGTCAGAATAACGAACGAAAGCATCAACTGTTACGGGACATGGATCCTCACGTCCGGGATGGACATAAGTCAATACCAGCGTAACCCTGTCCTTCTGTATATGCACCGTCGTGGCGAGGTCATAGGCTACATCAAGGATATCCGGGCCGAGAACGGCGAGGTCACCGGCGAGCTTGTCTTCGACGTGGCGTCCGAGACCTCGGTCCGTGCGACGAAGCAAT
>CAYFVE010000131.1:493-5096 GCA_964346605.1 uncultured Muribaculaceae bacterium | reverse complement strand
CAGGAGTGGCGGTACTTCTTCTACGTGGACATCAGATTCGCCGCGTACGACCGCTACCGCCAGGCGCTCAAGGCCGCAAGGCCTCTTATGGCGGAACTCGACATCCTTGGTGAATATAAATCAGCAATGTGACAATGATAATCAAACCGGCAGACAGAACCCGAGGGGTTCAGGAATACTACTTCTCGCGCAAGCAGAAGGATCTGGATGCGGTGGCAGCCGAAAGGGCGGCCGCAGGAGAGGAACCGTTGATAAATCTCGGAATAGGAGCCCCGGACGGAATGCCTCCGGAAGCGGCGATAGACGCCCTTGTCAAGGCTGCCCGGACTCCCGGCAACCACGTCTATCAGAACTACAAGGGCCTTCCGTCGCTTAGGCAGGCTTACGCCGACTGGTACAGGCGTTACTATGGAGTGACCCTCAATCCCAACGGCGGAATACAACCCCTGGTAGGCTCCAAGGAGGGTATTCTCCTCATCTCCATGGCCTTCATAAATCCTGGAGACAAGGTCCTCGTCCCGGATCCCGGCTATCCGACCTATACGTCAGCCTCCGATCTTGTCCAGGCGGAAGTCCTGACCTACGACCTCAAGGAGGAAAACAACTGGTGGCCGGATTTCGATGCCCTTGAAGCTATGGATCTGGAGGGAGTCAAGATAATGTGGGTCAATTATCCGAATATGCCGACCGGCGCGAAGGCTACCCCTGAACTATATCAGAAACTCGTGGACTTCGCCCTGAGGCATAGGATACTTCTGGTCAATGACAACCCGTATTCGTTCATCCTGACTAGGGAGCCGATTTCGATGCTGGCGGCGGAGGGGGCCTTCGAGTGCTGCCTGGAACTGAATTCCTTAAGCAAAGCCCATAATATGAGCGGTTGGCGTATCGGAATGGTCGGAGGCGATCCGGAGATTGTCGCCGAGGTGCTGAAGGTCAAGAGCCAGATGGACTCCGGTATGTTCAAGGCAATGCAGTTGGCGGCCATCGAGGCGGTAAGCCAGGGGCCTGAATGGTTCGAACAACTGAACGCTGAATATGAGCGCCGCCGCGTCGAGGCCGGGAAGATTTTCGATGTCCTTGGCGTCAGGTACGACAAGGACACGGCCGGTCTTTTCCTTTGGGGCAGGGTTCCCGGAACTTCTTCAGGCGCCGGAATGATGTCTCTTGGAGAGGCGGTGTCGGAAAAAATCCTCCACAAGGCCGGAGTCTTCATCACACCCGGATTCATATTCGGGAAAAACGGAGAGGACTATATCCGGATATCCCTCTGCCAGAAGCCGGAAGCGCTTGTCAGGGCACGCAGGAGAATTGAAGAGAAACTGGATGAAATACTTTATATATAAGGAATAATGACAGTCGGTGTTATTGGTCTGGGTCTCATAGGAGGCTCGATGGCGATCGACCTCAAGAGAAGAGGCTATGCCGGGACGGTTCTCGGAGTGGAGACGGATCCTGTCAATGCGGCCGCTGCCGGGAAGATGGGACTCGTGGACGGGATCGTCTCTTTCGAGGACTGTGTCCGAGAAAGCGACATAATCGTAATTTCCATTCCTGTCGGCTCCGCGGTGAAGATGCTCCCTCGGATTTTGGATATATTCAAGGATTCCGGCTCTTCGACAAGTCCTACGGCCGAGAAAATTGTCATTGATACCTGCTCTACCAAGAGCCGGATTGTCCGCGCGGTGAAGTACCATCCGCTCAGGTGCCGCTACGTTGCTACGCACCCTATGGCCGGTACCGAATATTCGGGTCCCTGGGCTGCTATGCCGAACCTCTTCGATGGCCGGGCCTGCATATTCGCGAACACTGAGGATTCCGATCCCCAGGCTGTGAAGACGATAGAGGAACTCTACGATGTACTGAATATGCGTCCTATATATATGGATGCAGACGCTCACGATGTCCACACCGCCTATGTCTCTCACATCTCGCACGTCACATCCTTCGCCCTCGCCCTTACCGTCCTTGAGAAGGAGCAGGACGAAAAGCATATATTCGATCTGGCTTCCGGTGGTTTCTCTTCCACAGTCCGTCTCGCCAAAAGCTCTTCGGATATGTGGGTGCCGATCCTGACGCAGAACCGCGACAATGTGCTCCACGTGATAGACACCTATCTGGAAAAGATGAAGGATTTCCGCGACGCCATTGCTGATTACGATGAATCCCGTATCGCTGACCTTATCCACGAAGCCAACAGAATAAAAAAGATTTTAAGATAATATGGAACGTACACTTGATATCATCCCCGTATCTGAATGGGGATTCTTCGATGAGAGCATCCCTCCTCTCGTCATTGCCGGCCCCTGCAGCGCCGAATCAGAATTGCAGGTGATGATGACTGCGAAAGGACTGGCCGATTTCGGCATCCACGTCTTCCGCGCCGGAATATGGAAGCCAAGAACACATCCCGGATCATTCGAAGGGGTCGGAACACCTGGTTTGAAGTGGCTGCAGAAGGTCAAGAAGGAATACGGCCTGAAGGTTTGCACCGAGGTCGCATCGGAAAAGCACGTTTACGAATGCGTGAAATATGGAATCGATATGGTCTGGATCGGGGCGCGGACATCTGCCAATCCGTTTCTGATGCAGGAGATCGCAGATGCTCTTCAGGACACTGATATGCCTGTCCTCGTCAAGAACCCTGTCAACCCGGACATAGATCTCTGGGTAGGAGCCCTTGAAAGACTCAACAGGGCCGGAATCAGGAAACTCGGTGTCATCCACCGAGGCTTCTCTACAACAGAAAAAATCCCATACAGGAACAGCCCCGGCTGGCAGATGGCCGTCGAGCTGCGCACCCGCTATCCTGAACTTCCATTCTTCGCCGATCCGAGCCATATGAGCGGTTCCCGTCAATACATCAAGGAGCTCTCCCAGAGGGCTATGGACCTCGGTCTGGACGGCCTGATGGTAGAGTCTCACTGCGATCCTTCCTGTGCTTTGAGTGATGCCGGCCAGCAGCTCGTCCCCCAGGACCTGAAAACTCTCCTTGAGAGCCTTACAGTCCGGCAGAAGGTTACAAATGACAAGGAATATAACGACAGCATCGCTCAATTGCGCACTCAGATTGACGTGATTGATGAGAATCTGATTCTCTCCCTTGCCTCCCGGATGGAGATTTCCAGAAAGATTGGCCAGTTCAAGAAGGAGCATAACATCGCGATTGTCCAGGCGCAGCGTTGGGACAGGATTCTCAATGATATGATTGAGAAAGGAAGACAATACGGGCTGTCTGAAGCATTTGTCACTAATCTTTTCAACGTCATCCACGATGAATCGGTGGCGGAACAGAACAGGATTCTTGAAAAATAGAACCGTTTCCCAGGTCCGAAACAGAGTCCTGGTCTTTTAAAAAAGACCGGAGTTTTATCGTTTTATAAAATTTTTTCTCAAAAAAAAGCGGCGTTTTTAAAAAATTTTAATTCGAAACTTTTTCCGGTGGATTTCTTACACTTTGGAAGTCGCTTTCGGGAGATTTATTGTACAAAAATGAATATTTCGGTATTTATTTAATTATTTCTCATTATTAATAGGTTATAATTTGTTGCATATTTCCAAAATATTTACTTGTTTTGTAAGAAGATTATAGCGACTGCGGCAAAAACTTTTTTCCTGGTTTTATATTCATTTGTTCGGAACAATAATTCGACAATTATTCAATAATTATTAAGTTAAAAATTTTTAGCTTATGAGTAAAAAATTAATCTCTACTTTGCTGTGCCTGCTTGTCAGCTTCGGTTCAGCATTCGCGCAGACTCTTGCTGTGTCCGGTACTGTCTCTGATGAAGCGACAGGAGAGCCGGTTGTAGGAGCGGCTGTGCAACTCAAGGGCAGCACAACGGTTTTTGCTCTTACGGACAATAACGGTGCATACCAAATTTTTGTGCCTTCTGACGGTGTTCTGGCAGTAAGCAGCCTCGGCTATCAGGCTGTGGAAGTCTCCGTCAACGGAAGAATTGCAGTAAACATCGCCCTGAAGTCTGATACCCAGATGCTCGATGATGTCATCGTCGTGGCTTACGGCACTATCCGCAGGGAAGCCAACACTGGATCTGTGTCTTCTGTAAAGAACGAGCAACTCGCGCAGGCGCCTGCTACTTCAGTCGATAAGATGCTCTCAGGCAAGATGGCCGGTGTGTCAATTTCATCCGGTTCAGGCCAGCCTGGTTCAACTTCGACGATCCGTGTCCGCGGTACTTCTTCCATCAATGCCGGAAACGAGCCGCTTTGGGTTGTCGACGGTATTCCTGTTATGGCAGAAGACTTCCGCCAGCTTTCCGCAGTCGGTGTCGGAGGAGGTTCGTCATCAACCTTCATCAATCCTAACGACATAGAGTCAATCACTGTCCTCAAGGATGCGGCCGCGGCGTCTGTATATGGATCACGCGCTGCCAACGGAGTCATCCTCGTCACCACCAAGAGCGGCAAGTCCGGCAACGCAAGATTCACCGCAAGGGCGAAGTACGGTACCCAGCAGCTCATCAACGACCACAACATCCGTCCTCTCACGGGAACGGAACTTCTTGAGTACAGAAGGGTGTCCGCGATCAACGCCGGTTACAACCCAGACGATCCTACCAGCGATCATTACTATCCTGAG
>CAYFVE010000131.1:0-425 GCA_964346605.1 uncultured Muribaculaceae bacterium | reverse complement strand
TTTCTGCCTTCCCGGATGAGCTGATTTCTCAGCTCAATCAGGGCGTTTATTATGGACAGGGTTTCAAGCGTTTCACCGCCAGAATCAACTCTGACTACAAACTGACCAGGACTTTGACAACCGGCGCCAGGATCAACGGCAGCTTCTCGAACTCGACATCAGGTCAGATGGGTGCCCTCTATTATTCAAACCCTCAGTATGCGATGTTCTCCATCCTTCCTTGGACCCCGATGTACAATGCTGACGGCTCTTACAATGTCAAGATTTCAGAGAACAGTGACACGAACCCTCGCGCCGTTGCTGAATATGACACGTACAACGACAAGGATTACCGTATCAACGCATCAATGTTCCTCGAGTGGAAGCCGATCGACAATGTCACTCTCAAAACCACCGACGGTGTGGATTACCTGACCGAATACTCA
>CAYFVE010000130.1:0-5467 GCA_964346605.1 uncultured Muribaculaceae bacterium | reverse complement strand
GGAGAACGATCCCCACGGTTTTGTCTTGACTCTGATCGCTGTTTCGGTCGTATTTTCCGCCCTGATCATACTTTCGATAATCTTCGGATGGATCGGCAGGGCAAACAGGAAAAGCCAGTCAGGTGAAAAGAAGCATCCTAAGAAGAGGGTGAAGGCCGTGAAGGCAGGAGAGTTGAACCCTGAAATCGCAGCCGCTATCTCGATGGCGCTCTCCAAGGAATTCGGAAGCGAAGTCTATGCCGCGATCGCAATGGCTCTTGACGTCTATTTCGGCGATGGTATACACGACACCGAGAGTTTCGTCATAACCATCAAGCCTTCAGCAGGCTCCAACTGGGCGGACAAGACCCAGACCTTCAGGCAATTACCACGATAATTATCAATAAAGAATATGAAGACTTACAAATTCAAGATCAATGGCAACGAGTACAGCGTTGACATAAATTCAGTTGAAGGCAACATCGCTGACGTGACTGTCAACGGAGCCTCATACCAGGTAGAGATGGACCCTTCTACACACTCAGGGAACGTCCCTGCAGCACCAGCACCGGTTACGGCAGCCCCAGCCGCAGCACCTGCTCCGACTCCGACTCCGGCGGCGAAGCCGGCAGGAGCCGGCAAGGCCGTCACATCACCTCTGCCCGGTGTAATCATCGAGGTTTCAGTAAAGGAAGGACAGGCTGTCAAGGCAGGCCAGAAAGTAGCGGTCATAGAGGCGATGAAGATGGAGAATGAAATCTCCGCCCCATCGGACGGAACCGTTACAGCGGTTCTGGTCAACAAGGGCGACTCGGTTCTTGAAGGCGCTGAAATCGTCAAGATCGGATAGGATGAACACCATTTTAGAAAGTCTCAAGCAATTCTGGTTCTTCACCGGATTCGCCAACTGCACCTGGCAGAATCTGGCGATGATCTTTATCGGCATCGTGTTCATCACGATAGCGATAAAGAAGGACTGGGAGCCGCTTCTGCTGGTACCGATCGGGTTCGGAATGATCATAGGAAACATTCCGATGTTCCCTGGCCTCAACATCGGCGTCTATGAGGACGGTTCCGTCCTGAACACTCTCTATCAGGGCGTGAAGCAGGGATGGTACCCTCCGCTGATCTTCCTGGGCATCGGTGCGATGACCGACTTTTCGGCCCTTATCTCCCAGCCAAGGCTGCTGCTGATCGGAGCCGCGGCGCAAATGGGCATATTCGGAGCCTATCTCCTCGCGCTTCTTTTCGGATTCGACCCCAATCAGGCAGGCGCCATCGGTATAATCGGAGGCGCTGACGGACCTACCGCCATTTTTCTTTCATCTAAGCTTGCACCGGATCTTATGGGTGCCATCGCAGTGAGCGCATATTCGTATATGGCGCTTGTGCCTGTCATCCAGAGGCCGATTATGCTTGCCCTAACGACAAAGAAGGAGCGCCTGATGAAGATGCCGGCCCCCCGTCAGGTCAGCCAGAAAGAGAAGATTATCTTCCCTGTCGTCGGATTCCTGCTCACAGCATTCATAGTGCCGTCGGGCCTTCCGCTTCTGGGAATGCTTTTCTTCGGCAATCTTCTGAAGGAGAGCGGTGTGACCCGCCGTCTGGCAGAGACTGCCAGAGGACCGCTTATTGATGTCATGACGACCCTTATCGGCCTCACAGTCGGAGCTTCCACCCAGGCAGACAAATTCCTCACTGGAAACTCTCTCAAAATATTCGGTCTTGGCCTGCTGTCGTTCGTGATTGCAACCATCTGCGGAGTCTGCTTCGTGAAGTTCTGGAACCTGTTCCTGAAAGGAGACAGGAAGATCAATCCTCTGATCGGCAACGCCGGCGTGTCGGCGGTTCCAGACAGCGCAAGGGTTTCAGAGATCGTAGGAAGGGAATTCGACCCTGGCAACCACCTCCTTATGCATGCGATGGGACCTAATGTCGCAGGCGTGATAGGTTCCGCAGTTGCAGCAGGCATTCTGCTCGGCTTCCTCGGATAGCGGGGAAGGAAAATACCGGTTGAAGAATTAAAAACAGGGGCTTGATTTTTGCAATTTAGCCCCTGTTTTATTATCTTTGTTAAATTGCGTGTTAATGAATTAACAGAAACAATCATATATGGACAACAAACTTCAGGAACTGACGGACAAACTCTACAGGGAAGGTCTGTCGAAGGGCAAGGAAGAGGGAGAAGCGATACTCGCCAAGGCAAATGAGAAGGCTTCGGAAATCATTGACGAAGCCAGGAAAGAAGCTGAAGCTATCCTAAAAAAGGCTAAGAAAGATGCGGAAGACTACAAGATCAAGGTTGAAGGCGATGTCAGGATGGCAGCATCCCAGAGTATCCTGGCCACAAGAAAGGACATAGAAAACCTGATGGTCGGCAGGATGACGGACAAGGAGGTGGCCGCCGGACTGTCTTCGGCGGACTTTGTGAAGGATATGATGAAGGCAGTGGCGGAAAAATTCAACGCCGTAGAGGCGATGGATCTCAATGCCGTCCTCCCTGAAAGTCTGCGCAAAGAACTGGAGCCTTTCGTTAAGGGCGAGTTGAGCAAAACCCTCAAGGGGGGAATCACAGCCGAGTTCTCAAAAAAGATAGCCGGAGGATTCACGATCGGGCCGAAGGACGGCTCCTATTTCATCAGCTTCACCGATGAAACTTTCAGGAACCTCATAGGAGAATACCTCAGACCTGCAACCCGGAAGATCCTCTTCGGAGAATAATGAACAACAATTATGAGTATATCATCTCCTCTCTCCCGGCAATCGGCCAAGACTGGAAATTCGGAGAAGGAGTGTCGTTCGAGACGTACGTGGACTGGATCAAGTCCCAGTTGAACGCCTCGGACCGCAAGGTTGTGGACAGGCTTCTGGAAGGCTACTCGGACGATAATCTCTGCAGGGAATTCTATGAAGCCGCACTTAAGGACAGCGATGCCTTCCTGAGGAACTTCTTCACATTTGACCTGAATGTACGCAACGCTAAGGCACGGTTCCTAAACAGGGCTTTCGACAGGCCGGAAGATCAGGACAACATCCTACTGGACACCGGGGAATTCCCCCAGGCTTCAAAACTGGACGAAATCCTTTCGGAAAAGGATCTCCTGAGGAGAGAGCGGGGACTGGACACCCTGATGTGGGAAAGAATCAGCGAACTTACGATTTTCAACTATTTCGATCTGGATGCCATCCTTGGATTCATCGCGAAACTCCACATCATAAACAGATGGTTCAGTCTGGACGAAGAGACCGGACGGGATATGTTCAAGTCGCTTGTGGACGAAGTCCGCAGCACATTCAAGGGCGTGAATTACATCGCCCCGGCAGAATAATAACATAATTCTATATGAAGACAAAAGGAAAAGTAATCGGCATTGTCTCCAACCTCGTCACAGTGCAGGTGGACGGGCCGGTAGCGGAGAATGAGCTCTGCTACATCACCCTGGACGGCACTCCCCTCCTCGCGGAGGTCATAAAGGTCAATGGAGACAAGGCTTCGGTCCAGGTGTTTGAAAGCACCAGAGGACTGAAGAACGGAGACTCTGTCGAGTTTGAAGGCAGGATGCTCGAGGTCATTCTCGGCCCGGGACTGCTTTCCAGTGTATATGACGGTCTCCAGAACAATCTGACCACTATGGAGGACGTCTTTCTCAAAAGAGGCGAATACACCGATCCTCTGGACAGAGAAAAACTATGGGACTTCACACCTGTCGCGAAGGAAGGCGACAAGGTTTCCGCGGCCGACTGGCTCGGAGAAGTCAAGGAAGGATGGCTGCCTCACAAGATTATGGTGCCTTTCTCTTTCAAGGGAGACTACAAGGTAAAGTCTGTCGCGGCAGAAGGCCGATACAAGGTGGATGACACGATCGCAGTCCTCACAAATGAAGACGGAGAGGATGTCAACGTGACGATGACTCAGAAATGGCCGGTCAAGGTGGCAGTCAGGGCCTACAGGGAAAAGCCGAGGCCGCAGAGGATCATGGAGACCGGAGTACGTTGCATCGACACTTTCAACCCGATTGCCGAAGGCGGCACCGGATTCATCCCGGGGCCTTTCGGATGCGGTAAGACAGTGCTGCAGCATGCTATCGCCAAACAGGGCGAAGCCGACGTGATCGTTATGGCCGCCTGCGGAGAGCGTGCCAACGAGGTGGTTGAGATATTCACCGAATTCCCTGAACTTATCGACCCGCACACAGGCCGTCACCTGATGGAGCGTACAACCATCATCTGCAACACATCGAATATGCCTGTGGCAGCCCGCGAAGCATCGGTTTACACGGCTATGACGATTTGCGAGTATTACCGCGCGATGGGCCTCAAGTGCCTTCTTCTCGCCGACTCCACTTCGCGTTGGGCGCAGGCTCTTCGAGAAATGTCCAACCGTATGGAGGAACTTCCGGGCGCCGACGCATTCCCTGTCGATCTTTCCGCAATCATCTCCAACTTCTACTCCCGCTCAGGCATGGTCGTCCTGAACAACGGACAGACCGGAGCGGTCACCTTCATCGGGACAGTTTCTCCAGCCGGAGGAAATCTCAAGGAACCGGTAACGGAGTCCACAAGAAAGGCGGCGAGATGCTTCTACGGACTCGAACAGAACCGCGCCGACCAGAAGAGGTACCCTGCTGTAAATCCTATCGACTCATATTCAAAATATCTCGAGTACCCTGAGATCATCGACTACCTCGACAGCCAGGTTGAGGCCGGATGGGTCGAAAAGGTACAGAAGGCGAAGAATCTGATCCGCAAGGGACGTGAAGCGGCAGAGCAGATCAACATCCTTGGAGACGACGGAGTGCCGGTTGGCTACCACATCAGTTTCTGGAAGTCTGAACTCATCGACTTCGTCTTCCTCCAGCAGGATGCTTTCGATGAGATTGACGCACTCTGTCCTATGGAGCGCCAGAGATATATGCTTGACCTGATCCTGGAACTCTGCGGCCTCGACTTCGGCTTCGAGGACTTCGAGAAATGCCGGGACTTCTTCAAGGAACTCATCAATGACCTCCGCCAGATGAACTACACCAAGTTCCACGGCGAAGAATTCGAGGGATACGCGACAAAGATCCACAATATCGTAGAAAGTTATGGCAACTAAAGCATACCAGAGAATATACACCCGCCTTGAGGCCATCACCAAGGCCACAGTAGCCCTGAAATCCACAGGAGTGTCAAACGATGAGCTTGCAATGGTGAACGGAAGACTCGCACAGGTGGTGAAGACAAAGGGCGACCTCGTCACCCTTCAGGTCTTTTCCGGAACCGAAGGCATACCGACGAACGCGGAGGTCACCTTCCTCGGAGAAACCCCGACAATCAAGGTCTCCGACCAGCTCTCCGGACGCTTCTTCAACGCCTACGGAAAACCGATTGACGGAGGACCGGAGGTTGAGGGCGAAGAACGCCAGATCGGCGGTCCTTCAGTAAATCTGTACAAGAGGCGCCAGCCATCCGAACTGATACCTACCGGAATCGCCGGAATCGACCT
>CAYFVE010000129.1:0-5472 GCA_964346605.1 uncultured Muribaculaceae bacterium | reverse complement strand
GGCGACCATAGTTTCGACGTTCTGTACGATTCATTTCAAGGAAGGCTGCATCAGTTCCGATGCGGTGACAGCTTGATGATTTAGCGGATAGTCTCAATCATTTCCAAGTAGGGATAAAATAAAATTGGATAATTGTTTTTTATTGGTATCTTTGCCTTAACGACCACGTTAAACAATCTCGTTAATAAATTATGAAAAAAGTAATTCTCACAATCTTTCTTGCTTCCGTCCCTATTCTGGCATTCTCACAGGAAGTCTTCAGTCTGAAAAGATGTCTGGAATATGCTGTCGAAAACAACGAGAAACTGCAGTCTGGAATCTTCCATCCAATCCAGAAGGGAGGTGCTTGGCGCTCTCCTTCCTCAGGTAAGCGCTTCAGGCGGAATCACCCGGAACATCCAGAAGACATCGATAGCGATGCCTAATTTCGTCAATTCGATGCTGCCCGAATCTATGCGTGACCCGGAAGCGAACAAGTACATGACAGTCACGATGGGAATGGATCTTTCGGCCAACTGGGGCGCCAGCCTTAGCCAGCAGCTTCTGAATCTGCCGTTGTTGAATTCCTTGAGCATCGCCGGCACAAGCGGAGAAATGGCTGAACTGGGGTTGGAGATTTCAACCGATGATGTGGTTGCGCAAACCGCCGCTCTCCTTTTCGGGATTCAAATCCTCAATTATGCCCTCGGCCAGTTTGACGAGAGCATAGGATTGATGGAAAAGACATTGGACATGATGAACACGAATCGCGACAACGGCCTTGTCCGCCCTATAGATGTCAAACAGATTTCCGTATCCAAAACCAATCTGGAAACAGAAAGGGCTGCTATGGAGAATGCTGCGGAAGTTCAGATGAATCTTTTGAAACTGCAGATGGGCTTCCCGGTTGAAGAGCCTATAATGGTTGATTCCATCGACATTGACAATCTTGAAAGGATGGTGTTCTCTTCAAGCGGTCACGGTTTTGAAGTTAGCGGGCTGTTGCCCTACAGGATGTTCCTGAAACAGCAGAAGATGCTTGACCTTCAGTACAGGTCGGCTAGATTGGAAACCCTTCCTGTGGTAGGCCTGACGGCGACATATTCCATGAACCACATTGGCGACCGTTTTTCAGGAGAAACATACCACCGTTTTCCCGTATCGATGGTGTCTCTCAACCTGAAGATGCCGATTTTCACCGGCTTGTCCAGGACAGCGAAGATCCGGAGGACCAAGATTGAACTTGAAAAGACGAAACACGATGAAAAAGCGCTCTCGCAGTCCCTTGGAATGGCCTACAACAATAGTATGATGCAACTGGAACAGAGCAGGAAGGCGATTCTGACCCAGAGGGAGAACGAGATTCTTGCGCAGGAGGTCTATGAGGTCACGGAGATGAACTACAGAGAAGGTCTGTCGTCCTTCGCGGATCTGCTCAATGCCAATTCATCCCTGATCAAATCCAAAGTAAATTACATCAACGAATTGAACAGATGTCTCAAAGCCTATGTCGATTTCAAAAAGGCCGAGGGGATGATTATGGAACTTCTAAATAAATGAAAGATATGAAAAAGATCATCGGAATATCCATCATTGCGATCCTTGTCGCCGCGATGGTCCTTTTGCTGTTCAGCAACAGAAGAAAAATGCTGCGGCAGACAGCGGAAACAACTATGGCCGACCGGACGGAAGTAGTGGGAACATACCATGCACGGGAGGAAGAGTACACACTGGACTTCAGCGCCAATGGAGTTACCCAGGCTGTAAGCGAATTGAACTACGTTTCCGATATTTCGGGAAGGGTTACAGCCATTTATGTGGACAAAGGAAGCAGGGTTCAGAAAGGGACCCCCCTCCTGAAGGTGGACACGGAACTTTACGAGGCTGACTACAAGGCTTCCAAAACCGCCTATGAGGCACTCAAGAAAGACGAATCACGTCTTGCTCAATCGAATATGGCCGGAGGAGTCAGCGACCAGCAGCTGGACAACATCAGGACGCAGCTGATCGCCGCCGAAAGCCGGATGACGGCAAGCCGTTGGAAATACGAGAACTCGGTGGTGAAGGCGCCTCTCCCTGGCACGGTCAACAACAGATATGTAGAGATCGGCTCACTCATCGCACCTAATACGCCTCTGTTCGAGATTGTCAACGACCGGAGTCTCAAAGTGACGGTAAACGTACCGGAATCAAGGCTCGGGATGCTGTACGAAGGAATGCCGGTAAAGGCGGCCGACAGCAGCCTTCCCGGAGTAGCATTCACCGGCAAGGTAGGCAATATAGGGATGAAGACAGACAGAGGACTCAATTATCCCGTGGAAATAATGCTTGACAGGAATGACGCCTTGAAGATCGGGATGTACCTGAGGGTCCAGTTCACAGGCGGTGCTTCAAGCAAGGGAATTCTTCTTCCTCGCAAATGCATTGTAGGAAGCACGATGTCGGCGAACGTCTATGTCGTAATCGATGGCAAGGCCCTTCGGCGCGAAGTCTTATTGGGAGAGATGGTCGGAGACAGGATAGAGGTTTCCGGCGGCATCGGACCCGGAGATGAAGTCATCGAGTCAGGACTTATGAACATCAGCGACGGCTCTGCCGTCAGGGTAATAAACAAATGATTCTTCCGTTATGAGTATATCAGATCTATCGGTGAAGCGGCCGAACTATGTCATTGTGTTGTTCCTGGTGATCGCCATCCTCGGAGTGCTGGGCTACTCTTCGCTTCAGTCTGAACTGATGCCCAAGTTCACTCCTCCGACCCTGAATGTGCAGGTAATCTACCCGGGCGCGTCTCCTGTAGAAGTTGAGAATTCGCTCACCAGGAAACTTGAGGATGCACTCTCTTCGCTTCAGGGAGTGGAATCGATGCGCTCTTTCTCGTTTGAGAATATGTCGATGGTATTCGTGTCTTTCGTCTACGGTACTGACATCGACAAGGCAATGACAGATGCCCAGAACAAGATCAGTTCCAGAAAAGCCGATCTTCCTGCATCTGCACTGGCCCCGATAATCAATAAAATCACCGTTGACGACAAGGCGGTAATGACTCTTTCGCTTACCTCGGATCTGGAATCGACAGAGTTCTCCGATCTGATTGAGCGGAGGATAACACCGGAACTTCTGCGCATACCAGGCACTGCGGGCATCACCTCCGTGGGCGAACATCCGCGAGAGATTCAGGTCAATCTGGATATGGAGGTTATGCGCGCTCTGGGTATGAGTCCCGTCCAGGTGCTGGGAGCAATAAGGAGCGCCAATCTGGACTTCCCTACCGGAAGCCTTCGCAACGAGCGTAATCATACTTCCATCAGGCTTTCCGGAAGGCTGGACTCAGTTGATGAGATTCGAGACTTGGTACTGATGACTCTTCCAAACGGCACCCAGATCAGGGTCGGCGATTTGGCTGAGGTGGTGGAAACCTCCAAGGATGTGAACAAAATCGCCGGAATAGATGGCAAGGAGGCCGTGCTTCTCAACATATTCAAGCAAGGAGACGCCAACGCCATCGACTTGAGTGACGCTGTCAGCAAGGTCACAAGCGAACTGGAGTCCCTGAATGCGGACTCGAACTTGAGGATAAGGACAGTCACTGACTCATCCATATTCACACGAGAATCGATCAAGTCCGTTCTGGTTGACCTGCTTCTTGCGATTTTGCTGGTAACGCTCGTGATTCTGTTATTCCTGCACAGTTGGAAGAACGCTCTAATCGTGATGTTCGTAGTACCGTTGTCACTCATCGGCACCTTCATCGGAATGAGTGTATTCCATTTTACTCTGAACCTTATGTCCCTGCTGGGACTTTCCGTCGTGATCGGAGTGCTCGTGGATGATGCGATCGTTGTCATAGAAAACGTCTCGCGCCATATCGAAATGGGCAAAAAACCGATGCAGGCGACTCAAGACGCGATGAAGGAGATTTCCACTACAGTAATCACGATAACGCTTGTACTGGTCATAGTGTTCCTGCCGATCGCCCTTACAAACAGCTTGGTTTCAGACATTTTGAGGCAGTTCTGCGGAGTCATCATTTTCTCAATTCTCTTCAGTCTGCTTGCAGCGCTTACCCTGGTGCCACTGCTGACATCTCGTCTCTCCGGTATTGAGAAGTCAGAAGTCAACTCTTTCCGAGCCAGGATGATGACCGGATTTGACAATGCTGTACATGCCTTCGGAGAGTGGATTGCAGGCATCCTGCAATGGAGTTTCCGTCATAAACTCGCAGTTGGAGCGGCTGTGCTGACAATGGCTGTTCTCGTGTGCGCACTTTTCCCTCTCGGCTTCATCGGATTCGAATTTATGCCAGACGTGGATCAGAGCAGATTCTCCGTCCTTCTCGAAATGCCGAAGGACATTTCGATCTCGGAAGCCTCGGCTCAAGTCGCGCGCGCGGAAAAGTGGATGATGGAGCAAAAGGAAGTGACTGAGGTCATCACCACAATCGGGCAGACCGGAAGCAACACGGAAAGTACTCAAGGCACACCATACCTTGCCCAGCTTGATGTAAAGATTGTACCTCCGTCCCAGCGTGACAAATCTGTAAAGCAGTACATAGCCGGCCTTCGAAGGCAATTGACCGACTATCTGGTGGACGCGAAAGTAAGGATGTTCGCCGCAGCGCTCCACGGTTCCGGCAACAGCTCCGCTATTGAATATGTCATCTCAGGATCTGAGGCGGATTCCGTCGCTGTCTTTGGTGAATATGCCCTGGATGTTATGAAGTCCATTCAAGGCACAACGCAGCAGCAACTCTCGACCGGATCGAGGATGCCGGAGATTCAAGTGACCGTCGACAGGGACAAGATGTCCGCTCTGGGCCTGTCTCTCGACAATGTCGGTCTTACCCTGCAGATGGCATTTCAGGGAAACACTTCGATGAAATTCGTACGTGGAGACAATGAGTATGACATCAACATCCGCGCGGACAGTTTCTATCGCAATGACATCGACAATGTCTCTTCGCTGACCTTCATCAATTCGCAGGGGAACCGGGTCACCCTCGACCAGTTCGCAGATGTAAGGTTCGGCACCGGGCCGAACAGGATCGAACGGTATAACCGCAACCCATCAGTCACAATCAGTTCAGATGTCGTGGGAATATCCCCTGGCGCAGCGTCAGACCGCTTTCTGGCCGAAGTGTCTCAGAGAGCCGGCAGCGCCGGAGTGAACATCTCCGGAATCGGTGACGTCAAGTCGATGTCGGACTCTATGAGCGTGATGGGTATTGCGATACTGCTTTCCATGGTTCTTATGTACCTGGCTCTGGTAGTTCTCTACAACGGGTGGATTGATCCGCTCGTCGTGATGTTCTCGATACCTTTCTCAGTTCTCGGAGCGATTCTTGCCCTTGCCCTGTCAGGCACATCCCTGAATATATATGCGATGCTCGGACTGGTTATGCTTGTGGGTCTTGTGGGCAAGAATGCGATCATCCTTGTGGACTTCGCCAACGAAAAGATCAGGGACGGTCTGCCTGTTGAATTCAACAGGCAG
>CAYFVE010000128.1:0-5503 GCA_964346605.1 uncultured Muribaculaceae bacterium | reverse complement strand
TCTTCTCTCTTCCGTCTGTCGGTCGGAGCCAGATTTCTCCCTCCTTCCCGTGAAGGATGTAGTCGAATTTGCCCTCAAGGCCGATATGGTTGTTTCCGTTGGAGTTGCTGTTGTCCTTGACGTAGCCGATTGTCCTTCTGGCAAGAGTTCCGTAAGGGTACTGTCTGGAATCTTTTTTCACGACGATTATTCCGCTTCTGTATTGGCCTTCCTCCATCAGAGGCAGCTTCTGGAGGGCAAGGAGGGTGTCCCTGTCAACAGGAGAGCCGATACGAAGGTACTTGTTGCCGTTCTTCCGGCCGTTCACTATCTGTGTGTACCAGTCTTCGGAGTTTCCGGTTATCTCTGCGTAGCCCTTGCAGAAAGCCCTTGCCTTGGCAAGCCACTCCTTCTCGAGCTCCCCCGCGTTGCTCTTCCCTGCAAAATATTCCTTGCGGACAGTGCAGTCCATATACAGATGGTAGAGAGGCGTTGACATCGCGAGGAGTTTGCCGTCGCATCCGATGATGGCTCCACGCTCCGGCTCTATGACAGACTTCGTGCTGACCGGCCTGAAGTACTTGACAATGGCCTGGTCCGGTTTCCATAGGGTCTGGATCTGTACGATCCTGATCACCAGGAACACCGCAAGGATGAGGAAGAGGGCATAGAGGTAGTACAGGATCATTGCGATTCTGTCCCTTTCCTTCTTAGTAGTGTTCTGTGACGGTGCTGCCATTTCCCTTTATTTTATCCTGTCGGCCGGCTTTTCCGGCATCGTTAATTCCGAACCCTGCTCCTTGAGCATTTGCTGTACCTTTGTCATCCGCCCCAGGCTGACCAGTTCGACGGTCTTCTGGGCGTGGTAAATCTCCATGTCCTGAAGTGTCTTCCGGTTGTCCTCCACTCGTGTGAGGGTTTTCTCGATCTTCAGGCTCAGCCAAATGCTTATGAAGAAGAGGAAGAAGGTGTAGATGATGTGGATGAAGTAGCGGCTCGCGTGAAGACGCATCAGGAACTCTCCCTTCAGTGTCGCAAGGAAGGCGTTCTTGAGCCACTGCCCGATATCGGCCAGTTTCCACTTTCTATGTTCCTTTTCACCTAGCATACCTTTTCCGCTATTCTCAGTTTTGCGCTTCGCGCCCTTGTGTTTTCCGAAATTTCTGTCTCCTGCGGTAGAATCGGCTTGCGGTTCACAGCCTTGAGAGGTGATCGGACTCCACCATAGACCGGGTCTCTTTCTTCGCTTCCGTCTGTCCTACCGGACTTTATGAAGTTCTTCACCATTCTGTCCTCAAGAGAATGGTAGGTGATAACCACCAGTCTTCCGCCCGGCTTCAGGGCGTCTGTGGCACCTTGGAGCATTTTCTCAAGGGAACGCATCTCGTGGTTTACCTCGATCCTAAGAGCCTGATAGACTTTTGCGAGAAACTTGTGTTCCGCGAATTTTGGAAGGACCTCTTCAATCGCTCTGTCAAGTTCCGCGGTAGTCCGTATCGGCGATTTTTTGCGTGCGGCTACAATCAGCTGCGCAATCCTGCGGGAGTTGTCCACTTCTCCATAGAGGCGGAATATCCCTTCAAGCTGCTCCTGCCCGTACTGGTTGAGGATGTCGGCTGCGGTTCTGCCACCTTCCTGATTCATTCGCATATCCAGAGGCGCGTCGTACCTGAACGAAAATCCTCTCTCCGCGGTGTCGAATTGGTGCGATGAAACACCCAGGTCCGCCAGGACGCCGTCAAGGACGGATTCTGAATGCTTTTCTTCCAGAACAGGATCCGCCTTGGCTCTGGCTTTTGCAGGAATCCTTCCTTCGTGCAGCAGTTCCTGCACAAAATTGTTGATGAAGCGGAAGTCTGCCCGGACCATAATCAGACGCGGATCGTCTATTTTGTTGTTCAATGCGTCGCTGTCACGATCGAAGGCGATGACGATACCGTCTTCATTTAAGCGTGAAAGGATTCCGGCGGTGTGACCACCGCCTCCGAATGTGACGTCGGCGTATATTCCTGACGGGTTGGTGACAAGAGCGGAAAGACTCTCGTCGAAAAGAACCGGTGTATGGTACTCTGACATTTCCGAATCTCCTATCTCTCCTGAGACAGTTGCCCGGCAATATTCAAGAAATCTTCATTCGAGATCTCGCTGGCCTCGTATTTTTCCTTGGCCCAGATCTCTATCTTGTAATCGTTGCCCGAGAAGACTATCTCTTTTGTTACACCAATTGATTCAAGTAACTTCCTGGGGATGGACAGGCGGCCGAGTTTCGCATCTGGTTCTACGATTGCCCGGTTGCGCATATACTCTCTCCAGAAAGAGGCGTGAGCACGATTAAAGAAATTCAGTTTTGATTTTACTCCATTCGACTGGCGCTCCCATTCCTCGAAGGTGTACATTTCAAGGCAGTCGGAGAAGATGTCCTTCTTAACGACGAACCTCATATCACCCTCGGCTGGCATCAATGATTTGAACGGCGAAGGGAAAACCACTCTCCCTTTGTCGTCGATCTTGGATGTGTATTCGCCGATGAATGTAATCATTTCTTTAGCCTTTCACGCTTGCCTACAAAGATATGAATTATTTTCCATATTTTTCCACCTGCTTCCAAATTTTTCCACACAGTTATCAACCGGGAAGAGCGATGGCACTAAACGATGAGGGAGGCCAAAAAAAAGGCCTCCCTCAAGGTGTATGTCGGACAGGCGCTACTCCCGCCTGATGTTCTTCCAGAAAAATTCGAAGACGCGTTTGGTGATGTAGTCGGAGCCTAGATTGTGTGAGTGCCCGGGAAGGTACATCTGCTCAAAATACTTGTTGTTCTTCACGAGTTCGGAGATGACCTGGAGAGATGAGGCCGGATCGACGTTGTCGTCCATCTCGCCGTTTACGATCAGGAGCCTGCCCTCAAGAAGGCGCGCATTGTCCACATTGGAATTCTCCCCGTACCAAGGTCCGACAGGGTAGCCCATCCATTGCTCGTTCCACCACATCTTGTCCATTCTGTTGTCGTGGCAGCCGCAGAGCGCGACTCCTACCTTGTAGAACTCCGGATGGAAGAGAAGAGCTGCCAGGGCGTTCTGTCCACCGGCAGAGTAACCGTATATTCCTACATTACTGATGTCCAGGAATTTGTATTTTTTTGCCGCGGCCTGCATCCAGAGGATTCTGTCCGGGAATCCGGCGTCCTTGAGGTTCCTCCAGCAGACATCCTGAAAGGATTTGGAACGGTTGTCCGTCCCCATTCCGTCGATGGTGACGACGATGAAGCCCATTTCCTGCAGCCTGCTGTTTCGTGTACTGACGGAAAAGTCCTTGACGACGTGGGAATCGTGCGGACCGGCGTAGATATATTCGACGACAGGATATTTCTTGCGCTTGTCAAAATTGTAAGGGAGGAATATGGTCCCCCAGATGTCGGTCTTGCCGTCGCGGCCCTTGGCGCTGAAAACAATCGGAGTCGTGAAACCCTTCGCCCGGATCGCGGAGATGTCCTGCTTCTGGATTTCCATAAGCACGGATCCGTCTGAAGAGGACCGGAGCACGCTGGTGTTCGGAAGGTCCGGACGGGAATAATTGTCCACGAAGGCGGTGAAGCTGCTGTTGAAGCTGACAGTGTGATTGGCATTCTCAGGCGTGAGATCCGTAAGGTTTCCGGAAGCCAGATCCAGACGGCAGAGATGCTTGTTGTACGGGTCCTCTCCGCTGCCGGCCTTAAGTCCGTTGACGTACATCAGGACTGTGCCTTCCTTCTCGTCCACTTTCTGGATTTCCCTCACATTCCATTCGCCCTTTGTCAGCTGCTTGATTGTTCCGTCAGTTGCATCGATCAAATAAAGATGCCTCCAGTCGTCCCTTTCGGAAACCCACAGTATTCTCTTTCCATCCTCGAAATAGTAGCGGTAAAGGTCGTAGTAATAGATGAAAGTCCCGGACTTTTCTTCCGCTAGGATTCTGTTCTCCCCGGTTGAGGCGTCAACGGCGATCAGCTGGTAGAGCTGGTGGCCGCGCCGGTTGTATTCGAAAGTGAAGAAGGTGGATTCAGGATTCCACTTTCCCATCTCCATAAAATATTGGTTGGAATACTGATTCGTTACAAAAGGCACCTGCTCCATCCTCTCGACGTTGAAGAGCGCGGGTGTTACTTGGGGAAGTGCATCTCCCGGCTTGGCATAGTCAAGCCATCTGTAGTCCGGCTGCACCTTATCTGAAGGCCTCGAATCGCGAAGAAGAATCTGACGCTCCTTGATGACCTCCTTACGGAAGGCGGCTATCTTCTTCGAATCCGGCGACCAGAGTATGCGGTTGTACTTGTCATTATCCGTACCGTCGAAACTCAGCTGCCTCTCAGTGTCAGGCTTTCCGGCTTCCCGGATCCAGATGTTGTTGTCCCGGATGACGGCCTCCTTAAGACCGTCCGGAGATTTCATGGCCTCATCACGGCGCATCGCGTACATGCTCTCGTCGGAAGGGTCGTAGTATCCGTTGCTCCGGCTTTTAATCAGTTCCTCAAGTTCCTCCCCGGAGGCCGCAGTCTTAGTCCTGTCCGCGACGTTGACTGAATACACCTTCTCTTCACCGGCCTCGGTTGTCCTGAACAGGAAGGTCCGGGCATCCTTCCAGACCGGTCTGACAACGCCGTTGTAAACAAGTTTGCCGTTCTCGTCAAGGGTTTTTACGACCTTGTCGTACTGTGTGTCGAAAGTTGTGTTGAAAGTCTGGGCGTACATTGCTCCCGAACCCAAGATGATGGCTCCGGCAATAGCGGAGAACAGATTGATCGTCTTCATTTTACTCAAAAATGTGTAGGTATCCGTAAATTTAATAAGAATTCTTGAAATAGTAATTGCGTAGATTTTTTAAATATGCTTTGCGTTTTTAAAAAGAATGCGTAACTTGCATTCATAAACGAACTGGAATAAAATGATCTTCAACGTACCCGCGACATTCCTGCAGCAGTCCCAGCGGGATTTTCAGAACTCTGTGAATCTTGATCAGGTCCTGAATTCTTCGTGTGCCTCTCTCCCAGCCGTGCGGTACAACAGATAATATGGAAAAATTCCGTTAAATATACATCAAGGCTGGCCCGGAAGGATCAGCCTTGTTTTGTTTGGAATAAACTAAAAAACAATAATCGTCAGTATGAGTATCGACAGATTTGATCTGGTCAAGGAGTCCTTCGAGAAGAAGCCTGTACCAGCGCAGAAACCAAGCGGAAAGACTTCCGAATATTTCGGAGAGCTCGTCTTTGACCGTCCCAAGATGCACAAGTATCTTGACGCGAAGACCCTCGCAGCCCTTCTGGACTGCATTGACAATGGCAAACCTCTGGACAGGAAGACGGCCGACGGAGTCGCCCAAGGTATGAAGGATTGGGCTATGGAGCACAAAGTGACCCATGTAACGCACTGGTTCCAGCCTCTGACAGAAGGTACCGCTGAAAAGCACGACTCCCTGATCGACTACGACGGCAAGGGAGGCGTAATAGAGACCTTCGACGGAAAATGTCTCGCCCAGCAGGAGCCTG
>CAYFVE010000127.1:0-5632 GCA_964346605.1 uncultured Muribaculaceae bacterium | reverse complement strand
GACCTTTTGCTTGTTCGCGAGGATAGGGGAGAAGCAGTCTGCAAGAGCGGCTCCCTGTGTGTATGCCACGCAATGGGACGGCCAAGGACCGCCCTGCTCCTTGAATGAGCAATGGTTGCCGGGATGCCAGTCGAGGGTGAAGATGACAGCGTCATAGCCGTCAGCTATTGCTGCTATCTTTTCAGGATAGGGACTCGCTCCGTCGACATAGAGCGATCCTGAAGGATCGAAAAAGTCTCTTTGGACATCCACAACGACCAGAAGCTTTGATGGTTTGAGCGCAGGGACATAGGCTTCGATGGTTTCTCCGGTTGTTTCAGTCTCCTGTGACTTCTTGTTGCAGCAGGACGTGGCTGCTGCGGCTGCAGCCACTGCCGCAGCGGAATAGAGGATCTTGTTGAATGTTTTCATTACTTTCAAAAATAAGGTTTAAAACTACTAATTTAAGAATTATTCAGAAATATTTATCTTTGTCCGGAATAGAAAACAATTACTGAATATGATAAAGCACGTTGTAATGTGGAAACTCCTGCCTGAGGCAGAAGGCCGTACGGCTATTGAAAACGCACAGTGGATGAAAGAACACCTCGAAGCTCTGATGGGTAAAGTCCCTGAACTTAGAAGCTGCGAAGTCGGTGTCAATCTGAAGGAAGGTAACTACGACGCCTGCCTTGTCGCCACATTCGACAGTATGGAGGAGCTCGGAAAGTATGCCGTCAACCATGACCACCAGAAAATCCAGGAGTACTGCAAGAAGATCCGCGAGTCCCGCGTTGCATGCGATTTCGAAATCTAGGCAATGGTGGAGAAGAATAGAGAAGTCTGGGTTGACTGGCTCAGGGTGACGGATCTCTGGTGCTGACGAAAGCCTTGTCTTGATCCTGCGAAGTGTCCCAAAAGTGGGGAAACTGCTTATGGGTTGATCATTCCTTTGTAGGAAGCAGGGAAGTCTCCGAAGTTGAGGCTGAACGTGAGTTTCCCGTCAGACAGGTTTCCAGTCAGATTCGTTACGGTGTAACGTTCGATCTCCCCTCCCATAGCGAGCGGTACGACTCTTTCACAGTAAAGGGTTGTGCCGCTTGCCGTTGTCCTGAGGGTGACATCCGGCACTGTCACATCTATGGTTACAGGCATCTGAGGTACGAACTTCACCTTGTGGAGAAGGAGAGCAGCCGTATTCCCGTCTTCAGATGGTTCGAAGGTTACGGCGATTCCTTCATTGGTGAAATCGTTGCCTTGGAAGCTAACTGTAAGAGTACCGGAATAGTCGGCTTTCACCGGAGTTTCGATTGTTTCTTCTTTGGAACAGGAAATGGTTGCAAACAATGCTGCTGCGAAAAGGAAATGTTTGAATTTCATTGTATTATGATTTGAATTTGATTCCAATTGAAATAATCGCAGGCTTCGATCTCTGGAAGAATTCGTTACCCATTGATTTGAAATAGAATGTATTGTATTTGGTACCGGAAAGGTTTTCGCCTCTGAGGTAAAGCGTCGCCTTCCCAAGTTCAAGGCTGAGATGGCCTCCAAGCATAGTGTAAAACGGCTGCCGCAGGGTGTTCTCTTCGTTCCACCAGATTGGGCCTACGCCTCTTGTGTCTGCTCCGATTGAATATTTCCGGCCGCTGATTGCGAATGAATATTCAGCTGCGCAGAACAGGGTATGCTCCGGGCTGTAAGGTATTATGTTGCCGGAGAAGTCGCTGCTGCCGTCGTCGTAGTCAGTGAATTCGGCGTGATTCCACCCGTAGGAGGCTTTAAGGAAGAACCTTTCCTTGCGCCAAGCGGCTTCGATGTCCGCCCCGTAACTCGCGCTGCGTCCGGCGTTTGTCATCATCCTGCCGATCGACTTTCCGGCGGGGAACACAGTCAGCTGCTGATTCCTTCCGTCCATATAGTAGAGGACCGCTTCGCAGTTGAATCCGGTTCCGGAAATATGGCGGGCGCCTATCTCGTAGTTCCACGCCATTTCGGGCCCGTATTCGGTATTGCCGGCTCCCACGGATGCCTTCGGTTTGTCGAAATGGATCCCCAAGTCCTCCATCAGCACGTTCATCATCCGGCTCTGAATGATGTCGGAGAATATCTGGGTGTTGAAGCCTCCGGCCCTGATGCCTTTGGAAACGGTACCGTAGAAGGCCAAGCTTCCCTTTTCAATAGGCACTGAATATAACGCCGCCGCTTTCGGAAGCAGCCCTGTCCAGACGTGGCTGATGCTTCCGTCGAAAGTTACGTTGAGCGGCTTTGTGACTGTCATATAGGGGAGGAACTGGTAGTTGACTGGCGCGTCGTTGGAGTAGCCCATAATTCCGCCTTCGCAGTCGAGTCTTAGTCCGGCGGTAAGAGTCCACCGCCCGAATGAGAAGGAAGACTCGTGGTAAACGGCGACATTCCAAGTCCAGATGCTGAACTCAGAGTTGATGGGGATTTGGTTGTCAAGTATTTCCAATGTTCCTATGTCGGAAGGGATGTTCTTTCCGGTGTTGGCGAGGATGAGTGTCTCGATCCCATCGCGCTTGAAGGTCACCGGAGCTTTCAGGTCGCTGTGTCTGGCGAAACCGAATACTCCTGTAACCGGGTTCCAGCGTTCGTGTCGATTTGCCGGCCTGAATATCACTTCGGCCGTTCCTGCCTTGTTCCATTGCTTCTGGTTGAGGGTGAATATCGAAGCCGCTGTGTAGTCCTGGTCCATCTTCATATCGTCGGCAAGAAGCTGAATGGAGGCGATGCCGTCAATTGTCATCTTATCCCCCTTTAGGCGTCCTTTCAGGCCTTCCAGAACGGTCAGGCGCCGGTAGCTCCCTTCGTCGTTGTAGAGTGCAGGCTTGAGTTCCCCGTCGATGAACTGCCCGTAACTGAAGGCTCCTTCGTCAGACACTGAAACATTGAAGATGTTGCTGACGCTAAGTCTCTCGCTGACTGCTTTCTCCCATTTCCAGCGGAACGATCCTCCGTTGTAAGGGTCGCATTTTGCGCCTGTATATCCATTGTCGAAAAAGCCGTCGGAATGACGGACGGCGATGGCGATGGCGTTTGAAGTCGAGTATAGCGACAGGCTGCCGCGGACTGTATTTGCCGAACCGTATTCGATTCCACCGGAAATGCCTTTGATGTCCGAAGGGGACAGGGTGCGCAGCGAAAGAAGTCCGCACATCGAATTCCTGCCGTAAAGGGTTCCCTGCGGTCCGCGGAGCATCGTAGCCGAGCGGATGTCCAGATAGTCGAAATCATAGGCGTTCTTGTCCAGGATGGGAATGTCGTCGATGTAGAGTCCCATCACAGGGTTTTCCATTCTGGAGCCGAAACCTCTGACATAGATGGTAGAAGTCAGAGTTGCTCCATAGTCTGGAATATGCAGTGAAGGAATCATACTTGAGAGTCCTTTAGGATTTTGGATGCCTGTGGATTCAATATCTCTCAATGTGATTGCGGAGACCGGGGATGCCAGCCGTTCCAACTTGTCGTTCTCCTTTGATGCGGAAACGAAGGCTGGAACGCTGATGGAATCGATTGGCTCGGATATGCTGGAGATCAGACAGGTGAACAGGAGTCTTAACATCTTTCTTTTTTTTCGTTTGCAAATGTCCGAAAAAACAATCTTAATGTTTAGGACTCCAGATTCATTTTTTAGGATTATTCGTGCATTGATGCGACCTGAGATCTGAATCCGGAAGGAGTCATCCCCGTGTGGCGCTTGAAAAAGCGTGAGAAGTGGGACTGGTCTTCCAATCCGACTGCCATGGCAACGTCTATTATCTGGTTGTCCGGGTTCCTGAGAAGTTTTTTTGCCAGATTGATCCTTGAGATGTCGATCCATTCGCTTACGTTATGGCCTGTGGCGGACTTTACGCATCTGTTGAGGTAGTTGGAACTGATACCGAGGGCGGAGGAATATCCGGAGGCGGAGAGAAGAGGCGTGTTTCTGTCGAAAACCCGGTCCAGAAACTCTGAAACGGCGGGGGAGAAGGTGCTCACAGAAGAATCCCTGACTCTGGACAGAAGTATGTCCAGACCTTTTTCAATGAAAGCTCCGTCGCCGCTTCGGAAGGATATTTCCATCATATTGAAGAGTTCTTTGACGAAGACCGCCTCATCGAACCAGAAGGCTTGGAGACGGGGCTCCGTCAGTGTCGAAATCTTCCTCCGGTCTTGAAGCACGGAGGATGTGAAGCCTCCTGTATAGCCGACGGCGTCACGGAAATAATTGATGGAGAAAGGCATTCCTTCCGGGATCAGAAGCAGCTGGCCTGTTGAGCATAGGAAGGATCTGCCGTCGGCCTCCACAAGCATCTCCCCCTGGAGAATATAACTGAATCCGACCATAGGCAGCGGTGCAGAGGGCATTTCCGCAGCTTTGATGTTCTTGGTCGTGTCCATTTTTCTGATAAAGAAAGACTGGCCGGACAGGTTTCTGCCCGAATGCCATTGGCTTGTCATATCTGTCGCTTTACTGCCCATCCGCTTGCAAAAATACGAATAATTGTTATTTTTGTCTGACCAGTATTTTCAAATGACAATGAATTACACAGCATCAGTTGACAGATATGACGCATCCGTAATGCAATACGGCAGATGCGGAAAGAGCGGTGTCCTCCTTCCTAAGGTCAGTCTTGGTTTCTGGCACAATTTCGGTGGGAATGACCCCTTTGAGCGCAGCCGCGCCATAACCCGTTATGCCTTCGACCACGGTGTGACGCATTTTGACCTTGCCAACAATTACGGCCCTCCATACGGAAGCGCCGAAGAGACTATGGGAAGACTTATGCTTCAGGACTTCAAGCCTTACCGCGATGAACTCTTCATAAGCAGCAAGGCCGGCTACGATATGTGGCCCGGCCCCTACGGAGAATGGGGTTCCCGCAAGTATTTGATCGCAAGCCTTGACCAGAGTCTGAAGAGGATGAATCTGGACTATGTGGACCTTTTCTACAGCCATCGTTTCGATCCGGACACTCCGCTTGAAGAGACACTTCAGGCGCTGGTGGATGTGGTCAGAGCCGGAAAGGCTCTTTACGTCGGCATCAGCCGGTGGCCGTTGGAAGCCCTGAAATTCGCGGATGAGTATTTGCGTGACCGCGATGTTCCCCTCCTTATTTTCCAGGACAAGCTCAACAGACTGGACCGCACCCCGATGGAGAGTGGAGTACTTGACTATTGCGCTGATCACGGAATCGGCTTCATTTCCTTCTCTCCCTTGGCGCAGGGGCTTCTTACCGACCGCTATCTGAACGGTATTCCGGAAGGCAGCCGCATGTCCGCCAATCATTCCTTGAAAAAGGAAATGCTTACTCCCGAACTCCTTGCCAGGCTTAAAAAATGGAATTGCGAGGCGGAAGAGAAGGGACACTCCCTTTCGGAAATGTCCCTTGCGTGGATTCTCAAGCAGAGAGGTGTGACCTCGATAATCGTCGGCGCAAGCAGTACGGAGCAGCTTGCCGCAAATCTGAGGTCTGTCTTTGTCTGACGGCTCCTATATGCCGAATTCTTTCTTGATGTACTTGTCAAGAGCCTTTATCCTGCACTTCGGCATCACAACTATGCATTTCTCAAGCTCGCCGTCCGCTATGCGGTTGTCGAGAATGGCGTCAATGTGTCCCAGGCGGTACCAGGTCTCACATGATGCCCCTTCATC
>CAYFVE010000126.1:0-5653 GCA_964346605.1 uncultured Muribaculaceae bacterium | reverse complement strand
AAATGGCTGTTGTTTCCTGTGGCTAAGATACAAATTTTTGAAAGCAATTCACAACGCGTTACTGTGAGTGTGTTTTCTTCTGATAGTTGTTTCCTGTGGCTAAGATACAAATTTTTGAAAGCAATTCACAACTCATAACCGAATATCAAAATATAAATGGCTGTTGTTTCCTGTGGCTAAGATACAAATTTTTGAAAGCAATTCACAACGCGTTACTGTGAGTGTGTTTTCTTCTGATAGTTGTTTCCTGTGGCTAAGATACAAATTTTTGAAAGCAATTCACAACTCATAACCGAATATCAAAATATAAATGGCTGTTGTTTCCTGTGGCTAAGATACAAATTTTTGAAAGCAATTCACAACTGAATGTCAGACTTTGCCTCTTGCTGCTCCTGCGTGGGTCGATACGGGACTTGCATACCTCGTGATCCACAAGATTCGGGCACCAGTTCAGGTACTTGATTCTGTGTGCCTTGAAGTAATCGGCCATAAGAAGGTCATACGGAGCCCCTGCTTCCTGCTGCCTTGGAGAGGTCTTCCAGAATTCAGCAATCTCCTTTCCCATTCCTGCAGGCAGGTAGAAGCACTGATTCATCATAAACTGGCTTCCAGGGATATAGCGAGTGCCTATCGTGAGGTCGTCCTTGCGCATCGAAAAGAACTGGATGACATCGTTCGGATGGTCAGCAATGATGCTGCTTATCTTCTCAAAGAAGTTGTCACAGAGGATAACATCATCCTCCAGGTGGACGCAAGGCCCGTCAGTGAACGTGATTGCCTTCAGGAAATTCCCCATTGCATCGTGGTCTCTGTCGGCAAGGACTACGAGCGGAGGAATCTCATCCAGCATCTTCGTGAGGTCGTGGCCACCAACGGCCGTTGTGCGAACTATGAATGACAGATTTTCCATAGGCTATATCTTTTCAGTGGTCAGTAATGAGAATTCATCCGATTTCACGAGGTTCAAGCCATCGAATGGTGCAAGTGTGCCTCTGGAGAACAAAAAGACGCCTGAGGACGTTTTCTTGCTGTTCACGATACGTTTCAGGTCTTCCCCGTCGAGCAGTTCCGCATTCAAGGACGAAACTATGTCGAAATTCTCGTACGAAAGGTTGGCTACCTTCTCAAGACACATACGGCCTTTGAGCTCCGGATTCTTTGCCGCGAACTGAGCGAGGGCATTGCGTCTGTGATCCAAACCGTAGTAGCCTTCGAACTTTCCTATTGCCTCGGTCATATATCCATCCCCACAGAGAAGGTCTGCAACCTTCATATCGGGCTTGATGCGTCCTGACATCACCTCTCTTACGGCACTTTCAAAGAACATATCGTATCTCTCCGGAGAATACGGCTTCTCATCGATGAAATCCCTCTTGTACTGGTCTCTGTTGACAAGGTCGCAGACCTCCGGAGTCGGATCCATGTCCCAATACTTGAAGCCGTTCAGATAGAAGTACCTGTACTTGCGGCCATAGAACACCCCTTCCCTACTATTCTCGCGGATGAAGCGTACAAACCAAGTGAAGCGGTCTCTGTCGTTATGCTCAGACAACAGGCAATACCAATGCGGAATGGAGGCCATTGACTTTGCAAACCTCCATTCGTGGCTCTTGATGAACCTTTTTGCTCTCTCGAAATCGTTCATATCTATTGATCAAACTTCTTGACTTGGAACTTGAAGCCGCATTTCGGGCAAGTGACATCCTTCAGATCCTGCTGCTTCTTTCTGTCCTCGAAGCTGCTCTCTATCTTGGCGGATGCTCTCTCTACATCCTTGGCCGATGTGATGGAATTCTGCTGCGTAGGATTCAGATTCGGCTTGAAGCCTTCCTCCATCTCCTTGGTCTCAACTCCCCAATCCCTTGTCTGGACATCCCACTTCTCGCTGATGAACTGAAGTGCTGACTCATCCCATTCAAGATTCTTCTCGCCCGTGACGTTATCAGCGGTGGCCATTTCACGGCCCTTGGCAGAATTGATATCGAGGTCGGTCCTCCTTACGGCAACAAGTGTATCACCTTCGGTCTCGACAATGATGACATCCTTGATGCCTTCACTCTGGGCTGCATCCTTGGACTTGTTTCCTGCAATGATGCGGTTGTTCTTATCAATAAGAACGGAACGGCCTGCTCCCAGTTCCCGGAAGGACTTCTTGAGCAGGTCCTGGCCAAACAACGTACCTCTGTTGGCGTTGGCATTGTCTGGTATCAACGAGTCTATGGCTACCACATTCTCGGTCTTTTTATTCTTCTGTCCCTTCTTCCTCAAGTGTTGTTTCCTGTGGCTAAGATACAAATTTTTGAAAGCAATTCACAACTGATGTTCAAATAATATATTATCTTTACACGTTGTTTCCTGTGGCTAAGATACAAATTTTTGAAAGCAATTCACAACGATTATTGACTTGACATTCAACGAAGAAAAGTTGTTTCCTGTGGCTAAGATACAAATTTTTGAAAGCAATTCACAACCAATAACAAGAATATGAGCTGGCCCGTCAAGTATTCGGGAACAACGTCGGGAAGCTCAGTCAGGCTCAGTACAGGCGTTATTTCAGCACAAACGATTCTGCGCTTCAAGCGTTCCTCAGCCGTAAGGAGGGAGGGCTTGACCTGTCGCAGAGGGTGTGGAGATATACGGGAGCGTTCAAGTCTGAGCTTGAAATGGGGCTTGACCTCGGAATCCGGAACGGCCTGTCGGCAGCGGAAATGACGCGCGCTCTTCGCGATTACCTCCAGCACCCTGATAAGCTTTTCCGGAGGGTGAGGGACGAGCACGGCCAACTCCAGCTTTCCAAGGCTGCTGCCGACTTCCACCCGGGCCAAGGCGTGTACCGATCCAGCTATATGAACGCAAGGAGGCTTGCAGCGACGGAAACGAACATTGCGTATCATACAGCAGACTATGAGCGTTGGCAACAAATGGACTTTGTTGTCGGTATCGAGATTGTCCTTTCCAATAACCACAACTGCAAAGGCGTTCCGTTGGGAACGTATAATGACATCTGCGACGAGCTGGCAGGTCAGTACCCGAAAGACTTCAAGTTTACGGGCTGGCATCCCCATTGCCGTTGTCACGCAGTCTCAATCTTCAAAACGTGGGAGGAGCAGATGGCCGACAGCCGACGCCTGATGAACGGTGAGGAAATCGACGGACAGAGCGTGAACAGGGTTGAGGACGTTCTGGACAAGTTCAAGGAGTGGGTGATTGAAAATATGGAGCGCAGCCAACGGAGTTACAGTGTCCCGTATTTTTTGAAAGACAATCCGAAATATGTACCGGAGGGAGTTGTCAATTTATACGCCTCGAAAATGCCGTATCCTACTTTCGCTGAATATGAGCAGGCTATGAAATACAACAAGGCTCACGCCAATTTCTCCAAGGAACAATTGGCAAACATACGGGAGCTGAACAATGTTCTCCCCGTGATGCAAGGGCAAATTATGCATTTTGGGTTGGCAGATAGTGCTCATCCGAATCCATATTTTACCGTTGAAAATGCCAGCCTTTTGGGGTATCACCACAACTGTCAGACCTGCACCGTTGCGTATGAGTTGAGGCGAAGGGGCTTCGATATTGAGGCTATGCAGAATGCGGTTGTAAGGACAACGGCTTCCGGTCGCAAGATCCGCTCGGTAAAGGTGTTCTTTGATGATAAGGGATTTGATTGGACTGAGCGTTTCCTAAATCCGGACGGCTCAAAAATAGTCCCATTCAAATCTTCGGGAATAGCCAATTCTATTGATGCAAAAAGAAACTTTATCAACGGTCGTACCGTAGCTCAGGGTCGTTATGAAATCTACTGTCAATGGAACAGCTCGGGTGCTCACGTGTTCATTGTTGAGAGACAATCAAACGGGAAGTTGCTTTGGTATGACCCTCAGTCCGGTCTCAGGGGCAAGGAAATCGAGGACTACCTTGAAAAAATGATTCATAACAACATTTGGGTGACAAGGATTGACGATAAGATAATCAACCCGAAATTCGCTCCCAGACTACGGAAGCCGAAACAATAATTTCAGCCCGTCTGGACCGCATACAAATTTAGTCTTTCCGTCTTTGAAAAGGACGTATGAGGGAGGCCCGTCAGGAATTGGGTTTCCCTCTTTATCAAGATTGCCTACGGAATATACGTCAGCCCCGTCAAGCTCGCCAGCGAACGAAACGTTGGAGAAGCCCTGATTTTGGGCCTCGTTGAATACTGCCTGAGGTATAATCTTTTTCATACCGCGAAGTTCGTAATTATTTTTCAAACGATTATTGAGTAAACGTTATTTTTTTCAAAATCTTGCGTTTTTGGGGCTTTCCCTCTCCCGTTGGGCAATTTAGTTGTTTCCTGTGGCTAAGATACAAATTTTTGAAAGCAATTCACAACGCCGATCGAGAGCTATTACCAGCTGAAGGCCGAGTTTATCGATGTGGACGAGAAGCAGGAGAAGACACTCAATATACTGATGAACAACCCGAACAGCCAGGGCTCCTGGGACATGGACGCGCTATCGAGGCTCGTCCCGGACATCGACTACAAGTCCGCCGGGCTGACCGACGCCGACCTCTCGCTCATCGGGCTAGACTACCTGCTTCAGACCGAGGGGGAGAATGAGATTTCTTCTGCCATCGACGGCATGATGGCCCCCCTCGACGAGGCCCGTGAAGCCGAGAAGCAGCGCAGGAAGGCCGAACGCGAAGCCGCCAAGGCGGCGAAGGAGGAAATGTCCGAGGAAGATAAGGTCGCCCACATGAAGGACGTAAAGGCTTCCGTCAAGAAGAAGGCCGTCAAGGACGCGCAGGACATGGACGCCTACGTCATGCTTTCATTCGACACCTACGATGCGAAGGCTGCATTCCTGGAACGTTTCGGCTACCCCGAAGACACCCGCTTCATTAAGGGTGAGGAGTTCGACGGGATGGTGGAAATGGTGGGATGACGCACGATGAGCGGGGATTCGCCAAATATGTATGGATTACGTCCCGCCTGGAATATGGCGGCAAGGCGAATTAATGCAGTATTAGTGGAAATACGCAAAAACGGGTTTTCTACATCTCCATCATTCAGCATAGGCGGGATAGGTGCAGATGTAAAGAGATTTGCAAAGCGGGAGGGGATAACGCTTGGGAGCGATGATATCTACATATCAAGAAAATTCCTCACTCACGCAATGAGGGCGTCAAAAGGAAGGAGGCGAGTTGCGCAGAAGGATATTATAGATTTCCCGATGCGTAAACGATATATGAAAAGATACTATGACGGGAAAGTGTTCGTTTTCACCGACTATAGAACAAAATTCATTATAAGACCGAACTACGAAATTAAACTTCCAAATGGAGAAAAGAGAGTGGCAAACCTAATCACCGCCGGAAAGGTAACGAACAGAGAAGAATTTAAGTTGAAGAAGTATAGAAAAATATAAAAGCACTTCAGACGGTAGATTCGAACTACTGCTCATAACTTTTCGGCCATGCCTCCTTCCGATATACAGGCTCTATCTGAAATGCTTCTACCTGTTACAAATGTAAAAAGAATAATCGACAAAACAAAATATTTCTGCAATGCCAAGAAAACTACCATATAACCCTAAAGGACGCCCACCGAAGTTTGACTACGATGGGGATGAGTTCTATGAGGAGATATATGCGCTTGCAATGCAGGGAC
>CAYFVE010000125.1:0-5745 GCA_964346605.1 uncultured Muribaculaceae bacterium | reverse complement strand
TTTCTTGTCCCATGCCAGAGGGATTACCTCCTTCGGGTTTAACTTCTTCCGCGTCGTTGTTTCCTGTGTCTAAGTTACAACTTTTTGAAAGCAATTTACAACTTGACCGATGTTAATCCAAATGAATCTATTATGTTCTGTATTTCGGAGTGCCAGCCGGATTCGGAGCGTTTTTCCTAAACTTTCAGATTGACGTCCTCTTGTTGTGTCTTATGGATTGTTCGCGATACGTGATAGAAGCCATTCTTCTATATGCTTGATACATATTCTTTAAACTTTGCATCCAAATACTCTGATTCAAGAGGCTAAAGTTTGTCACTAATCTCAGTCTTCTTGGCGTGCTTGAGGCTGATGCTGGTTTTTCCGAAGCGCCAGGTCAGGCTGAGACGGAACTGGCGTGGATTGTACCAAGTCAGATTTCGCTGGTGATAAGTATCTGTGTATGTGTCGCGTACCGTAGATGCATAGTTGTTTTGGAATGGCATAAGTGCATCCAATGCAAGGTAGAGCCGATTCTGAAGGAATCCCTGTTGCAAACCTAAGGTATAGAAATATTCGGCGCCGTGGTATGTGCGCTGAAGGGTGATTTCTCCGCCTGATGCTTCCGCCGAGGCAAAGGCGATTGCTCCCTTCCAAAGAAAAGCGTTGCCGCTTATGCTGGCTGACCAGTTGAATCCGTCGTTTTTCTGATTCATGTCCGGAGCATGATAGTAATCATATCCACCTTGTGCTGATGACTGTATGTTGAACTTCTCTGTGGGATTCCAACCTATATTCACCAACGCATCTATATGGTCGTATTTGACCGCATTATCATAGGTCGAATTCTTGACGCCGCTCGGATCCACAACGGAAAGATATTCAATCATGTTGCCACAGAGGCTGCCGTAGGTGCGTGCAGTCAAGTCCCATTTGTCTCCGCTGGTACGGTATGTGAGAGTCAGGGCATCGGAAACGACCGTTCTCAGGTCAGGATTTCCTCGCATTCTGCTGTAGGGCGACTCCTCGAATATATATGGGTTCAGATAGCTTACACTCGGACGTCCCAAACGACGGGTATAAGACAGAGACAACGTGTTCTTTTCATCAACCTTCCAGGCTGCATTGAAATATGGCACGATGTTGAAATTGCTGTTGTCGAAGGCCAGGTCGCCGGATGCGCTCTTGGAGAGGCCGCGGTTGAGTGTATATTCAAGTCTGGTTCCGGCCTTCAACGTAAGTCTGGTGAACTTGTGGCCATAGCTGGCATAGGCGGCGAAAATGTGTTGCTTGTAGTCCAAGTCGTTGACATTGGAGTTGTCGGTAGTCCATATGCTGTTCGTGTAATCCCACAGTTCATCCTTCGAGTCGGCAACGTGGCTTCTCAACGTGTATTTGACTCCAGCCTCGATTTGATGCTTGTTCTTCAGGGCCGCGAAATAGTCGATCTGCCCAATCTGCTGTATTGTGTGTTCCGTGTTAAATGAGTGCCTGTGGTATTCCGGATAGTTCAGGAGCGGGAGCACAACGACATTGTTTTCGGTGCTGTTCGGGTTGCCGTCGATGGAGTAGCTGAACGTGAGGATGCCTCCGTCATCACGGAATGTCTTCTGGTATGCCAGTTCTCCTGAGAAGGTGTTATACCTGTTTGTCCTTTCCGTCAGTTCCTGGATCTCGACAGATTTCTCGTGAGAAGTGTTCCAGAATGTCTCTGTGATATTGTAGATGCTTGGTATCTTCTGGAAGTTCGTCCACCCCGAAAGTGTGATGAGATTCAGCGAATCAGGCTCATAGCCTGCTTCCAAAGACAACGCCCCAATGGATTGTGTCTGTTTGGCCGTAAAGTCAAGACGCTGGTAATGATTGTTTTCGCTGACGTAATTCTCTATGTCAGTGATGCCGTGCATCTGGGGACTCGGGTAAAATGTGCCGCTGGCATTTGTGCTGAATGTGAACTTTCCCAATTGAGATGTCAGATATCCTCTGCCTCCCACAAATCCTGTATTGCCCGTATTTGCTCCGGCTGAACCGCTGTATCCGGACTTAAGGCGCTTTGCCATCACAATGTTGATGAGTCCTCCGATGCCCTCGGCGTCGTACTTGACGGGTGGGTTGGTTATTACCTGGATCTCCTTTATGGTCGATGCAGGAATGCTTTTGATCAGCTGGTTGAAATTCCTTGCCAGCATACCTGTCGAACGACCGTTCACCAAGACCTTATAGTCGTTGCTGCCGTTCACCAGAACCTGATCCTCACCGTTGACGCTGAGCATAGGGATCTTTCTGAGGATGTCTATCAGGTTGCTGCTCTCAGTCATCGGGTCTGCCTCTACGTTGTAAGTGAGTTTGTCGGCATCGGTATTAATGAGTTCCCGCCTGGCCGTCACGGCGGCCTCTTTCAATTGTTCGACTTTGTTTAAAGTGTCCTGCTGTGCAGTCTGCGGCTCTTGCGCCATAGCGGCGATTCCTGCCATAAGGATGGATGTGGTGAGAATGATTTTCTTCAGGTACATTGCTTTTATGATTGTTTTGCCTTGGACAAAACTATCCGGAAAAAGTTTTACACGACCCTGTATGACGAAAAATACTCAACCATTATATGGCTGATAATCAATTGGTATGAAAAAGTTTTGTCCCGTAAGACTTACGGAAGTTTTACATCAGCGTTCTGTCTGTAGAAGAAGCTTGCGAAGGAAGTTGCTGATATTGGTATCGTGTTCTTCAAGGCCAAGTTTCTGACGAATCTCGTGGCTGATGATGTAGTGACGTTTTTTTTGAATATATTCACCGATCTCCTTTCCCTTGAGTCCGAGAGTATAGAGGCAGCAATAGCCGATTTCCCAATCGGTGAGCCCTTTGTCCGTAAGATATGAGGTGAACTTAGGATGGTTTTCCTCGAAAAGTATCTTGGTGGAACGAAGGAATTCCTCACGATCGGACATCATCACGTCCAAATCCTCCTCGCTGCTTCGGAAGAGTTTCTCGTCAGAAGAGATGCGTGATGCGATGATCTTGTCCAACACGGCAAGCCGCTCGCGGATGACAGCCATAGCCTTGTCATCTGGTTTTGATCCAAGCTTCTTGGCAATTGCTCGTATAATGAATATCAGGACGGCAAAAGCAAGGAGAGACAGGATTACGATTTCTCTGATACGTTTCTCCTTGTTGATGAGGGTCATCTTGTCCGAATAGCGTTCCTCGATGATACGCGCATTCTGGATCTTGAGAGTATCGGAAGGCGCCAGTGCGCTGGCATTCTCGTTTATCTTGTTCAGGCAGGCCCTGGCCTTCTGGATATTCTCGTTGTCTCCGACAGAAGAATAGTAGTCCAGCGCAATACTGATGATGCTGTCGTTATATATCTCAATTCCGCACTTCTCAAGCGCCTGCGAATATAGTAATGCGTGTCGCGCGCGGAGTTCCTGGTTGTCCAGCATTCTTCTGTCAATCGAGTCAAGAGCCACAAACGCGCTGTCCGGAGAAGACTCCAGATACAACTCCGCTCTGTCCAAGATTGGACGAACCGAACTTGTGTGCACGCAAGACCATAGGCACAAAGCCAGAATAAGACCGAATATGTAGTTTTCCAAGTTGCGCATAAGGATAAATACTTCGGAGATCATTATAGTTCTTCCAAGTTATACTGACTGCTTATAGCCGTATGCACAAAAATAGGGAATTTCTTGGTTTAACGGTGCAAAATCAAGGAAATGCTCTTGACCGGACCGAAATATACCGCCGGGCTTATCAACCGCTTGTTTCTCAATGGGGGTTTGAATGCCGGAATACCAGGCAAAGTCGGTTTTTTGTTCTAACCGGGGGGCATATGGCGACGGTTAGAACAAAAAAGCACTCAGAACAATACAGCCAAGGGTGCAATCAATCTGAAAGGGCTGTTAAAACTCTAGCGTAAAGGAGATCTTCGGCATAAAACTGACCTTGTGGCTCATCCTGTTATCTCCCAACGGAGTGAGTACAGGGACACTGAATGTAGTTGTAAAACCGGTTTTGCCTCCACTTAAGGCCCAACTCCAGCCAAAGTTCGGCTCAACGAATATGCCGTTCTTCAGAGTGATGCCGGAATCCTCATCATACTTAAAACTATGCATCAGCCCGGTCTTGACACCAAGCACCGGGGTACTCTTGGTATCTTTAAGATAGTTGTGATAATCCAGAAAAGCATTTGCGAAGGTTGGATTCTTTTCCCCATTGGGAAACATCCAGAGGTTTGCACCAACACCTATGTAGTTGTGTGAATCCAGCATCAGGCCGTGTGACGTCTCGACTCCCACATATACTCCAAGCTGGTCGAAGATCGAGACGCTTCCTTTGTATCCTTTGGCTCTGAATTCCGGGGTCTGGGCAAATGCGCTTGCACAAAAAACGAACGCAAATAAAGCAATAGATAACTTTTTCATATTTTTTCAATGTTAATTGTCGCCCAACCTGAAATGGATGCCGATACTGAGGTCAATTCCGTTGAGTTTAGGAATCTCAGGCACGATGTTATATCCTGCTCCAATGGAGACAAGGCAGTCACGATCAAGGATCTTGACAGGGATATAACCCTTAACTTCCGGTCTGCAGATGAAAGCAGCCGTACTAGTCTTTGTGTCCACATCAAAATGCTTTTCTACGAGTTTCCCTCCACGATCAATATAGAAGTATTTTCTCTCCTCCTTAACTTTCCGGGACTGCTGAAGGGCTCCTAGACCACAGTCGACAGAAAAATACTTGAAGAATAGACCAGGCTTCAGAAATATGGAGAAGTCTGGCTTAACGACATTGTCGCTGTTTTTCAACTGATACTGTTCGGAGATGTCAAGAACTCCAGCTTCCGCTCCAATATAGAAGAATGAGTTGATATAATTGACGGATATCCCGAAAGGGATGACTTTGGAATAATCGTAATTGATGCCCCAATATTTTGCGGGTGCTTCTTTTCTCTGGGCGTTCGCAATTGCGGGAAGCAGGATTAGTATTACTGCCAGCAGTTTCTTGGAAATGGTCATGTAAAAAACGTTCTTTCGATCCGAAGACCGATTTTACTTCAATAACAAATACCACGCCAACTATGAGCAGGCGTCCAACGGATTCATTCAAAGTTTGCCGGTAGGATTCTGCCTATGGAAGTATCAGTCCAGAACAGAGCCTTTAGTGAGAGCATACTTTCCGGCTCCGGTAAGAACGAGAACTGCTGAGCCAAGGAGGTAGAGCATAGGAAGCTCAATTGCCCATCCACCAGTCATCGGATCAACTGAGAATATCTGTCCGAGATGGGCCATCAGGATAGCTACTGCCATATTACCTGCCATAACTATCGCAGCGGCACGTGTCCATACTCCTGTGATGATCATTAGAGAACCAATCAGCTCAGCTGCAACGGCGCCCCAGGCGAGAAAAGCAGGAAGACCGATATTCTGGAGCATACTCCCGATAAAGTCAACACCTCCCATAACCTTTGAAACTCCGTGGAAGAGCATTAGACCGCCTATTGAGAGACGAAGAAGCAGGAGACCTGAGTCGTTGCTGCGAAGAAAGTTGTTGTTTATTTTCATAATCCTTTCTTTATGTTTTAGTGTTCAATTTCCCTCTTTACTCTGCAGGGAATTCCTGCAGCTACCACATTGTCAGGAATATCCTTTGTCAAACAACCCTGCACCGACAGTAACAGGCGCAGCCGATTCCCGGCTTTTTCCCACATCTCTAAATTTACAATAGTTCGTTAAAAATTTAATATTTCTATAATTTTCAAATACTTACAAC
>CAYFVE010000124.1:5264-6022 GCA_964346605.1 uncultured Muribaculaceae bacterium | reverse complement strand
TTATTTTAGATTTGTAAGCGGACTACTGATGGATTATCCCCCTGCCTTGGCCAAAGTGCTGAGGCTGAATCTCTCAGAAAGTCAGTTTTTGGTACTTATGTGATCCTTCGGAGGCTTTGGAACTGAAGGTCAAGATGCGTTATCATCATTATATTATATTAAGTTTAAGGTTTAAGCTTATGAGTAAAAAATTTATCTCTCTAGTGTTGTGCCTTTTAATTGGTTCAGGCACATCCTTCGCGCAGAATCTTAAGGTCACGGGAACAGTGACTTCTGCCGAGGACGGACTCCCTGTAGTCGGAGCCTCCGTCTTTGTCCAGGGAACAACGAATGGAACCATCACTGACGCTGATGGCCAGTACAACCTGGATAATGTTCCAACGGGAAGCACGCTTATCTTCTCCTGCATCGGTATGATCGACCAGCAGAGACCTGCCGCAGGTGTGGTAAATGTTGTGCTGGTCTCTGACAATGAACTTCTTGACGAAGTTGTCGTGACCGCTTAGGGCCTTACAAGAAAGCAGAAGGCCATTGGTTACTCTGCTCAGACAATGTCTTCAAAAGAACTCACCACAACCCACAGTATCTCCCTCGGAAACTCCCTTGCAGGCAAGGTTGCCGGAGCGCAGTTCTGGGGAGCCGGCGGATCAACATTCAATGAAGGAAAGATTGTCCTCCGCGGAGCGACATCTTACAGTAACGCTCAGGGTAATGAGCCGATTTACGTCCTGGATGGCGCTATCGTGTCAAGAAGCGCG
>CAYFVE010000124.1:0-5254 GCA_964346605.1 uncultured Muribaculaceae bacterium | reverse complement strand
GCCGCGGCCAATATGGGGGATCTTGAGAGCCTCAATGTCCTCAAAGGACCTTCCGCAACCGCTCTCTACGGTTCGAGAGGAGCCAACGGAGCAGTTGTCGTAACGACGAAAAAGGCTGCTGAAGGACGTTCCTTCGTTGAATTCTCTACTACGACAAGTATGGAGACATACTACAACCATATGGACATCAACACCCTTTATGGTGGTGGTTCAACGGCTTCAGGCCTGACAAGGAAAGCCGCCGCCGAGTCTGATCCTTATGCAACCGACTGGACATCTGTCGCCTACCTTTTCAATGATCTTGGAGACGGCACATACGCTATGCCTGACTACGGCAGCGATGAGAACTGGGGTCCACGCTACGACGGCACCTCCCTCGTGCGCTCTGCCCTCTCTTGGGATCCGACTTCAAGCAAGTATGGTGTGGCCGACACCTGGAAGGCTCGTATGAACCTCAAAGACCTCACTCAGACCGCTTGGACAAACAATACCAACATCGCTTTCTCAATGGCAGGCAACAACCACAGGACGCGTGTCGCATTCAACAACGTTGAGCGTCGTGGTGTAATGTACAACTCAAGGGCGGTCCGCCGCAGCTTCAGTATCGCATCTTCGCTCAAGCCGGCAAAATGGCTCAATGCTGATTTCAGTTATCGGTACCGCTAACGTTACACTCAGAATGCAGCAACGGAGGGTTATTCTGCGGCAGGCAACGTTATGTGCGACTTCACCCAGTGGGGCCAGACCAACGTTGACATCGCCGAGTTGAAGGACTACAAAAGGGCGGACGGAACCTGGCGTACCTGGAACATCGAAAGTACTGATGATCTTACAGCCAAGTACCACGACAACCCTTTTGGTACCCTCTACAACTACAACAGGTACTCCTACGGGAATTATCATCTCATCACTTCAGATGTCTACAGCCTTCTCCCTTACAATTTCAGGGTGGGTGTACGTATTTCTGACGACATCAATACCTCCCGGGGCGACAGCAAATATGGTCAGGGTTCTACCGCGTTCGATCCATACTTCGGAACAAGCCATACTCAGGACAGCGATTTCACTGCCCAGGCTTACGTAATGTGGAACAACCAGTTCGTTGACGATCGCCTCACAATCGAGGCTGCTGCATTCGCCGAGAGCAGGAAGTATGACTACTACTCTCTTTCCAGCAACACAAGCGGTGGCCTGAGCGTTCCGGAGTTCTACAACCTCAAGGCCTCACAGAACACTTATAAGACCGAAAACAGCGAGACTTATTTCAAGACCCGCTCATTCTTTGCCAACGCTACGATCGGCTGGAACGATTTGATCTATCTCGACGGTTCGATCCGTTACGACATCGACTCCCGTCTTGCACCGGACAAGAACGGCTACCTCTATGGAGGAGGATCGGTTTCTTTTATGCTCAGCAAGCTTATCAATGCTTCTTGGCTTGACTTCTGGAAACTCAGAGGATCTATTGCACAGGTCGGTTCAACTCTTGGTGCATACAACATATTTCCAACCTATTCAATAGGAACCAAGCTCCACGGCCTCACGACTTTGACTGAGCCTACGACTCAGGTCAACCCTAACATCGAGCCTACGATTTCCACATCCTACGAGGTCGGTACTGAGTTCAAGCTGTTCAGGAACCGTCTCTTCGGAGATATCAACTACTACATCAAGAACACAAAGAATGATATCATCAGTGCCAACGTCCTTCCTCAGTCCGGTTATGCATACCGCCGTCTCAACGCCGGTCTTGTCAGCAACAAGGGTATCGAGGTTATCCTCGGAGGCTCTCCTGTCCGCACCCGCAACTTTGAGTGGACACTCTCCGGCAACATCGCCAAGAATGTCAATACTCTCGTTGAACTCACTCCGGACCAAAATGAATACACCATATACTGGACAAGATTCTACGATGAGTGGTACCTCAAAGCCAAGGAAGGCAAGCCTATCGGTGTTATTTCTACCGGATCCCGCTTCAAGACAGACGCGAACGGCAACCTTATCCTCAAGAGGGGTTCGGCATCCTGGGGCGAGGTTCAGCCTATCGCTGAAAGAGGTGTCGAGGAGGAAGTCGGAAGCGTCCAGCCGGATTTCACCGGTGGTTTCTCAACCTCTCTCCGTTTCAAGAACCTCACATTCAACGCTTCTCTTGACTTCCTGGTTGGTGGGAAGCTCGTCTCCTGGACGAATATGTGGGGCGCCGGTTCAGGTGTCTTAAGCTTCACTGCAGAGACCAACGCCAACGGCGTGAATGTCCGTGAGCCTGTGTCAGTAGGCGGTGGTGTTTTCCTCGAAGGTGTGGATGAAGAAGGCAACGCTTTGTCTGGTTATGCCGATGCTTATCAGTACTATCACTACCTTGCAAACTACAACACGGCGAACTGGGTTTACGACCGTTCTTATGTCAAGCTCCGTGAGCTTTCACTCAGGTATGACCTTCCTAGAGTCTTCATCCGGAAACTCGGTATCGGCCTGTCACAGGCAAGCGTAGCGTTTGTGGCGACGAACCCTTGGCTTATTTACTCCGCTGTTCCTAACATTGACCCTTCAGAAATCGCCGGAGTTGAATACAACTACCTCGAAGGTGGACAGGCAATGTCCACAAGAACATTCGGTCTTTCCCTCAATCTTACTTTCTAATGCATAGGAGATGACTATAATGAAAACAATCAATAAAATACTTCTTGCTGCTGTAGCGGTTGCGTCTCTTTCACTCTCCAGTTGCGATGATCTCAAGGATTTCGGCGACATCAACATGAGCCCGAACAACCCTTCGACCGCCTACACTTCCTATCTTTTCACTGCAGCCAGCCGCTATGTTACGTACTTCACTCTCGGTTCAGCTACAAACGCCTATGACCCTTGGACACAGGAGTGGGCAGGCTACCTCTCAGAGTCAAAGAACAACCAGTATGGTCCTCTCGGAACGACCAAGCAGTACTCAGCCGTAGGGACAATGTATCTCAATCCTCTCAAGAACCTCCACCTCATCATCGAGATGAACGAGGATCCCGAGCAGAAGGACCTCACGAACGTTGTCACTTTCGGTTCAAATGCAAACCAGATTGCGGCTGCAAAGACCCTTTCGGCTTACTTCTATATGTCAATGACCGACATATATGGTCCGATTATCCTGTCCGAGGCGTTCCAGGGCGCGTCTGACGAAAACTGGAAGCCGAAGTATGACTCACAGGAGTCCGTTTACAAGCAACTTGACGAGATGCTTGTGGAGGCATACGGTCAGTTCGATGTGAGCGGCACTCTTTCAAAGGCGGATGTCCTTTACAACGGGGACATTGCAAAATGGAAGAAGTTCAACGCATCTCTCCGTATGATGCTGGCAATCAAACTCTCTGATGTCGCCCCTCAGGACGGTAAATCCCGCTTCGCGAAGGCTTATGCAGACGGTGCGATGACAGATGTCGCCGACGGCTTCAACTACACCTACGATGACCTGAACTGGAATATGCTTTATTATTGGAACAACCCTTCATACTCTGCGGCAGGTTTCAATATGGTTCCTAACTACTTCATTGTGGAAAAGATGAAGTCTCTGGAGGACAACCGTATGTTCAAATACTTCGACATCGAAGGCTACAAGGGCAAGCGCAGCGAGGAGGTGTTCCCGCGCGACCAGTTCACTTCTTTCTATGGCATTCCTTTCGGCCTGGTTGACAACAATGCGGTGGCGGCGTTCGGTGATTGCTGCTCAAGTGTGGCAAGCAGCCTTCTCGCTATGAACGCGACAGTCCCTGTCATCCCTGTAGCGCGTGTCCTTCTTGTCGAGGCTGAGGCTGCCTTCAGGGGATGGATCTCCGCTGATGCGAAGACCCTCTACGAGGCGGGCATCAAGGCTTCCTTCGATCAGTGGGGCGCTGACGGCGCAGACAAGTACATAGCCAGCCCGGCGGTTGCCTACAATGCTGAGAATGGTTTAGAGCAGATAGCCATCCAGCGCTGGATTGCCTGCTACCTTTCAGACGGTGTCGAGGTCTGGTCGGACTGGAGAAGGCTTGACATACCGAAGATGCCTGTTGGCCCTGGGGCCATCGACATCGGCAACACCCACTATCCTTACCGTCTCGCTTACTACACCGACTATGATGTGGCATACAACGAGGACAACTGGAAGGAAGCGGTCGCTCAACTCAGAGGAGGCACTGACGATAACAACAGCAGGGTATGGTGGGACGTGAATCCGAATGAAGAAGGAGTTCTCTCGGATGAGGTCTGTGTTCCACAGGTACAGCTTCCTGCGGATTGGAAGGAAGTCGCTAAGGGAACATACTTCGTCGCCTCTGGTGATGACCTTCTGAGTGGAACGCCTTTATTCCCTGAGTCTTTCAAGGCTGTGGTCTACAATGATGCGAATCACCCGGCCGAGTACAAGATTGCTCCTTTCGGAACTGACGGCGAGTATGTGCTTTATTTTTCTGCAAAGGGTGAATCGTTCGTAATAGATCATTGCGTCGTCGGCAAGACAGAAGGCGGGAAGGCCATTGTCGCTACTGACTACAACACCTCCCAGAATACTGATTATGATGATGTAGTATATTTTGATAGTGAAGAGAATTGCTACGTTTTTCTCATAATATACCGCGATGCTGACGGAACTCTTCTGTGGTACGGCTATGATGTTTTTTACCTCGATGCTGATTAAGCAGAATTATTGAATAATTTGTCAGCGGGGATGTTCCATCGGAGCATCCCCATTTTTTTGTATATTTGTTCAGTTATAATCAGGTACGCAGATGAACAGGTACGATGACAGAGAACGTTATTTCCTTGAACTGGCAGGTTCGTCCAGAGAGTATTTCGTTCCGTATGTCCTTGAACATAAAGAGATAGGAAAGGATTCTAGGATCCTGGAAATCGGATGTGGCGAGGGCGGCAATCTTCTGCCATTCGCCGAAATCGGCTGTCTGGTGGCCGGGCTGGACCTTGCGCCTGGCAAGATCGCCAATGCAGAGCGTTTTTTCAGGGCAAGGGGACTGGAAGGAGATTTCTTTGCCGGAAATTTCATCACGTCGGACCTTTTTGAGAAAATAGGCAGATTCGATGTGGTCATCGTCCACGATGTCATCGAGCACATAGATCCTGAATTCAAAGCCACTTTCTTCGAGAGGATAAAGGACTATATGCTTCCGGATGCCGTGGTGTTCTTCGGCTTCCCGGCCTGGCAGATGCCGTTCGGAGGACATCAGCAGATCTGCCGTAGCGGATTCTGCTCGAAAGTTCCTTTCGCCCATCTCCT
>CAYFVE010000123.1:0-6107 GCA_964346605.1 uncultured Muribaculaceae bacterium | reverse complement strand
GTATTGACTTTAAGTTATATGGAAGACTGGGTTCACCGCCCTCTCTCTCCGCTGAAATCCCTTACAGAATAGTCTGTAGGGGTTTTTTCATTTCCAGTAGTCCGAAAAGTGTCCCAATTTTGCTGAAATTTCAATAAAAAAAGTTGCTCGCAGTTGAGCAACGGTGGGTGAAGGAAACATTAATTTATCTTCAATACTTCCAAGATGCGAAACAACCAAGATAACTCATAACTGTCGTGAGAATTATCCCCATATTCGATAGCCCTATCAAGATCTTCTTTTATTAGTAATGATTCATCTGGGGTCAGTGACGTTTTTTTCGATGTTGTATATGTTCTCCGGTCTAGTTCCACGATCGTTATTATATGATACAATCAACTTCCCTAACAATGAAATCATCGCTTGATGGTCACTTCTGCTGCCATATGGATTGGACTTTCTGTCCAACATTTTGAGATACTTTGTCTGGAAGGAATCAAGAAGCTCCTGACATGGCCATTTGTGCTCTTTTAAAGCCGCGTAAAAGGGATAATCGAAGAAACGCAAGTATGTCACAAATAGAATAAGTATTGGATAATAGTATGCCCTAGGGTTAGTATTTCTAAGAGTTATCTTCATAAATGCAGTTATTCGCTCTAGCTGCCGAAGGGAAAGACTTTTTTTGTCCCCAAGGATGAGAGAAACCACTTGAAGTCCTCAGGGTTATTTCTGAATCCAGAATGTTGAAGACAATCTTCTGACTCGAAAAAATCCGCCAACTTATAATAGTCATAAAGATGTTCGCAGAATTTAGAATAATCGGGCAACGGAAGATTAATCTCCAATTCAAAGAACCGCCTAAGGTATTCAGCGGCATCCATTTTTTCACTGCCATAGAAACCACAAATGGAATCTTCCAGATGCTTCTTATCAACAGCACAAACAAAAACGATATTTCGAACGACAAAAAAATGCTTGAGCACCTCCAACATCCTTACAGCATAATCCGGTTTACAGCGGTCTAATTCGTCAATGATGAAAACCAAAGCTTTTCCGTTATCATGTTCCTGATGAACGCTCCAGGCAAGACTCTCCAAAGCATTCTTTAAAATAACCATTGACTGTTCTTTTCCATCGAATGAAGCAACAGCTTTATCAAATGCCTGCCCTATCTGCTCTTCGATGGTTTGTGATATTTCGCCAATATAATTGTCAATCGCAGCACGTCCAATTGTACGAATCATGTTCAACGGCCACTGAACAAACCCTTTTGCCACACTTAGGATATCATTTAGAGTCTCTTGGGAATCTTCCTGCTTACATGCTCTTTTTATACAAGCTATTACGGCAACTAACGGATCCTCCGCCCATTCGGTTTCCCATGCATTCAACAAAACGGTGGGGTAATGCTGGTCTTCCAAAGATTGCCTCCACATTTTTAAGAAAGTAGTTTTCCCTGAGCCCCATTCACCTGTAAGGGCGATCGTCCCACCAAGATCGATACAGTCAATAATTGATGTGAGGGCTATACCTGCCTCTTCTCTTCCGGTAGAGCAATGCTTAAAAGGGTGATTAGGCTCAATTATTGGTTCTGTGTGTTTCAACTGCATAATTCTATTAACTATATTATGTTAGTTTATAGCCTAAAACTACTTGAATATAACAACTGATAAGAAGAAATATTCAAATATTGCAAACAGTAGCCGCTTCTTTTTAAACCGTGTCTATCGTGAAATGCGTGTCCTGCTTGTCGCGTACCATCCCTGCAACGTGCTTCAGGGGGAAAAGCGCATCCCTGAACTGTGCAGCGAAAGAAGTCCTGTTATCCTCCGGAATCACGAGGACAACACTTTCATGTTTCATTTCTTGTAGCTGATTGGCTGATATGCTTGGCTGGAGGGTAAACAGATACTTTGTATCGATGCGGTCTGCCTCGTTCAGAACCTGGCGCCAACGATCCTTGCAGGTGGTCTTTGCTCCTAAGAAAGTCAGGTCATCTGCCGGGAACATAAAATCATGATATTCAGCGCTGCCTGGAAACAGGAAATCCGGACGTTTCTTATCTTCCGTAATCGCTTGTTCTTCGAAGCGAAGTCTGGAAGCAGTGAAAATGTGGGCAAGGTGATGCTCCAAAGATTTGCCAAATCGGGATTTGCGTCTGTTCAGGAATGAATTGGCCGCATCCGCAAAATCTTTGATAGAGGCAAATGGGGTTGAATACATCGGGCGATAGAAGAGGTCTTCGAACTGATAGAACAAGTCGCTCTCAGTTTTGATCCAACTGCGAAGAATTTTGTCCGGATTGCCAAGAATCTTACTCTCAGTAATGCCGAAAACTTCGTTGTAAATCTGGCTGGCCACCAATGAAATATCCTTTGTCTCGGGGAAGCCAGTCATTGTTCCGGCAATTTCAATCAATCTCTGTTTCAGCTTTTCGTCTGGTGAAACAATAACACTCGGATCAATGAAATGATTCGTCTTTTCGGCAGAAAGGTTGTATTCCGCATAGAACTCGTCAATGTCCTCGTCATGTTCGAGAACAATACCGGAATAAATGTCCTCATCCATCTGGCAGATGATAAGAAGACTTCCAACATAGTCTTCAGCCAGGAAGGGGAATCCTTTACCAAAGCGCGTGATACGGTATTCATTTCGCGTTCCGGTACCGTAGTAGATAAAACGGCTGTCAGTCTCGAAATCGTCCTGCCACCGGATTTTTACATAGCGATCCTTATTGCTTCCCTTTATCCCGGGTTCATTGAACAGGAGGGCTGCGGCTTGTTTAGGCACATAAAATCCTTCCTGATGTGATGTCATACTCACATCGTTGGCCGTAATAAACCGACAAAACGCTCTCCTTGAGCGATTCACCTGAGATATGGCATAGTTAAAAATGTCACTCATACTTTTATCTTCATGGTTTTGACCAGCTGTTCTGACACTGCTGTAATAAGCGGTACAATAACGGAATTACCACATTGACGGTATGCCTGTACTTCTGACACGGCGTTAATGATGTATTCGTCCGGGTAGCCCATCAAGCGGGCGCATTCTCGCGGGGTAAGACGACGAGGATTGACTCCTTCACCTTGCGGAATAAGAATCTCTGAGCCGTCTTTGTAATAGCGTGCACTCAGGGTACGGGTTATACCGTTCAGATCCACAAGCCCATAACCGAATCCATTGCCCTTCTCCTTGTGTTTCCGAGCGTAGTTCTGAAGATACCCCCAGAGCTTGTCAGAGAGAGTGTATTTCGCAGAGACATTCTGCTCCAGAATATCACTTATGCAGTTTATGGGTTCGCCCAAATTGGGGAATTCGAAGTTTTCTTTGCCTCCGAAAACCTTGCGATCAAAACCGACAATCATAATTCTTTCACGGTGCTGAGGGACGAATGACTTGCCATCCAGAACTTCATAATGAATGCTGTAATCAAGTTCTTCCAGCGTTTCCGTAATTACCTTGAATGTTCGGCCCTTATCATGGGAAATAAGGTTTTTCACGTTCTCCAGATAGAAGGCTTTCGGGCGGTGGCGGCTGATGATGTCAGCCACGTCGAAGAAAAGCGTACCTTGGGTTTTGTCCTTGAAACCAGTTTCGCGACCAAGGCTGTTTTTCTTGGATACTCCTGCAATTGAGAACGGCTGGCAGGGAAATCCCGCGCAGAGAACATCGAAATATTCTGGAATATAGGCCTTGGTTTGCTCTTTGGTAATGTCGCCAAAGGGCATATCGCCGAAATTGGCCATATAGGTTTTCTGTGCGTACTGGTTCCATTCTGATGAGAAAATGCATTTGCCGCCTTGGGCTTGCATGGCAAGACGGAATCCTCCCATTCCGGCGAACAGGTCAATGAACGTGAACTTGGGCTTTTCCGGCTCCGGGAATGGCACATCGAAGAACTCTTTGAAATAGAGTTCCAGCGGATCATCGTTCAAAACAGTTTCTAGACTTTCCTTCTTGTCCAAAACCTCGTCGGTGATGAATGAGAATGCCGCCTTTTTGCCTTCAGCACTCATGTACTTGCGATTGTGTAAGTACTGAGTCAGAACGGAAAGTTCGTTTTTCTGTCCTTTCTTATTGCATTGGGCAAACAGGGCCTGAGAATCAATGCATTTCAGATATGGATATCTTTTGCTTTTAAGCATCACGCAACATATTTAACTGCCAAATTTACGAAAAATAGCCCAAACCTTTGATATACTCCTGGCGTATTCGGCAAAAACAAAAGCAAATTATACAGCCAGTGTCAGATGTACTCACTTCAGATCAGCGCCACCGTAACATGGCCGCAATTCGCTCTGATTCTACCAAACCGGAGCTGATTATGCGTCGTGAATTGTGGTCTCTGGGATTCCTGTATCGGGTCAATCAGAAGCGTCTCCCTGGAACTCCCGATATAGTCCTTGCCAAATACCGCACTGTAATCTTCGTCCACGGGTGCTTCCGGCACGGCTGAGAGGAATCATATAATTCATTAGAGATTTTCGTAATAGGAACTATGTCTGCCAGAGTAAAGCCGTACATGGCTGAATTTTTATTATTTTTGTATTTTACAGAAGTTAGCAATCATTCTGTTTTGTAAGTATTAACGATTCAAAGACAAAGTAAATGGGAAAGGAAAACAACTATGCCCCCTACATCTCACCTGCTGTGAAGGTGATTGAGATTGACGCTACGGGCGTCATCTGCCAGAGCGGCGGAATCAATGAAATGAACAGGGAAGAAAATCAGGAGCTTGATTGGTAAAAGGAGGAACGGATTATGAAAAAGACATTATTGTTTGCGGCCATCGCCTCGCTTTTCACATTCGCTTCTTGCGAAAAGGCGGAAATTCCGGTTCAGAATGAGTCAGGTAACCTTGTGTTCACCGCGGTGATTGCAAGTCAGGACACCAAGACCACTGTGAACGCGGCGACAGGCAAGGTTGAATGGGTGTCTGGAGACGAGATTACCATCACCGATGCGGCAAGCATTTCAGCCAGATACGTTGTTTCAGCCATCAGCGAGACAACAGGCGTAGCCACCTTCACCAAGGTTTCAGGTGAGCCCGATTTAGGAGCCGGTCCATACACCGCCGTTTACGGCTCTGCCCCTCTGACAGCCCAGACCTACAGCGCCACGGCCCCTTCTCTCCCGATGAGCGCCACGTCCTCCACGACAAGCCTCGCGTTCTCAGTCAGTTGCGGTTTGCTTGAACTCAACCTCACCGCAGGAGAGAGCATCACGAGCATTCAGGTGACAGGAACGCCTACCGCAGGGACAGAGACCACCTATACCCTCACCTGTGCCACGCCTGTGAGCATAGCAAGCGGAGAGAAATTTTTCATCGCCCTTCCGGCGGGCAGTTACAAATCCTTTGTCATCAACGGCCAGAACGGCGCCGTATGCAAGAAAGAGAAAACCGACGCGAGTGTGGCCATCAATGCGAACCACATCACTCCGGTTTCCTTCAGCTCCCTTCATTTCGGTGTGCAGCTCTGGGCTGACGGTCCTTACTGGTCCACCACTAACATCGGGGCAGCCATTCCGGAGGCGTATGGCGACTATTACTCCTGGGGTGCGACTGCCACCCAGACGACTTACGACTGGGCCAACTATCCTTTCATGCAGTCAGGAAAGTCCGTCTCGTTGTATGTCACCAAATATACATTCGCTGACGGTCAGACAGATGGTATCTGGTATAGCGGTGGTTCTTTCGTAGGCGATAACGGTGACGGTGTGGAGCATAAGGATCTTGCATCCTACGCTTACGCGGACGATGCCGCTCGTCAGCTCTGGAAGGGCAGCTGGCGCGTCCCGACCGATGCCGAGTGGACGGCGCTCAGGACAAACTGCGACTGGACCTGGGAGCCTGATTACAACGGAACAGGGAAGAAGGGTATGGTCGTGAAGGGCAAGGGCGCATTCTCTGGCAGGAGCATCTTCCTTCCCGCCGCAGGCCACCGGAGCGGTACCAATCTCTACAAAGATGGCTCCTACGGGCTCTACTGGTCTTCCTCCCTCAGCGAGTACGAATCGCCCCTCGCAAGGTACGTGTACTTCGTTTCCGAAGAAGTGCTTAGGGTCTATACCGGCCGCTACTTCGGTTTTTCGGTCCGCCCTGTCACAGAATAGTATATATTCAT
>CAYFVE010000122.1:1776-6117 GCA_964346605.1 uncultured Muribaculaceae bacterium | reverse complement strand
ATTCCTGCAATGAATATTGGCACAAACAAGAAGACATCCGGCAACCGCAGTTCCTATGGAGTATTTACCGGAAAGTGTCATAAAAATCTTCAAAGGATTCTTCTTCGCCTTAGGTCTGGGAAGAGCAGGGAAAGTGACATTGATCAGTTGATTCAAAAACACGCGGTCATCCACATCACTAATGAAGAAATAGTCTGACTTCCTTAAGAAAAGCACGGCCAGGCAAGTGGCGGGCCGACGGACAGACGGACGGACTGACGGGCGCATTACGGCCACGTGAGGATAATATCCAATATTTCCGGGAACGTAAAAGGCAACTAATGGCAATGGGATGGCCGTTTTTGGCACTCGACTTTTTGTCGAGATAACAGGTAGAGAATTGTAGAAAATAGTATCAAAAAATGCATACAGAATACTATTTATGAATTTTTAAAAAATCTTTAGGGTATTTAAAACGATAAACGTTATATTCGTGTTACGAATCCGAAAACTTATTGCCAAGAAAATGTGTACTTCGATTAAATTAAACATAAACCAATATATATTTAACACTTTACTAATTATCTCAAGTCCCATTACTAATTATGGTAAGACAGTTTTTTAAAATCGTGGCTGCGGTCATAGTCCTGATTGCCGTCACATCCGTCGGCCTTCTCGCCCAGAACCGCCAGATCAGGGGAACTGTTACCGATGCGTCAGGCGCTCCAGTTGTAGGGGCGGCAGTAATAGTCGTCGGAAACAACCTGCTCGGCACTGAAACCGATCCGGAAGGTCGCTTCTCACTCAACGTCCCTGCAGGAGCTACAATCAGCGTATCCTGCATCGGATATTCAACCCAGACAGTTTCTGTCGGCAACAGGTCTGAATTCAGCATTGTCCTTGCCGAGGACAATGAATTCCTTGAAGAAACAGTTGTAGTCGGCTATGGCGTTCAGCGCAAGAGCGACCTCACGGGATCCGTAGCGTCTGTAAAGGCCGCAGATCTTGCGGACCGCTCTACTTCCGATGCAGCGGCCGCACTTCAGGGCAAGGCAGCAGGCGTCCAGATCTTCAACGCTTCCGGCGCTCCCGGTTCCGGTTCTTCCATCCGTGTCCGCGGCATTTCATCAAACAGCGGCTCCGGCCTGGGGCCGCTCCTGATTGTCGACGGACTGAAGGTTGACAACATCCAGTACCTGGATCCATCTATGATAGAGTCCATGGAAGTCCTTAAAGATGCCGCATCTGCAGCCATCTACGGCGCCCAGGCCGGAAATGGTGTCGTGCTCATCACCACCAAGAACGGAGCGAAGTCAAAGGACGGCACGATCTTCTATAATTACAAGCTCTCAATAAGCAGTCTCGGACACCGCGCTCAAGTCTTGGGAGCAAAGGAATATATCGATTTCCAGCAGCAGGCCGGACAGCTTCCGGGCACCGTTCAGGAAATCATAGACATAGGTCTCTGGGACGGCGTGACAGATACCAACTGGGCCGGCGTCCTCTTCGACAGGGGTTATACGCACAACCACACATTCGGAGCTCAGGGCGGCAATGAACGCGGATCATACTTCGTGTCTCTCAACTACACGGATGACAACGGAATGGCCCGCGGAGACAAGGACACCTACAAGCGCTTCACCGCCCAGGTCAACGGCGACTACAAGATCAAGTCCTGGTTCACAGTCGGCACCAATACCTCCATCGAACGCTATGAGCGTCAGGCCCTCGGCGAGCATTCCGAGTACTCGGGTGGTTCCCTTGTCGGAACGCTTATCATCGATCCCCTGACTCCGGAATACTTCAAGTCCTATGATGAACTGAGCTATGGTATGCAGCAGGCTATCAAGAGGGGCACCCAGAAGGTCTATCGTCCTGCCGACCATCCTGACTGGTGGTACTCCACTTCAAAGATTATGGAAGGAGACGGCATCAACCCTTTGATCTTCCGCGACCGTAATGAGAACAAGAGCCAAGGATGGAACATCAGAGGCACAGTGTTCGTCAATTTCACCCCGTTCAAGGGATTCGTATTTACGTCGCGGCTTGGCTACCGCATAGCTCAGAGTTATTCAAGCAACTATGAGGAGCCTTACTATGTCAATGACCACGCCCACTCCGAGACCTACACCATCAGCGCAAGTTCATCCCAGAACTATTATTATCAGTGGGAGAACTTCGCCAACTACAACAAGACCTTTGCAGGCAGGCATTCAGTCGGTGCCATGGCCGGTATGTCCTACACCTATTCCGACAGCAGGGGCGTCAACGCCAGCCTTACCGGCGAGGACCCTCTCAAGGGTTATGCGGAGAACTTCCGCTTCATAAGCCAGGACAACGGTTCAGGAACAAAGAGTTTCGGCGGCGGCACCCCTTCGAATTCAGCCCAGATCTCCTACTTCGGACGTCTGACCTACAGCTACGATGACCGCTACAGCATCCAGACGAACTTCCGCGCCGACGCGTTCGACTCTTCAAAGCTTTCGCCTAAAAACCGCTGGGGCTACTTCCCTTCAGTTTCCGCAGGCTGGACGATAAGCAATGAAAGGTTCATCAGAGACAATGTCAACCGGGATATTCTCAGTTTCCTTAAGATCCGCGGATCCTGGGGCATTAACGGAAACATCTCCGTCCTGAGCGGCTACCCGTACTCCACCTCAATTTCCTACAACAGCCAGACCTACCAGCTGGATCCGGACAGCCCGGACATCAGCACAGGCTCAATTCCGGACGGACTTGCGAATCCTGAGCTTACCTGGGAAACGTCGGAGCAGACTGACCTCGGCCTTGACTTGAGGATGTTCAAGAATCGTCTGACCTTCGGCTTCGACTGGTACAACAAGGACACCAAGGACCTTCTCGTTACCATTTCTCCTGTAGCCGAGGTGGGCGTCAGCAGCACTACAGTCAATGCGGGAGCCGTAAACAACAGAGGTCTGGAGTTCGAACTAGGATGTCAGGACAACATCGGTGACTTCCACTACTCTGTCAACGGAAACCTCTCCACCTTGAAAAACAAAGTGACCTACCTTGAGCCGTCCGTCGGCCACATCTCCGGAGTAAGTTTCTCCAATCACAAGATCAAGACATACTTCGAGGAAGGTTATCCGGTATGGTACATCCGCGGTTACGAATATTCCGGAGTCGGAGAAGACGGAAAGGCGCAATTCGTGGATAGCGAAGGCAATCTCACAGGCTCTCCTGTCGACAAGGACCTCAAGTATCTAGGAAGCGCAATTCCTGACCTCACATACGGCCTCACTGTCCGTATGGAGTGGAAGAACATCGACTTCACAGTTTTCGGAACCGGAGCGGCGGGCAACTCACTGGTGCCTTGCGTCTATAGGCCTCAGCATCAGAAGATCAACACTATCAAGTACTTCTACGACGAAGCAGGCAAGAGCCTTCCTGAAATCGGGAAATTCTGGGACAGCGTGGATTTCTGGAGTTCTTCCGCAACAGTATTCAAGGGAGACTACTTCAAGATCAAGCAGATCCAGCTTGGTTACAGCCTTCCGAAGTCAATCGCCAAGAAGGTTCTCCTGAGCAATCTCCGCGTCTATGCGTCGCTTGACGACTACTTTGTGTTCACACAGTATCCGGGATTCGATCCTGAAACCGCTTCCACAGGTTCCTACAACGGAAAGGGCTTCGACAAGGGCTCATACCCGAATGCAAAGAAACTTCTCTTGGGTGTAAACGTTTCCTTCTAAACAGATTCCAGATATGAAAAAATATATAAGATTGAGTCTTTTCTGCGCTGTCGCGCTGATGGCCGCAACATCCTGCAACCAGGACCTTCTGAATATCCCTCAGAAAGGAGTCGTTGCCTACGAAGATTTCTACAAGACCGACGAAGACGCCTTTTCCGCCCTTATGTCGATGTACTCGAAGGGATGCGAGATAGAAGCCGCCGGAAACGGCCAGAACCAGCCTTCCTGGAACGTCATCTCTAATGCTCCCGGGGACGAACTCTACTGGGGAGGAAACGGGAAGAGCGACTCTCAGGCGGCACAGGAAGTCGGCGAACTCAGAGGATCATTCTCCAATGACAACGCTCACATAAAGATGGTCTATCGCTGGCTCTATGCCCTTATCTACAGGAGCAACCTGGTGATTGACAACTTCTATGGCGAAGACGGCGAACTGGCCGATTCGCCGGTAAAGAAGCAGTGCGTAGCGGAAGCTCGCGCGATGCGCGCCTGGGCACATTTCCAGGCTGCCAACTATTTCTACAACCCTCCTAAGGTAGATCACGTCCTTCCAGGTGACGCGCGTCCTGGAAACACGGACCATCTGGAACTTCTGGACTTCGCGATCAGCGAGTACGGCGCCGCGATCTGGTGCGACCCGGCGGCGTGG
>CAYFVE010000122.1:0-1766 GCA_964346605.1 uncultured Muribaculaceae bacterium | reverse complement strand
CCATCTCGAACGAGCTGATCCTCGCGAACGCGCCGGCCGACAAGGCCGGAGCGGTCCGCATCACAAAGGGCGCAGCTCAGGCGTTCCTCGGTCAGGCTCTCGTGTTCAAGGCATCCGAGACAAAGTCAAGCGAAGACTGGAACGCAGCCAAGACAGCACTCAAGTCCGTCATATCTTCAGGCAACTATCAGCTCGTCCCTACCGAGGACATCAACAAACTCTTCCACAGAGCCGGTGACGGATGCCCGGAAAAGGTCTTCGAATTCAATATCGTTGACAACGAGAACATCAGCCAGTACAGTTCCCGCTATCATTACCAGCGCAATCAGGCCCTGATGTACCGCCAGATGAAGCTTCCTCTTCCTTCGAAGTGCATTCAGCAGATCGGATGGGGCAACAACGTAAGCCCTACTGAGAAGTTCGTCAAGGCAATGCTTGAGCACGAGGGCGACTCTCCGCGCCGCAAGGCCTGGTTCCTCTCTTACGAAGAGTTCATCACCGAGCAGGATTTCTCCATCGACACCAAGGAGGACGGCACAAAGATGACCAAGGAAGAGAAGCTTATGGACTCCCGCCGTGGTCTGGAACTCAAGAAATACAACGATCTTTACGCCAACTGCGGATATTTCTGGGTCAAGAGGATGCCTTACATCTCGGACCTGATTCACGACCACACCAGCCTCACTGACGAGAACCGAATCATAATGCGTTACGCGGAAGTGCTTCTCCTCTATGCAGAGGCCTGCGCGATGACAAACGACAGTGATGGCCTCCAGTACCTTAATATGGTAGCGGAACGCGCTGGCGCTCCGACATATTCTTCCCTGAAAATGGAGTACGTCAAACAGGAAAAATGGTTTGAGCTCGCTTGGGAAGGCTGCCGTTGGAAGGATCTTGTACGCTGGGGCGATGCAGCGGCAGAACTTGCATTCAAATGCCACACCGACACTCCTTACCTGACCGACGCGTTCTATGAATATGGAACTCTCGGGAAGAAGCAGACCGGCAAGCCTCACGGCGCAGTAATCATCTACAAGGATGACGGCTGGGCAGCAAAGGGAGGCGGCTACAAGGCCAACCACAACGAGTACTACCCTATCCCGTTCTCAGAACTCGAGGTTAATGACCAGCTCAAGCAGAACCCCTACTGGGAGAAATCTCCATCTCAGGAAAGCTATTGAGCAAAACCAGTAACCATACTGAGAGTAATTGGTTATAATTGTTAGTATGGATGCGGAGGACGACGCGAGTCGTCCTCCCTTTTTTGTCACGCGTCCCCGGATGGCCATGAAGAATTAATTCAACGCTTTGGTCATTTTCTTGTATGGTTTTTCAAACATTAATAATTAATATTGTCACAGAAAAACACGAACTAAAATCAATAACAGATGAAAGTCACGAGGAAACTGATTCCACTTATGGTCCTCCTGCTTCCATTGGGGCTCGGCGCCCAGGACGCATCGATCAGGATCGAATCCGGCAAACCTTCAGGATTAATTGACAGCAAGATTTACGGGCAGTTATTTGAGCACATCTATTTTTCAGCAAACAACGGCGTCTGGCAGGAGCTCATCTATGAGCGCTCTTTCGAACCGGAGCATTATCCGGGCATACATCCCAGAGACGGCTACTTCGACGGATGGTTCGCGGATGACGACGACATACTTCACTCTCCGACCCGCTACGAACAGCCGATCAGGCTGAGCCCCGTCGAAGGTCAGGAGTATGAAATCACGATGGATATAAACTGGAGGGCTTACAAACTC
>CAYFVE010000121.1:6093-6435 GCA_964346605.1 uncultured Muribaculaceae bacterium | reverse complement strand
TTCTACGGCGTTCGCGCCGTGGCGTAACTTTTATAAAATTAACGAACTATTGTTATAACGGTATGGTATCATTTGAGAATATGGCGAAGGACTACAATATGGCAGGTGTCAACGGCCTTCAGTATATGTTGGATGCCGCAGCACGTTCCAAGGATAACACCCATACCGGTCATTATTCTTACGATGGCATCACTTCCGGAGCCTATTTCAAGATTGACCAGAATTCTGTTGCACGTTCCAGAGACTGGTGGTCAAAGTATGGTGGAAAACTCGGTGTCAATGACCCGATGGTCTATGGCCGTGATTGGTACTACAGCGGCGGAAGCATATACGGCGTCCGTG
>CAYFVE010000121.1:5561-6083 GCA_964346605.1 uncultured Muribaculaceae bacterium | reverse complement strand
AATGGTCCGTGAGAACGCTCCTCGCACCTAGCATAGTTTCTTCGTCAACGGACGTTCGGGCAGGACTTCCTTTAATGTAGGTCTCGGCTATGTCTATCAGACCGGTATGATGAAGATGGCAACCGATAACTACAACAAGTACAATGCTTCTGTCAGGGTTGAGTCCGAGATCAGCAAGTATGTCACTGTACGTGGTGGCATGATGTTCTCACAGCGCGAGAAGAAATATCCCCTAATCGCTGAAAGCACATCTTACAGTCCTTGGCTTTATCTTTACCGCTGGTCACCGGTTATGCCTTACGGTTATGATGAGCTCGGAAAAATCATCCGTTCACCTCATAGTGAGTCAATGCAGGCAAACACCGCTTCGATGAAGTACAACTACACCAACATCAATCTCGGTACAACCATTACACCTGTGAAAAACTGGAACATTGTCGCCGATTATAGTTTCTCTAACCAGGACTATGTTCAGACGATGCCCGGTGCACAATTCTCTGCAGCGGACTACCGTGAGACCCC
>CAYFVE010000121.1:0-5551 GCA_964346605.1 uncultured Muribaculaceae bacterium | reverse complement strand
GTATCTTGATACTGACGGGAATCAGATATACGTCAATACTGACGGAGAGGTCGTCCCTTCGACTGACGAAGATGCAATGATAGCGTACCGTATCCCTTACGTTGAGAATTACGCTCAGACCAACAGCATCCAGTTTTACCAGAGGTCACACGAGAATTCCTTCAGGCACACTTTCAATGCTTACACGGACTATACCCTCAATTTCGCCAAATCACAGTCATTGAAATTTATGATAGGTACCAACCTGTCCACATACGACGCCAGTGGTCAGGTTACCAGAGTGACAGATCTTTCGGACTACTCAAATCCTCAGTTCGCATTCGGCACCGGGACATGGACCGGGTCAGGTTCCGCTTCCTGGGAGTCACAGATTGGCTTCTTCGGCCGTACAAACTACAACTACAGGGACAGATACCTTTTTGAGGCAAACCTTCGCTACGACGGTTCATCCAAGTTCCCGGACAGGATGAAGTGGGCATGGTTCCCTTCTTTTTCCGCTGGTTGGAGAGTTCTTGAGGAACCTTGGATGGCATTCCTTAAGCCGATTGTCTCCAACCTGAAGCTTCGTGCTTCCTGGGGATCGGTTGGAGACCAAACAGTTTCATCCTCACTCTATATCCCGACAATCTCGACCGGACAGAACGAGTGGATTTCCGGCGCAGGTTCATTGATGACCTATGCCGGTACTCCTTCAACAGTATCTGACGCCATTACCTGGCAGAGGATTCAGACTCTTGACACCGGTTTTGACGCGAGGTTCCTTAAAAGCCATATAGGAATCAGCTACGATTTCTTCATCCGCGACACAAAGGATATGATAGTTCCTACCGACGGAGTCAACACAGTCACCTACGGTGCATCTGCTCCTAAGGCAAATAAGGGCTCATTCAGCACAAGAGGTTGGGAAGTTACCGTCGACGGCAATTACCGCTTCGCTAACGGACTCGGAATCAATGGAACATTTCAGCTTGCTGATGCAAGAAGCTTTGTCACCGCTTACGGTGACACGAAGAGCCTGAACAGCTACTATGTTGGCAAGGAGCTTGGGGAGATCTGGGGATTCCAGGTTGACAGGCTCTACCAGTGGGATGACTTTGAGACAGACGGCAACGGAAACCTCATTTATCGTTCCCTCACTGCTGACGACACCAACGATCCTAACTGCATCGGAAAATTTTCATATATCCTGAAGAAGGATCCTAATGGCGAGAAAGCTGTTTACCAGTCTTACTACGAAGGAAGTTCATTCCATTTTGGTCCTGGAGACGTCAAGTACAAGGACGTTGATGGTGATGGCATTCTCAGTCGCGGAACCCAGACAACTGATGACCACGGCGACCTCACGGTTATAGGCAACCAGAACCCTCGTCTTGAGTATTCATTCCGACTGAGTGCTGACTGGAAGGGGTTCGACATATCCGTCTTCTTCCAGGGTGTAGGAAAACGAACGATATGGGGTGACGGTCCGCTCGCAGTCGCCGGTTGGAAGACCTCCGATGGTGCAATGGCAGCAGCATTCGCTGATGACTACTGGACTGAGGATAATACTGACGCATTCTGGCCGGCAGCATACAACTTGGGCGGAGGCAACAGCTCCTACAATTATCTTGTCAACGACAGATATGCTCTCAATATGGCTTACCTCAGGCTAAAGAACCTGACAGTTGGTTACACTCTTCCAGAAGTTGCCACCCGTACAATGAGAATCTCACAACTGAGAATATACTTCACTGCTGAGAACTTTCTAACTTGGGACAAACTCCACGGTCTGCCGATTGACCCTGAATGTGTCACAGGTTACTCAATGTGGGGCAGCAACTATGCACAGGGACGTACCGGAGTAAATACTCCTGTCTTCAAGACGATGACAATGGGTGTTCAGGTAAACTTCTAAAGAATGATGACAATGAAAAGGATAATTATCGCATTATCAACCGCTCTGCTGCTCTGCGCCTGCAACGGTGATCTGCTTGACAGGCCTACCCTTACAAAGGTTGTTGACAACAACTTCTGGAGAGGAGAAGGCGATGTCAGACTTTATGTGAATGGTTTCTACCCAATGTATTTTGAAGGATACGGGGTCGGCTGGAATCAGGAATTCGCCCCAGTAAGAGGTGGCACAACCTTCTGCGACGACTTTATATCAGAAGGAACCCAGACACGATTCGAGAACAAGGTCCCTACTTCACGAGGATCCTCTTCCGAGAGCCGTTCCTGCTTCTCTGAGTACTATGGACCATCTTGGGGCTTTGCCAGAGTCCGTAAAACGAACATCCTCATCGACCGTCTGAATACCTACAAGGAGAACTTCAGCGCTGAGGCCTATGCGCACTGGCTTTCTGTAGCCTATTTCTTCAAAGTATATGAATATTCAGACCTCGTTGGTGTCTTTGGTGATGTTCCTTATTTTGAGGAAACCGTCAGGGACGATGATCTTGATACCCAGTACAAGGACCGCGACAGCCGTCAGTTTGTTATGGACAAGGTCTATGACATGTGTGAGTACATTCTCGAAAATATGCGTACCGATGACGGTAAGCAATATCTGAACAGGTATATAGCAGCCGGTTTCATCAGTCGGTTTATGCTATACGAAGGCACTTGGCAGAAGTACCACAAGGGAGAGGCCGGATGCGATGAAGCTCACGCAAAAAAGTATCTTGAGATGGCTGTCAAGGCAGCCGGACTCGTTATGGATAGTGGCAAGTACGATTTCTCAAGTTCCTACAAGGACCTGTTTGTTTCTGACGATCTTGCCAATAACAAGGAAGTCCTTCTCTACCGTCATTATGATGACGCTCTAAGCATCCGTCATTGCATCGGTTCCTACACTTCAGGTCAGGAGTCACAGACAGGTGTCAATCTCGAGTACATCAAGTCCTTCAATCTTCAGGACGGCAAGTCGTACAGCATCTCCAGTGTCGCCGGCGCTGACGATTTTAGCCTCGCCAACCTGGTTCTGACCCGTGACCCGCGTTTCTTCGACAATTTCTTCGGGAAGGTGAACATCCACTCATCTTCAATGATATACTGCTACAAGTTCGCTTCCTTCAAGGCAATCTCCTATTACAATGAGAACAATTCACAACTTGATGAGTGGAAGGGCATCTACAATGTCAACGATGCTCCTGTTATGAGGCTTGGTGAAATCGTCCTCAACTGGATCGAGGCAAAGGCTGAACTTGCTCGCTCATTCGGAGGTGCGGCTGTAACCCAAGGTGACCTTGACAGGTCAATCAACGCCCTCCGTGATCGCCCTCTCAGTTCTGCAGCTTCTGCAGCCGGAGTCAAGAAAACCGCTCACCTCAATATCAACGCCATTCCTGATGACCCTGCCAGGGACTACGATGTTCCTGAGCTCATTTGGGAAATCCGTCGCGAACGTCGTATGGAACTTCTTCACGAAGGCAACCGCATCAAGGATCTCCGCCGCTGGTACAAGCTTGATTATATGGACTATGACCTGAATCCTGACAAGTATCTCGGACCTTGGGTCAATTTCCCTGTCGAGAACCCTCAGTTTATGAAGGACCGTGTCAATGTCCTTCAGGTCCGGCACGCTGACGGAACTGTTGTAAAATACAACGGATCAAATGCTAGCGAGATGGTGGGTTACTACTGCGTCCGGAATGCCTCAAATCGTGAGACTTTCTTCGATCGTTCATATATGGCTCCAATCGGCCAGAATCAAATTGATGAGTACAAGATGAGAGGATACAATCTCACACAGACTGAAAACTGGTAATCTTTTGAAGATATGAAACTTTTTAGAATAATAATACTTTCGTTCATACTGTCTTTCTCTGTGGTTTTCTGCGGAGGAGAAGACAATACTCCGGCAATCATCAACAAGCACGCTGCTGAAGAAGAGGAAATCCCGGATATCGCTGGGAACGCCGTTCTTTGCAGAGAGGAGTACCTTGGGCAGAAGCCGATGATCATTGCATACCTGACTGAATACACTGATGCTTCCACGATTGACCCGACCTGTCTGACGCACATCAACTATGGCCACGGCCGTTTTGTCAATCCGAAGACCGGGGACGGTGGCATAGAGATCGCAAAGACTGATCTTCTGAAGAAGGTTGTGGCATTGAAAAAGCAGAAGCCATCCTTGAAGGTCCTCCTGATGATCGGAGGTTGGGGAGAACACGCTGACGGATTCAGTATGATGGCTCGTGACGCCATCAAGCGTACTGAGTTCTGCAAGTCTTGCAAATCACACATCGACACTTACGGTCTCGACGGAATCGACATTGACTGGGAATATCCGGGCGGTGGCCCGGACACAAACGGCCAGAGTTCTGACGATGCGAAGAATTTCAACCTTGTGCTCAAGGAACTTCGTGAGACAATAGGTGATACTAAGATCATTTCATTTGCTTCATCTTCAAGCGCAGGCTATGTAGATTGGCCTGGAGCGATGCTTTACCTCGATTATGTCAATGTGATGACTTACGATATGGGCAAGCCACCGTACCATAACTCGACACTATACCGCTCAAGCCTCACAAGGAAAATTTCTTGTGAGGAATCAGTGGAGGCTCATCGCATTGCCGGTGTAGCTCTTTCAAGGCAGAATCTTGGCGTCCCGTTCTACGGCCACGGTACAACACCATACGCGGAGGATGTCAAGTACAACCAGATGGAAGGAATTCTCGCTTCAACAACAGGGACCTATGCCGGAAAGAACATCAAGAAATGGGATGACATTGCAAAGGTACCTTACCTTGTTGATGAAAAGGGAACGATGCTTCTTGGATACGACGATGCTGAATCCGTCTCTTACAAGGGCGAGTTCGTGAAAGTGAGGGGAATGCTTGGGGCAATGTTCTGGGAATATAGGCACGATGACAGCAATCATTCTCTGCTGAAGTCACTCTGCAGATCCATCTATGGGAAGGAATCCACTACTGACTAATGAAAGCAACCTTAATGAAAACAAAGATGAAATATTTTTTTATCAACATAACCATCCTTGCTGTTACCATCGCAATTGCATTGTCTTGTGTTTATGAGGCTCCGGTGAATAAGACGGACGAAAACGAGAAAAATGGCACAGAGGTGACCAAGGAAGGCTATAATTCAATTACCGCATCAATCGAAGGCGGTACTGTAAAGACAACCTGGGAAGAAGGTGATCAACTAGTAATCTATGCAGTCACTGACAATGGTGATAAGGAAGCGGTCTATGAACTGACTTCCGGTTCGGGAACCTCTTCTGGAATTTTCGTTCCAGTTGAAGGTGGAGTTATGGTCGAAAAAGGTGCAGTCGCATATTTCGCATCATATCCTTACAAAGAGAATCTTGTCTTCGCTCAGCACAACACATTCGCTATCACTGTGGCAAATGAGAAGTCTGGCGCCGTTCCTTTATTTGCATATTCAGAGGATGCGGCAAGCCTCAAGTTTTCTGCTATCCTTGGCGCGGTACGCTTTGGGCTCGTAGGAACCGGCAACATCTCAGCCATTACCCTTGAGGATGCAAACTTAAAGTATGTTCTTTATGGCAACACCACAGTCAATCCCAAGACTGGTCGTGTGACTATGA
>CAYFVE010000120.1:0-6476 GCA_964346605.1 uncultured Muribaculaceae bacterium | reverse complement strand
CTTGGAATTGTCCATCTGAGGCTCCTGCTCCAGATAGCCTACAGAATAGCCGGGAGACCAAACCACTTCGCCCTTGTAGGATTTCTCCACTCCGGCGATGATCTTGAGGAGGGTTGACTTTCCGGAACCGTTCAGACCAATGATGCCGATCTTGGCTCCATAAAAGAAAGAGAGGTAGATGTCCTTGAGGATCACCTTGTTGCTGTTCGGAAGGGTCTTCCCCACTCCGTTCATCGAGAAAATTATGGTTTCGTCTGCCATATTGAAGTTTTAATTGATTGACTTTCGGTCTGAACTACAAATATAGCAAAAAAAGACTCATAAGCAGTAAGCGGAACTACTTTACCTTGATCTCCTCGACCGGAGACTCCGGGTTCAGGACGTCGTGGACCTTCCAGGACTGAGGCTTGGAGATCTTGAAAGACGCCTTGGCGCGGATGTCATCGGCGGATGCAGCGAATTGCGCGATATAGGTACCGGCCGCTGTCTCCCACTGGGAGGCCTTCCCGTTGAAGGATGCAAGGGTGTATGGATCCACCGTCATCGTGAGTGTCTGGCTCTCGCCCGGCTTCAGTTCGCGCGTCTTTGAGAAGGCGCGGAGTTCGAGCTCAGGCTTGACGAGACCTCCTTCCGGTGCGGTGATGTAGAGTTCTACGACCTCTTTCCCTGCCGCGGCGCCGGTGTTAGTCACAGTGACTGCCGCGGTGACATTGCCGCTGGCATCAACCTTGACGACAGGCTTTGAATATTCGAACGTCGTATAAGAAAGTCCGTAGCCAAACGGGTAGGAAACAGCCTTTCCGGCAGTCGTGAAATAGCGGTAGCCGACCCAGATGCCTTCTTTGTAGTCAGTATAGTCGACATCCTTGACCGCCGTCCTTCTGATGCCGAAGATGGATGCCATAGGATTCATCGAGTTGGCGCCGCTGTAGTTGTACGGGAAGTTGAAGGATGAAGGGATGTCGAAATAGGCTACAGGGAATGTCATAGGGAGTTTTCCTGAAGGATAGGCAGCACCGCAGAGAACGTCTGAAACAGTGTAGCCGCCTTCCTGTCCAGGAGTCCAGGCAAGAAGGATGGCATCAGGCAGATGTTTCCAAGATGCAGTCTCGATGACGCCTCCGATGTTAAGGACGACGACAACCTTCTTGCCCGCCGAATGGTAGGCGTCGCAAATGTCCTGAAGCAACTCGACCTCCAGTCCGGAAAGAGTGAAGTCACCTGCCTCCGCCTTGCGGTCAGCCCCTTCGCCGGCATTGCGGCTGATGGTAAGGACAGCCACATCGGTAGAAGCGACCTTGCTGTCGATGAATGCACGTGAAACCTTCATTTCAGGAATGACAGCATCGCCCAGAAGGATGCTCGGGCCGTTGGAAGCGGCGCTGTTCCTCATATCAGTCTTCTTGAAAGAGATGTATTTCTCATACCAGTCGCGGATGTCCTTGTCCACTGAAAGTCCATTTTCCTTCAGACCGTCGGCGATGTTGCGGACATAAGGCTTGTTGACGTTGCCTGATCCGGTTCCGCCTGCAATGAAGTCGTAGGAAGCCGTGCCGTAGAGAGCCACATTCTTCACTCCCTCGAGAGGAAGCACGCCGTTGTTCTCAAGAAGGACAAGTCCCTCCGCAGCGCCCTTGCGGACCAGTTCCGCGTGAGCCTTGAGATCCGGAGCGTCGGAATATTCATAACCCTGGAAACGAGGAGTGCGGACGATATAGTGCAGCATACGGCGGACATTGGTGTCCACGTCTTCCTGGCTGAGAGTGCCGTCCTTCACCGCTTCTACGATTCTCTGGATCTCGTTCTCCATTCCCGGCTCCATAAGGTCGTTGCCCGCCTTGACGGCAGCGACAGTGCCTTCTTTCGAGCCCCAGTCTGTCATGACGATGCCCTTGAAGCCCCACTCGTCACGCAGAATGGTCGTAAGTAGTTCAAGGCTCTGCTGGGTGTACTGTCCGTTGAGTTTGTTGTAGGAAGACATTATGGTCCACGGATCGGATTCCTTGACCACAATCTCGAATCCCTTGAGAGCCATTTCACGAAGGGCTCTGGTGCTCATCCGGGAATCGTTCTCCATACGGTTGGTCTCCTGGTCGTTAGCCGCAAAATGCTTCGCGCTGACACCGACACCGTTGTTCTGGATACCACGGACATAGGCCGCCGCAATCTTTCCGGAGAGAAGAGGATCTTCGGAGAAATATTCAAAATTACGGCCGCAGAGAGGGTTGCGGTGGAGATCCATTCCCGGAGCGAGGAGGACATCGGCGCCATATTCCTTGACCTCGCTGCCCATTGCTGCGGTGAACTCCTCGACAAGTCCGGTGTTCCAAGACGATGCCATAACGGTTCCTACAGGAAAACCCGTACAATAGAATGTCTTGTCGGTCCCGTTTCTTACCGGGTCGATCCGGAGTCCGGCAGGGCCGTCGGAAAGCACTGTCTGGGGAATACCGAGGCGAGGGATGGCCCGGGTCGTGCCTGCCGCCCCCGGAACAAGGACCGTGCTGGATGCTGTCATGCTTCCGGCGGTCATACTCCCCCATCCCGTACCGACAAGGAGGGTGGCTTTCTCCTCAAGGGTCATCGCCTTGAGCACTTCTTCAATGTTGTCTTTGGAAAGTTTTGGCTGCGCTGCCAGAGGGAGGGCGCAAGCCGAAGCTGCAAGAATCATTATTGCTTTTTTCATATCAAATGGAATTGTGTTTTTGAATTATCCTTTATATTCGCTCGGAGGGACCCCGAACTGCTTTTTGAACGAGGTGGAGAAATGTGAAAGAGTGCTGAAGCCCGTCATATCGGCGATTTCAGACATATTGTTCTTTCCTTCCAGAAGAAGGCGGGCAGCGCGGTTGAGCTTGTATCGTTTGAAGAAGACGCTCGGATTCTCGCCGGTAAGACCCTTGACCTTATAGTAGAATTTGGTGCGGGAGATCTTCATCATCCCGGTCATACGCGCGATGTCCAGTTCCGGATTGGAAAGCTCATTCTCCATAAGGGTGTAAAGGTCGTTCATAAAGGCCTTGTCCTGCGGAGCAAGACCCTCTCCCTCAATTTCTTCCGTACCGACAGCCGACCCCAGGACCTTGCGCAGCTTGTCACGGTTCTCAAGCTGGAACTTTAGCAGGGCAAGGAGGTAGTCAGGGGCGAATGGCTTTGTGACGTAGGCGTCCGCACCCTGCTCCAGACCCTTGACCTGGCTGTCCACAGTCACCTTCGCGGTCACCAGGATAACAGGAATATGGCTCAGCTGCAGATCCGTTTTTATCGACCGGCAAAGCTCGAAGCCGTCCTTGCCAGGCATCATGACATCGCTGAGCACTATGTCCGGTTCATCCTCCTTCATACTCCCAAGCGCAGAATCCACATCGAAACAGGTGTTCACCCTATAAACCGGAGAAAGAAGTATCTTCAGATAGTTGGCGACATCGATGTCGTCATCCACCACAAGGACGAGTTTTCTCTGGTCAGAACCCTCCGGTGGCTCCTGTGTGATGCCTATCGATTTCCCGGCGGGAATCGGATAGACCTTTGCCTGGTCCGTTTCAGGAGGCATCCTTTCCATCTCTGAATATGAGTCCGCGCTGACCGGAAGCAGCAGGCTGAACACAGCCCCGGCAAGTCCGTCTCCGATCACATCGTTCCTGTTCCACGCTTTCAGGTAGCCGTGGTGCAGATTAGCCAGGGCGCGGGAATAGTACAACCCGATTCCGGATCCGAAGTTATAGGTGCCCGTCTCCTGATTGTTGAGCTGGTAATACCGTTCAAAAATCTTTTCAAGCTGGCCGTCAGGTATTCCTCGGCCAGTGTCGGCAACCGTGATCTTGGCATACTGGATGTCCTTGTCGTCCGGGGTGAGCGGAAAGAGCCTGTCGGCCTCGGCACGGTTCATCACATCGAAAGAGACATCCACCCTGCCGCCTTTCGGGGTGAACTTTAGGGCATTGGACATCAGATTCATCACGATCTTCATCAGTTTGTCAGAATCCAGCCACATACAGAAGGAATCCTCCAGTCCGTGGGAGGTCAATTCTATCCCTTTAGACTTTGCATTTGTCTGGAATATCTCCCCGATCTGATTGAGTTCTTCAATCACATCTGTCTTACTCACCTTCAGCCTGAGGGTATCGTTCTCGATTTTGTTGAAGTCTAGAAGCTGGTTGACCAGACGAAGCATCCAGTTGACGCTGCGCTGCACGACACCAAGAAGGTTCCTGTCCTGCCCGGAAATGTTTCCGGACTCTCCAAGCAGTGCTACCGGTCCTAAAATCATCGTAAGAGGTGTCCGGAACTCGTGTGCAACGTTGGAGAAGAAACTCATCTGCATCTTGTTGAGCCTTTTTTCTTCGGACTTCTCGTGTTCAGCAAGTTCCTTCGCCTTCTGCTCACTGTGCATCCTGAATCTCACCATCAGGAAGAGTCCGAGGATGACGGCCGCGAGGATGGCATAGGTCAGTTTAGCCCACCACGCAAGCCAAGGAGGAGGAAGAACTCTCAGGTTGAGGCTCTCTTCCGTATGAATCGAATCCGTCCATCATATAGAAATAGTGCGTACGCTCGTGTTCACAATAGTCAAGTGCGGCGAAAGAGATGCTGAATCCGTTCTGGTTATGCTTTATCGTGATGTCAGGCTTTGTGTGAAGGGCTGTTTTGAAAGGCGCGTCCTGTCCGGCCTGGACTATCCTGTTATGGACTTTCAAATCTTCGAAGACAAGCGGTACGGAACGTTTCTGAGGCACGTCAAGGGGATTGAAGCAGGTAAGTCCGTGTGTGCCGCCGAAGATCAGCGTTCCGTCAGAGAGTATGCAGGAAGACCTGTCGCAGAACTGGTTGCCTCCGATTCCATCCGCCTCATAGTACTTGAGGACATCTCCGGACGATCTTGCAACCTTGCAAAGTCCGTTCATTGTGCTGATCCAGATGTTGCCCTGGCGGTCTTCCTGTATGGAACTGACATCAATGCAGGAAAGTCCTTCCACACTGGAGAAAGTCTTGTCCTTCACAGAATACCTGATGACACCGTTGGCCACCGTTCCGAGCCAGATGTCTCCTGTCAAATCCTTGAACAGGAATGTCGGTATGATCACGCTTCTCTTTATGCAGTCGTGAAAGTCCGGATGGTCGAAAATGTTTTTACCGGAAGGTTTGCCGTCGTTTATCCCGACGACAGAGACAGGATTGTTGAACGATCCGACAAGCAGTTCCTCTCCATCATTGATAATTGCCGACACAAATGTCCACTCATCTCCAAGCACCTTGACAGGCTCCATCCTTCCGGATGCATAGTCATACTTCCGGAGACTTGAATCAAGCTCTCCTATCCAGACATTCCCATTGATGTCCTGACAGATGGTGATCGGAGTGTTGCAGAAGAAGGTGTCGAGGACCCGAATACGCTCGTTCTCATAGGAGCACCTGAGAACCCTGTACTTGTTGGAGAAGAGGAGCCAGACATAACCCTGCCGATCCACAAAGACAGTATTGCACTGGATGTAGCCGACCTGGGCGTCAGTGATCAGGGAGTGGAGGTCAATCTCACGGAAGGTGTTCGTTTTCAGATTATGCACATACAGGCCGTCGTTGGAAGTGGCTATCCACAGATTGCTCCTGCGGTCTGGAGTCACGGACAGTACGGACTTGTTCTCCACCAAGGATGTAAGGAACTTGTTGTTGTTGAACTGATCCTTGTAGAGATAGGAGACACTGTAGCCCTGATCCTCGGATCCGAACCAGATATTCCTCTGAGAGTCCCTGAATATCTGAGTGATCCTGAACTGGGGAACTTCGAACGGGAAGCCCGGTTCCGACTGGTGGATAAGCTTTCCGGTAGTTCTGTAGTAGTAGAATAGTCCCTTGCCGATGGTGTTCAACAAGATGGAATTGTCATCGATAGCAAATATCAGATCCACATCGGAGGATGAAAGGACACGGTTGGAAGAAATCGCTTCGGGAAGGGAAGCATATTCCTTGGAACCAGTGTCGAAGATAGCCATCCGACCCATTCCGGAGAGCCATAGTTCCCCGTTGCTCATCATACAGCTGTGATAGGCCTGGATCGGGGTCGGAATGGAGTCGAGCTGCTGGAAGGTCTCTGGATCATAGCGCTTTAGCGAACCTAGGGAAACGGCCCATATCTTTCCGTCAGGAGCGATTCTGCACGTGGTTCCGTTCTGGTTGAAGCGCGGGACGGCCACTTCGGTTTTCTCCGATTCCTCATCATACTTCAGAAGTGTGTAGGAACTGTTGAGCAGGATCGTTCCTGACTTTGTCTCAAGAATCTGAGTGTAACTGTTGTTCCTGTCCTGAAGCGGAATCCTCTTGAACCTGTCATCTTCGGTGCGGATACAGGTTCCGTTGACGGTCGCTATCCATAGTCTGCCCTTTGAGTCCCTGTGGATGTCGTTGATCTGATTGTCAGGAAGGCCGAGACTGTCATCCGTGCAGAAGTACTGGTGATAGACGTGGACATTGTACTGGTT
>CAYFVE010000119.1:0-6607 GCA_964346605.1 uncultured Muribaculaceae bacterium | reverse complement strand
TCGTGCATATTTCTATGCGATGGAAGCGTACGTGAAGACAGGTATTCCCCAGGGAATGATGGTTTCCAGCCTTGGCGGTTCGGCTATCGAGAGCTGGCTTGATGAGGAAAGGCTTCTGCGCAATGACAGAGTACGTGCCGAGAAGGAGAGGGCCGACATTCAGGCCGAATCGATGCGTGACAAGGGACAGGGGGTATGGCATCTTGAATCGCTGGACGATTCCGATTGGCAGGCTGTCGAGGAGCCGGCGTATCTATCTGCGAGCGGAATCCCAAGAGGCATCGTCTGGTTCAGGAAGACTGTGGAAGTCCCGGAGTCAATGGCCGGACGTCATGCCAGGATTTATATGGGACGTCTGGTGGATGGAGACGAGGTCTTCGTCAACGGAACATTGGTAGGTTCAACTTCCTATTTCGGGCCTCCAAGAAAGTACGATATCCCTGCCGGAGTGCTGCATTCCGGCAAAAACGTCATCGCTGTACGCTTGACCGCCAATGCCGGCGATGCCGGATTCGTGCCCGACAAACCATACAAGATAGAGGGTGACGAGGCTGTCATTGACCTCACAGGCTCCTGGAAGTACAAGGTCGGGATGGAGTCCTCAGGCCAAATGCGCCCTATGATGCGCCCGGGGATGGGCGGATTTACGGGCGCAGGTCTCTATAACGGTATGATCCATCCACTTAAGAACTATAACATCGGAGGCGTCATCTGGTACCAGGGCGAGACAAATGCCGGCAGGTATAATGAATATGAAACTTTCCTGACAAACCTTATCGAAGGGTGGAGGGAACTTTTCGGAAACCGGGAACTCCCGTTCCTCATCTGCCAGTTGCCGAACTATATGGACAAACATGACCAACCTACCGACAGCGATTGGGCAAGACTGCGCGAAGCGCAATTGAAGACCGCTCAAAAAGTCCCGAACACCGCCCTTGCGGTCTGCTACAACACCGGTGAGTACAACGACATACATCCTCTCAACAAAAAGGATCTTGCCAAGACTCTCTTCGTCGATGCCGAAAAACTCTACTATGGTAAGGATGTCATCGCTTCCGGTCCGGAATATTCAGGGATGAGGATTGCCGGCGGCAGAATAATACTGAGCTTCAACAGTCCCGGCGGACTGAAATCACAGGATGGGGCGCTCAGGCACTTTGCAATCGCCGGCGCAGACAGGAAGTTCGTCTGGGCAGACGCTGAGATCAAGGGAAGTACAGTGATCGTCTCCAGCCCTGATGTGCCGGAACCGGTCGCCGTACGCTACGCCTGGGCCGATAACCCTGATTCTGCGAACCTTACCAACAAGCAAGGTCTCCTTGCTTCCCCTTTCCGAACTGACAACTGGGAAAAATGATGCCGACCAAATTGTCCATCAGGACTTGAAAGTCATCCTCTTTCTTTATCTCCTGACGCCCATAGACTATAAATAAAGTCGACTAAAAAGCGATTTTTAGCCGACTTTATTTGCTTGAGATCCAACTCAGGCGTTCTTGGCGTCTTCCGCCTCTTTGAGTTTCCTTGCTTCTTCGGTGTCATCGACTCCGTCGATCGTCTGGATCGTGCCATCCTCGTTGAAGGTCAGTTCGCAGACCTTGAGGCTGCGGAGCCAGGATTTCCCTCCTGACGGAACGCTGTCGTGGTGGAATAGGTACCATTTGCCTTTCCATTCGATAATGGCCATATGGGTTGTCCATCCAACCACAGGAGTAAGGATCACACCCTTGTAGGTGAACGGTCCGAACTTGTTGTCGCTGACGCCGTAGCAGATAAGATGTGAGTCTCCGGTCGAATACACGAAATAGTACTTGCCGTCCTTTTTGAAGACCCAGCTTGCCTCGAAGAATCTGTGCGGATCGTTTGCCTTGAGGGGTTCCCCTTCTTCGTCAACGATGTAAACCGGCTTAGGGTCGTCAGCGAACTGAAGCATATCATCGCTTAACCTGACAACTCTTGCAGGCAGCGCATCCTGTTCTCCTTCAGGGAGATATGGTTCCTCCAGATGGATGTTGTCCTTGTAGCGCTGCAGCTGTCCGCCCCAAAGTCCTCCGAAATAGACGTAGTATTCTCCGTCCTCTTCATCCTTTCTTGCGCACATATCTATGCTGTAGCTTCCGCGCATCGGATCCGGCTGTGGAACGAACGGCCCTTCAGGACGGTCTGCGACAGCGCAGCCCCAATGGAAGACATCATTCCTGTCCTTCATCGGGAAGTACATATAGTACTTTCCGTTCTTTTCTGCGACGTCGCAGTCCCAAAGCTGGCGGCCGTGCCAAGGGATTTCCTCCTGACGTAGCACGCAGCCGTGATCCACTACCTCGCCCGTCATCGGGTCACCCTCGATGGAGAGGACGTGGTAGTCCTTCATAATGTACTGGTCTCCGTTGTCGTTCTCGATATTGCCGGACTCCCAGTCGTGTGAAGGATAGATGTAGATTTTGCCGTTGAAGATATGGACCGATGGGTCAGCCATATAGTCGGCGGGGAAAAGATATCTCTTCGGTGTTTTCATAATGATATTGTTTTGGTGTTACTGATTCATCGCTCTTTCTTCAATGGCCTTGTTGATCTCGTCCATCTTCTCATCGCTGAGTTCGTACTTGCTGATGATGAACATCGCGACCACAAGAAGGATGGCAGGGATGACGCAAAGGAGCCAGAGAATACCCTGCTGGGCATAAGCGCTCTGCTCAGTGAGTTTCGCATTGAATCCGGTCATTCCGAGAACCAGGCCTGGAACTACTCCTCCAAGAGCCATACCAGCCTTGAAAAAAATTCCTGTAAGCGCGTTCACGATGCCGGAAATCCTGCGTCCGGAGGTATATTCAGCGAAAGCGATGACTTCAGGAACGAGAGCCCACATATAGCCGGTGGCTACGATGACACCCGTTGACTTGATGAACTGGGCGAAATAGACGATCCAGATCTGAGACCTTAGCGCCGGAATCACAGAGACGAGATAGAGCAGGGCCATACCGAAGATGGCGACGCTGAGGAAGATGTAGAACATTCCCTTTTTTCCCACTTTCTTCTTGATTGCCGGAACCAGAGGCATGAATATGAATGCGGGGATTGAACCGAGGCCCATGAATATGGACATCTGAGCAGTGGTTGAACTGACGTTGTATTGCATATAGTATGAGCCTGCTGCATTACCTACTGACATCATGGCGAATGCGGTTATGAAGAAGAACGCAAGTACGCGCAGAGGGCGGTTGCGTGTGAATTCGGTGAAGAGGTCGGAGGCCTTGACGTTTGCGGTCTCCTTCTGGTCCATAACGACTCTTTCCTTGCACTGAGTGAAGCAGAAGATCAGGAAAAAGAGGCCGACGAGCGAATATACGAGCATAGTAAGGAACCAGGCGTGTCCGTCTGCAGGCATAGCCTGTTCTCCCACGAGTTCACCACTCCTGGAGAATAGTTTCACCAGGACCGGAATACCCATCGAGACTGCAAGTCCGCCGAGATTTGCCATAAACATCCTGGTCGATGTCAGGATGGTGATTTCATCGGTGTCACGTGTCAAAGATGCGTTGAGAGCCCCGTAAGGCACGTTCACCAGGGTGTAGCACATAGACATTCCGACATAGGTGATGTAGGCATAGATGAGGGAGCCGCTGAATCCGTTCCAGAAGCAAAGTATCGCAAAACCTGTCAGAGGAATACCGCCCAGAATCAGGTACGCGCGGTATTTCCCGAGTTTTGGATTCCTCTTGTCCACGAATGCTCCGACAATCGGATCCCAGATCACATCTACAATCCTGACCACCAGAAACATCAGGGCAGCTGCTTTCGGATCGAGACCGAAGACGTTCGTGTAGAAGAACAGCAGCCACATGCTGATGGTCTGGTAGATGAGGTTCTGGGCCATGTCGCCGGATCCGAATCCGACCCGCTGAAGCCAGTTGAGCTTGTAGAAGCCCTTTGTTTCGTTTAGTTCCATAATTGTTTGTTTTATTTATTGCTTTTTATGATCGTGTACGCAGTTCTGTTGCCGACGGTTTTCTTGTCCTGAGGATGGATGTCGTTCCACTCTCCGAGGTCAGCGTTTGGAACAAGATAGACTCCTTCCATCTCTTCCGCTGCCTTCCGCTGTTCCTTCTGGATCCTGTTCCATCCCCAGTCGTTGTCCGTGAGTTCCGAGTGCTCGAAGGCTGCCAGTTCGATGATGTAGAACTTGAGATCCTCGTGTGACATATTGCTTCTCCAGTCACTGACCATTGTTTTCAGCAGTCCGCTGTAGTCTGAAGCATTGCTGCAGTTGCTTTCTCCCTGATACCAGATGACACCTGAGGTACGGAAACTATCGAGAGGGTGTATCATAGCATTGTAAAGACCAGCCGCCTTGTATCGGAGGAAGACCTCGCTTGCTCTTTCTGGCATCCTTCTGCCGTCCTTGTGCTCCCAGCCGCTTGTCAGCAGGATATTGCCCGAAACTGTCTCAAGGCTGTATTTCTTTTCCCTGACGAAACCGGCGGGGCTGCCTCCGCAGGCGTAGAGATGTATTTCAATGAGATTGTCTCCCGCCTTCAGGACTGAAGCCGGGACCTTGTAGTTCCTTGGTGGATATTTGTAGGTCGTGTTGCCTACGCATTTTCCGTTGACGAAGACTGAATCGGCGTCGATCATTGCTCCGAGGTGCAGTACGGCGTCACCGGATGACTGGTCCTCTGAAAGAGTCACGTTGTGGCGAAGCAGATGGCTTCCGTAGATGTTCTCTCCTGAGGCATCCTTCGCCCAGTCTGTACTGAATATATCGACCCCCTTCCAGGCGGCATCCTTGTTCTCCGGAATCGCATTGTGCGCTTCCTGCCAGTCGGAGTAGAGTCGGTTGTTGAAGTCTATGATGCTGTCAAGGTACTCTTTGTCCTGAAACAGCCTGAGTTCATCGAGAGCATAATCCGGGAGGGTCTTCTCTGACATCCAGGCCTCAATGGGAGAACCGCCGACGGATGAGTTTATCATTCCAATCGGAACGTCCGGATCCTGTTTCTGAAGCGCTTTGGCGGTGAAATAGCAGACGGCGCCCCAGTTCATTGCGGTGCTGTCCGAGTCAAGGACTTCCCAATTTCCTCCGGAGATGTCATCCTTGGTTCCCTGGAATTCGAAGTCCGTCGGGACACCCAGGTATCTTATGTTTCGATTGGAATAGCCCTTCACGTCCTCAGCCACCGCGTCAAGACAGCGCCTTACGGGTAGTTCCATATTTGACTGTCCGGAACAGAGATACACGTCTCCAACCATAATGTCGTTCAAGGTTTTGCCGCCGACCTTCATCTTGAAAGGCCCTCCGGCCTCAGTCGGATCCAGCCTCACCGACCATTTCCCATCTGCCGCCGCCTTTGCCCTGACTGACTGACCGCGCCACTTGACCTTCACGTCAGCACCGGCTTCCGCCGTGCCCCAGACATTCACTGTCTGGTTTCTCTGTATCACCATTGAGTCGCCGAACACTCTCGGCAACGTCACTTCAGTCTGCGCCACGCAGCCTGCGGCCGCAATGCACAACAAAAACAGAACAGCAGCTCTCTTCATCATATTTTCCTTTCCGATTGCGGCGGTCCGAGCCGGGATGGCCTCATCCCACCGAAATCTATGGTAAGTTTCTGTATAATAATGCTCTCTTCCAGAAGTTCTATCTTCATCTCGTGCCTTCCGGGAGCGATTTCAAACCCGGTTACGCTCTTGATGATGCTTTCGGCCTCCCAACGCTCCATAATGCGGTTGTTGAACCCTTCGTGGATGTTGACTTTCAATGGTTCGCCCCCGTCGATGCTGATCCGGTAGCGGAGTCCGGTGTCGTTCCAGTTCAGGGAAGGGGAGAGCCAGAGTGTGATTTCCGCCATCCCTTCACTCTCGTTTTCGAATGAATATTCAACAGTCGCTCCGGGCCCTCCGGTGATCCCTATCCCCTCGCGTCCGATGTCGTCGAGCTTCCGGATGCCGTCCTCGAATGCATAACTGTCTCCGTCAATCGAAATGAAGCCCTCCTTTTCAACGAAGCAGTGTCCCTGAGGAGAATCGTCGCGCTCCACAGTCGGTTCGATGTCCTGATCCGGCATCTGCCAGTAACGGTAGCCTATGTGCGGCTGATCCATCATATGGTTCCAACGGCCGCCCGCAATCTCCTTGTTGTAGTGGTTCATCAGTTCCCGGTCACGGTTCCAGCAGGCCGTGGTGAGATCAGCCCAATGGTTCTTCTCGCTTCCGGTAGTGCGTGAGTTCATCGCTTTCGCATAGTACATCTCGTGCAGGTTGCCGAAGGCCTCGATAGGGAAGCTGACAAGTTCTTCAAAAGCGTCCACATATTCGCGCGGCATCTTTGATTTAAGGCGCAAAGCCTTAAGTTCCAGTTCCTTCCATTGATTGAGGACCCAAGGCCATTCATCATACTCGAATGAATATGTCCTCTCGGAGAGAAGTTCCGGAGTGCATCTGCGTGCCATTGTCCCGTAGTCGGTGATGAGCCTGGCGATTTCATCGGCGTGTTCAGCGCCGAACTGCTCCTTGGCAAAGGCTTTTGTGTGCGCCGCGATGGACTCGTTTGTCCTGTAGGCGTCAGGGTCCCACGCAAGGTCCAGGAAGAACTGGACAGGGTATTCCATCG
>CAYFVE010000118.1:0-6619 GCA_964346605.1 uncultured Muribaculaceae bacterium | reverse complement strand
CGGAAAGACTCGGCGAGAGTAAGGCCGGAGAGGGCCACGGACTGCCTCGCCCCCGGCGGCTCGTTCATCTGGCCGAAAACCATCGAAACCTGGGATTTTTCCAGTTCATTCCTGTCAACCTTTGAAAGATCCCAGTGTCCCTTGTCCATACTCTTCTGGAATTCATCTCCATACTTGATGACACCGGACTCTATCATCTCGCGCAACAGGTCGTTACCCTCCCTGGTACGCTCGCCTACTCCGGCGAAAATCGAGAATCCGTTATGCTTCTTCGCGATGTTGTTGATCAGTTCCTTGATCAGGACTGTCTTGCCGACACCGGCGCCGCCGAACAAACCGATCTTGCCTCCCTTGAGGTAAGGTTCAAGAAGGTCTATTACCTTGATTCCGGTGTAAAGGACCTCCTGAGACGTCGTGAGATCCTCGAATTTAGGGGGTTCCCTATGTATTGGGAGCGAATTCTCTTCGCTGAGGGGGCCAAGTCCGTCTATCGAATCTCCAACAACATTCATGACCCTGCCTCTGATCTGTCCTCCAGTCGGCATCGAGATCGGCGCACCGGCGCTGACAGCCTTCATCCCGCGCCTGAGCCCGTCTGTCGAATCCATAGCGACGCACCTCACGGTGTCCTCACCGATGTGCTGCTGCACCTCGATGACAAGCGGTTTCCTGCCTTCGCCTCTATCGACGTCAAGAGCATCGTGAATTCGCGGAAGCGAGCTCTCTGCAGAGCCCGTTTCAAAATGGACATCGACAACAGGGCCGATGATCTGGGAAATATATCCTGTCTTTTCTGTCATAACAGATTGATGATGCAAAAACCAAGCGAATTTACTCAATATTTCCCTAATTGAAAAAAAGTCTGACCGATTAGGACATCAGTCAGACTCTATAAGATGTTTGAGCCTGAAAAAGGCTCTGAGAAGTCAATTATTTAACCAGACAAACCGCTACGCGGTTCTCTTCCGGAGTCTCAAAAGGATTGACGGTGTCGCCGAAATACTCGGTGATGATCCTGTCCTTGTCGATGCCCGCATTGATGATCGCCTTTGTGACAACCTCAGACCTCTTCTGTGAGAGGAACTGGTTTCTCTTTGCAGTACCGGTAGCCTTGTCTGCATAACCTGAGACGCGGACCTTGGTGTCAGGGTTGTCCTTGAGGCACTCCACAACCTCGTCGATCTTGAGCTGCTCGCTTTCGCGGATGTCCCACTTGTCAATGATGAAGAGGATGTTGCGCTGGAGAGACTCGAAGACAGGCTCGACGATAGGTTCCGGTTCCGGCTCTGCGATAGGTTCCGGTTCCGGTTCTGCGACAGGAGCCGGGGCAGGGGCAGGTGCTGGAGCAGGGACGACAACAGGAGCAGGAGCTGCCTTAGCCTTGCCGAAGGTGAAAACGAGACCGGCAAGAGCCTTGATCTGGAAGTCGGCCTTCGAACCCTTCTTTGAATTGAAGTGGTCGTTGATAAAGCTCGTATTGCCTTCGAGGTTGAGTGCAAGGGCATCGGTGAGTCTGATGTTCAAACCAGCACCGGCCCTGAGAGCAGGGGAGATGCTGTTTTCATCCCAAAGGTAATTCACCTTGGGGAAATCAGAGGCGAGTTTCTTTGCTTCATCGTTATTGAAAGCATAGTTGACACCGGCGCCGCCGAAGATGTAAGGGTTAAGGGTACGGTCAGACTTGTAGCCTGCGAAAAGTGAAGCGAGGTCGGCCATCAAATCAACGCCGCCTTCAAGGTAATTGAATTTGTAAGCGTTGGCCAGAACGGCTCCCTTGCCCTGCCAGCCATTGACATTGAGTCTGGCACCGAACACAGGAGAGAACTTGTAACCGAGGGAAACTGCGGCTGAAGGCGAGAGGAGATCGGTCCAGACCGTCTCACCGATGGTCTCAGCAGCGCCACCCTGGAGCTGAAGGAACCAGTGTCCGTCAAAATCGTCCTGAGCGTTAGCGACTGAGAACGATGCAGCAAGTACAAGGCTTGCAAGAATAGTTAATATACGTTTCATAATAGTAATTAATATAATTTTGCGTATTTGGCGATGCTAAATTAATATAAAAATTTCATTTCACAAAATATAAACATTACTTTTCAAGCAACTCCCCTTGCACTGCAATGCGGAAATTAGCGGGTTTTCCACTCGTCGAAAAGTAAACCCAGATCTTGAACCTGGAAGGGCGCTTCAGACGGCCGTCATACTTGACAGTCACCACCCCCGTCTGACCAGGCTTGACAGGCTTTGGAAGAACCGTGGTAACGCAAGGGCAGTCCGACGAAGATGAGTAAATCGCAAGTTTCTGATTACCAGTATTTTTTATATGGATTGTAGCGGTCCTTACGCAGTCATCTCTCCTGAGGACTCCGAGATCGATCGACTTCTCCACGACCTCGGCGACAGCCTTTTTCGGCTTTTTCGCGAAAGAATGAGGAGCGGCTATACACAGGACCATCAGGAAACACAGAATCTTTCTGTACATAAGACTTCAGTTTAAACGAAAATATATCTACAACAATTATTGTTCCCGCAAAGATAAAAAAAAGAGAGGCGCCCTCAAAGAGCGCCTCTCAAATATTGGAGTGTCAGATTATTGTCCGATTGTCTTCTTGACAGGGATGGTAATCTCCTCTGTTCTGAGATAACCGAATGTGTACTTGATGACTGCGGTTACGTAGATGTTGAAGTCCTTCTGTACAGTAACAAGGTTATTGTAGTATGTGAGGAATCCACGCTCTGAATCTTCCTCAAGTTCGTTCGTATTATCAGCATAGAGTTTCGCCGGAGTGGTACCGTCGCCAGGGAAGATTACATCGTCCTTGCTATCCCACTGCTGAACTACGAGTGAAGAAGGAAGGCCCTGCTTCGTGCCATAGAGGTCAGTCATGGCATTCTCAGTGTCGATAGTGATTGACTCTACTCCATAGTAATCCCAGAGATATTCATTGTAGTATGTTACAACATTGTTCTTCTTCTCGGATGCATTGAAGTACTCACCACGCCAGTCGAATGGATTGACAAGTGAACCGATCTCAACATAAGAACCAGGCTTACCGAATGAGACGCCATCAACGAAGCCCTCAGAAGGAGTTGAAGTGATCTCGATAGGACGGATGATGTTCGCGCGGAAGTGATCAACACCCTGGAATGTAAGCTCGATAGGGAAGTCTTCATCGCCGCAGAGATAGCCGACAGCACCGATCAGGGTGTACATCTTACCTGTATTGAGGAGGGTGTCACATATCGTTTTGCCCTGATCCTTGCCCTTCATATAGTTGAAGATGTTCCAAGAGTAAGCATCAGCCTCGTTGTCAATTGAAGCAATGAGCTCAGGATCACCGAACTGGCCGTTAGCGCCCTTGATTGCAGCATAAAGGTTGGTAGAACGCTCTACGCCAGATTCAAGAGAGAACTTGACATCGATGTCACCAATCTTCTTGATGCCTGTAACATCCTTGCAGAAGAAGTATTCTACAGAAAGGTTGTTGGCGTTGTCAAGAAGAATCTGGCCCTTCTTGTCACCTTCGAGGACAGTCTTGAATGATGCGTTCATAGGAACTACGAACTGGCAGAGATCGTCATCGTCAGAGCCTACGGCAGGAACCTTGACATTGTAGTTGGTAGCTGTAAGTTCAGCATCCCAGTAGCTTGCAACGTACTCAGGAGCTGTGATGTCGTACTTGAGAAGATCTGCAAGATCAGGAACACCAGCCTTGAGGACAATGCTTACCTTTGAGTCAGGGTTTGTCTCATCGTAATACCAGACATTGAGGGAAATTGAATCAGGAAGAGGCTTCTTGTCAGCGATAGCCTGGGCTGCAAGCTCATAGAGGTCTTCATAATCGACATACCATCTGATGACGTGTGTCGCCTCTGTAGCAGAGTTAGGATCATAGATATCCACAGCATAGCCAATACCTTCATCGTCATAGTCGAATGCATCGTAAACCTTGTGGAACTTGTCCTTAGGAAGAGTGTTGTTGTAAATCTCAACATTCATTTCCTCGACAGTTGTCTGGAGAGAGTCAACGAAGCAACCAGCCTTGAACGCGTTCACGCCCTTGTTGTCAACCGGGTGGAGAGTGTAAGTGTGCTCGACAGGATCGACATCGGTGATGAAGATCTTGATGAATGAAACATAAACAACATTCTCACCGTGCATAAGGGAAACACGTACAACAGGTGTACGGCCTACAGCGGCCTGACCGTTTGTACCGAAAACCTTAGGAGTGAAGATACCGTCTGCAGAGAGCGTAGCGAAGTCAGCCTGATCTGTCTTAGGCTCGCCGATCTTGTAGTTCTTTACAAGCTCGAACTTCCAGGTAAGGCCGAGTTCCTCCATCTTCGCATCAGTGAGTTCGTTGTGGAACATGCCACCCATTGTCGGAGGAAGCTCATTGCCATTGAAGTGGGCTGCTACGATTGTGTTCAGGTCGAGAGACTCGGTGTAAAGAACAGTGGTATCGGATGTCGCGCGCGCATCTTCAAGGTTATAGTTCTCCTGCCAGATGATGTATCCGTTATTCTTGAACTTATAGTAGGAAGATGGGTAACCAGGACCATCAGTGTACCAGTCATCCATTGACTCCCTGTAATGGTTCTCAAGCCTAGGATAAACGCCGCTGGTCTTCTTGTTGAAGTGCTCGGAAGCAACAAGCTGAGGCTCGGCGATTGTGAACTCGGCATAGTTGTCACCGAGGATTGTAGCGTAGTCCGAGACAACCGTAGGGTTGCCCTTCTTAGCCGGGAGGCCAACTACAGAGATGTAGCTTGAATAGTCATCAGATCCAAGAGCTCTGGTCTCAAGAATCGATGTTTCATTACCATTGGCGTCAGCCCTGGTTCCGACAAGGGATCCTGATAAGCCGCCATAGTAGTAGCTGTTGCTGTAAAGAGCAGGGACAGCAGGAGTGCCGAACACCTTGACCTTTACCTTGAGGTTGCCGTTCTCGTATGATACGAAAGCAGGAACAACAGTAAAGTCAGATGACGCGGTGGCCCTGATGTAAGGAACGTTCTCCTTGACAATGAAAGAGTACTCGTAAGACTCATCGAGGGTCACGTCTGAGTTGTTGAAGTGATACTGAGCCTCAACATCACCGGCCTCCTTAATAATGTAAGGAGCGGTAAGAGAATCGAGTTTCTCCTGAATAAGCAGATAACTCTCATTCTGAGGAAGTCCAAGAGCGACAACCTCTGCGTAAATCTTTTGAGCTGCCGCCTCAAGTTCATCCTCAACCAAGTCAATGGCAGGGATCCATCTCTCTTCCTTGGTGTCAAGAGTAGCCTTCTTATTGACAGTCTGGTTGACAAGTTTAAGATAGGTGAGAGAAGTGTAAAGCATACCTTCGACACCGCCTACATAAACCTGAGGCTGGAAAACAAGGCTTGTGAGAGCCGCGTTGAGGTTGACCTCGAAGGTTTCCTCACCGACAGTGATTTTGAGAACGCCGTTCTCGGTATCCCAAACGATGTTGGACTCGGAAGCAGCCTTGTACTCGGTCTTCTCGCCGTCGATGTACCAGTAGCCGTCATCACCGATGGTAACGACAGATCCTGCCTTGCCATCCTGAGCCTTTGCTACCACGTCGGTCTTCTGACCGTCGATGTACCAGTAACCATCTTCACCGATGGTTACAATTGAGCCATCAGCGCCCTTTTCGCCATCAGCGCCCTTGGCGCCATTCTTGATGTCGAATGATTTGCCATCGGAGAGAGTGACTTTCCAGCCACCCGGCTCTCCTGTAAGTTCAGTGACACTCGTAATGACAGCACCGGCATTGATAGAGCTCTGGAGCTGCTCTACAGTCGTCTTCAGAGAAGCGATCGTAGAGGCCTGCGCCGCAATGTCGTCCTGCATTTTGTTGATGTCATCATCGTAGTCCGTACAAGATACGGCTACCCCTGCGAAGCCCAGTACTAGAACTCCGGCAAGGAACAGATTTTTGATTTTTTTGTTCATAGCTAAAAAACAAAATTGATAAAGTAATAATACATAATTTTCAGTTCGAATTCTTTTTCTTACCTCTTGCGAATGAATATTTTAGATTAAATTTCTCATCAAACATCACTATGGTTACAGTCTGCAATATGCACAACACAGCCACCAAAAATGCTGACTTGTCCCTGCAAAGATAGCACGTTTATTTAAATAAACAATATTTTTCAAACTTTTTTCGTGTTTGTGGCTATCTTAAAGCCATTTTTGCTAATTTTTACAGCCCTCTACGATTACATTTTCCAACCCCTGCTTGAGGCCCTGAAAAAGACCCGGTTTTTCACAAAAACCGAACATTTTTCAACTCTCCCCCCTCTTTTTCACAATAATAATATGCAATTTACAAAAAAAACTTCATTCAACCAAATAACGTTTAAAAAAATTCTTGCACAAGCTCCGCCTTTTTTTTGAATTTTCTTCCAGTAACCCATCCACCAAACCACCTGGCATCCATCCAACAATCCAACAATCCAACAATATACCTTCCGTGTAGATTCACTCCTCCTCCCCACAGGTTCAATCCACCTCTCAGTAACTCCTAAGGTCAGTCAGACATAAGTCTCGCCCCCAAGCAAATAAAGAGTCCCGGGCAGAACGTGTCTGTCCGGGACTCCCGAAGAACGG
>CAYFVE010000117.1:0-6659 GCA_964346605.1 uncultured Muribaculaceae bacterium | reverse complement strand
CTCTGGCCTTGCTGTCCCTGAGGACGCTCTCCCTGTGGAGCCTGCCCTGCCTGAGGGCGGGGTCCCTGTGGACGCGGCATTGTCCAGGAACCGTTGTCCATAACAATGATGAAAGGAACGGCTTTCCCTTCGGCGATCAGATTGTCCATAATCTGGGCGGTACGGCCCTGCTGTGCCCATCCGTGCTCGCTTTCTCCACCACCGTGCTGGAGATAGAGTACAGGGTATCTCTTGTCTGCGTTCCTGTCGTATTCCGCCGGGGTGTAAACGAAGCAGTGGCGCATTGACTTGTTTGTCTCGGACCAGTAGTACATCTCGCGTACCTGTCCCTGCGGGACATTCTTCAACTGGTAGAAGTCCTGGTCGTGGGCAGGTACCTCAATGCCGCTTCCCCAGCGGCTTGCGCCATAATAATAAAGACTGCCGGGATCAGGAACGTCCGCTCCGTCGATGTTGAGCTGATAATAGTGGAAGCCTTCGTCCTGAGGAGCGGAATCTCCGGTCCAAAAGCCATCGGCATCCTTCTTGAGTTCATACTTGACGCCCCCGATGTCGAGTTTGACACTCTTGGCCTCCGGGGCGGCTACACGTACACGTACACATCTTTCGGAGTTTACCATAGGGTACTCCTTGCCCGGCTGGTTGGAGCCGGTGGTTTTGAAATCTTCCTTGGCAGGCTGGGCTGTCGCCAGCGTGGAAACAAAAAATGCCGCTGAAATAAATAAGAATCGTTTCATGTTATTATTAGGGTTAATACGATTTTTCATAGACTAAAATAGAGATTAGAATCGGAAAATAAAAATATTTTGGTTAAATTGCTTTTCTAAACCACATCCGGAATGAAAAGAATCCTGACAATCATCGCTGCGGCGGCCGCCCTTGTACTGCTCGCTGAACCAGCCTCAGGCCTTGACCGTGCCAAGGCTTCGACATTGAAATTATGGTATGACAAACCTGCCGCGACCTGGTGGGAAGCGCTTCCGCTCGGAAACGGACACCTTGGAGCCATGGTCTACGGCGGGGTCGCGCTTGAGCAGATGGATCTGAATGAGAGCACTTTCTGGGCGGGCTCTCCTCACGACAACAATGCTCCTGCAGCGAAAGAACTCCTCCCTCAGGTGCGATCCCTGATCTTCGCCGGACAGGAAGAGAAGGCAGCTGAGATCATCGACAAGAATTTTTTCACCCACAAGGACGGAATGCGTTTCCTGCCCCTTGCTACACTGACTATAGATATGGGGCCGGAAGGGGAGGTCTCCGGCTACAGGCGTGAACTTGATATCGAGGACGCCATCCTTACCACCAATTTCACGATGAACGGAGTGGAATATGAAAGGAAGGTGATTGCCTCTTTGGCGGACAATGCGATTGTCATCAGACTGACATCGTCAAGTAAGGGAGCGCTCAACTTCACCGTAAGGATCGATCCGAAGATGGAGGAGCCGAAGACTTGCAGGGAAGGAAACGCGCTCGTCGCGCGAAACAGGGGAGTCGAACAGGAAGGAGTCGGCGCCGGAATCAAGGCTGAAACCAGAATCAGCGCGGTATCGGACGGAAGCGTCAGCATAACTGACGATGCAATCACTGTTTCAGGCGCTGCCGAAGCCACCCTTTATCTCGTAGCTGCGACCAATTTCCGGGCGTACGACGACATCTCAGGGGATGAGGAAGCGGTTGCGGAAAATCTACTCAAGGCCGTTGACGGCCGCCCTTTCGACGAATTGTACGGAAATCACAAGTCTTTGTACCACAGGCAATTCAAAACCGTTTCCCTGTCTCTCGCCCGGACTGCATCCTCCGGCAATCCGACTGATGTCAGACTGAAGGAGTACTCATCGGACCACGACCCTTCCTTTGCCGCCCTGATGTTCCAGTACGGCAGGTATCTGCTGATCTGCTCCTCCCAGCCGGGAGGCCAGCCGGCGAATCTCCAGGGAATCTGGAACAACAGCGAAAACGCTCCTTGGGACAGCAAATACACCATCAACATAAACGCCGAGATGAACTACTGGCCTGCGGAAGTGACAGATCTTCAGACCACCCTTCCTCCTTTCTTCGGACTGATAAGGGATCTTAGCGTCACCGGAGCGAAGACCGCAAAGGAGATGTACGGGTGCCGCGGCTTTATGGCGCACCACAACACCGACATTTGGAGGGTTGCAGGCCCGATCGACGGAGCCACTTGGGGAATGTACCCTAACGGCGGGGCCTGGTTGACCACCCACATCTGGCAGCATTACCTCTATTCAGGAGACAAGGAATTCCTGAAGGAGTGGTATCCTGTGATAAGGGACGCCGCGCTTTTCTATCTCGACTATCTTCAGAAAGACCCCCGCACCGGGTATATGGTATGTATCCCTTCTGTCAGCCCGGAACAGGGTCCGATGGGCAAGACGACTCCAATAACCGCCGGCTGCACGATGGACAATCAGATAGCGTTCGATGCCCTGACATCCGCAGCCCGGGCTGCTTCCATACTCGGTACGGACGCGGATTTCCGCTCAGAGGCACTTGCTATGGCATCGAAGCTTCCGCCAATGCAGATCGGCCAATATGGCCAGTTGCAGGAATGGCAGCAGGATCTTGACGATCCAAAGAACGAGCACCGTCACATTTCTCACCTGTACGGCCTCTATCCGAGCAACCAGATCTCTCCATACTCTCATCCTGAACTCTTTTCTGCTGCAGCGACGACCCTTAGACAGAGGGGGGATATGGCCACGGGATGGAGTCTGGGATGGAAGATAAATTTCTGGGCGAGGATGCTGGACGGGGAGCACGCTGTCAAGATCATCCATAATATGCTCAATCTCCTTCCTTCCGACCGTGCGATGAGAACGAATCCGAATGGACGTATATACCCGAATCTCTTCGATGCCCATCCTCCTTTCCAGATCGACGGAAATTTCGGTTACACCGCAGGGGTCGCTGAGATGCTGCTCCAGAGCCACGACGGCGCAGTCCACCTGCTTCCAGCCCTTCCTTCGGAATGGGCGGAAGGCCAGGTCACCGGTCTGAGGGCACGCGGCGGTTTCAAGGTCGATATGAAGTGGAATGACGGAGGACTCTCCGAAGCGAAGGTTTATTCATCGATCGGAGGAATTCTCCGCATCAGATCCTATGTCCCGCTCAAGGGAAGAAGCGTCAGAAAGGCTTCCGGCTCTTGCCCGAACGACCTTCTCGCACCGGCGGAAATCGCGGAACCGCTAGTGCACGGCCCGGTCGCTACAGACCTTGTCCCGAAAGTCTATGAATATGACATCAGGACCAAGGCAGGAAAGGCTGTAGTGCTGAAGAGGCGCTAGAACTCAACCAGAATACGGAAGACCTTTCCGGGATTTTCATTCCAGCGGGCCATCGCCTCGCTGGAATTTTCGGGTTTGACCACAGACGTGATCAGCCTGTCGAACGGACAGGAACCGCGTCTGAGGTATTTGATGACAGCCCTGAAGTCCTCCGGCTGGGCATTGCGCGAACCCTTGATGTCGAGTTCCTTCTGCACGAAGAGCCTTGTGCTGAAGGTAGTTTCGGCCTTTGAATATCCTATGAATACGATGCGTCCGGTGAAGCCGACACATTCTACTGCCTGGTTCTGCGTGATGGGGTTCCCTACCGCTTCGATGACCGCGTCCGCCATCAGTCCTCCGGTAAGTTCCGCAATCCGCTCTTTGACATCCTCCCTGGCGGAATTAACCACCGAATCAGCTCCGACCAACTTCGCCGTTTCGAGTTTCTCGTCATCAAGATCAACAGCTATTACTGTAGCGCCACGCAGGGATGCCCGTACTATGGCGCCGATTCCGATCATCCCGCAGCCAATAACCATAACGACGTCGTTATCGGTTGTATTTGCTCTGTTTACTGCGTGGAATCCTACGCTCATCGGTTCGATAAGAGCGCACTGCCGCGGGGTCAGCCCTTGAGCCGGAATGATTTTGCTCCAAGGAAGGGCAAGGTATTCGCGCATCGCTCCGTCACGCTGTACTCCGAGAGTCTCGTTGTGTTCACAGGCGTTGTAGCGGCGGTTCCGGCAGGAAGCACAGTCGCCGCAGCTGGTGTACGGGTCCACGGTTACAATCATTCCTGGTCTGAAACCGCTTGGAACATTCTTCCCCGTACGGATGATTTCGGCTCCGACTTCGTGACCTGGTATCACGTTGGGTTTCGCCATAGCGTTGCCGCCTCTGTAAGTGTTCAGATCGCTTCCGCAGAAGCCAGCGCATCTGATCTTGAGCAGAACCTCATCGTCGCCGCAGGAGGGTTCTTCTATTTCTGTCAATTTCAGTTCAAAAGGCGCGGTTATCCTGATTGCTTTCATAATCCTTTCTTTATTCTGACATATTCTTAATGTAAGGAAGATTGATGAGATCTCCGAATCCAAAGAAGTCCTTTGCATTGAGACTCAGGAACTTCTCTTTATCTTCTTCCGAGAGCAGACCGCTCTTAAGGATGAAGTCGAAGGACATTCTGTAGGTGATTGCCGTGATTGTCCTCGGGTAGTCCGACCCCCACATCAGTTTATCCATTCCGACTTCGTCCGCAGCCTCGCGGATTGCCTTGACCGCTGATGGAAACGGGTAGAATTCGTCATTGTAGAGCCAGGTGATTCCTCCGCATTCCACAAAGACATTAGGGTTTTCTGCCAGTCTTATCTGCTCCATCCAACCCGGTCTCGTGACCATCCCGAAGTGGCCGATCAGTATCTTCAGGTCCGGACACTCACGGATGATCTCCTTCATCTCTTCTACCTGTGCGGTCCCGTCTGCCAGTTCTATGTGGAGGATGATGCCTTTGTCTTCCATAAAGTGGAACATCCTCATCATCTCCGGAGAGTTGAGCATAACCCTTTCATCGGGGAGAAGAAGTCTTGCCGCGGGAATCTTTATTCCCTTGAAGCCCCTGTCAATCAACAGTCGGGCCTCCTCAAAAAAGCCCGGTTTCCGGAATTCGCACATTCCGAAAACGAAGAACCTGTCCGGGAAACGGCACTTTACTTCTTCCAGATAGCTGTTCTGGATTCCGTCGATGAATTCCTGTGTGACAACCGCGGCGGAGACCTGCGCATAGTCCATATTGGACAGCAGGACTTCCGCGCTGTTGACATTGTCGATGAGGAATGGAGGCAGCATCTGCCTTTCTTCACCCATAAACATACATCGGCCGTTCGGAAGTGGAGTGATCGCTTTCCCGTTCACGACAGTTTCCTGTCGGAGCCAGAGATGGCAGTGTGCGTCTATTATCCTCATACTGTCAGGTGTTTGACCAGGAGACTCGTTTCTGATCTCCTATTATTTCCTCAACTTCCCTAAGGAGTTCCCTGTCCATCGGTTCGTATGCATATTCGATGTTCTTTCTCAGGTTTTCAGGTCTTGTGGTGCTGAAGAAAGTCGATGCGATCCTATCGTTCTGCAACGAGTACTGCATCGCCAGTTTCTCGATCGGTACTCCTTTCGCTTCGCAGTGCAAGGCTGCCTTCCTGCACGCTTCCACAAGGGCTTCAGGAGCCGGATGCCAGTCCGGAACCCCTCTTCTTGTAAGCAGACCCATCGAGAACGGGGATGCGTTCAGCACTCCGACTTGATGCTCTTCGAAGAAATCCAGAAAGTCGAGCAGGCGGTCGTCGCACAGGCAGTAATGGCAGAAGTTCAGGATGCATTCCACTGTTCCATCAGGAGTGTTCCCGACAATCCACTTCAGATTCTCCAGCTGAAGATCGGTGCACCCTACGTGTCCTACGATGCCTTTCCGCTTTAGTTCGACAAGGGCCGGAAGGGTCTCCTCGGCGACCTTGCGCAATCCTCCCGGAAGGGCGGCCTGAAACTCTATGTCGTGGACATTGATAAGGTCGATATAGTCCACATTCAGGCGCTCCATACTCTCATAGACGCTTCCGGTCACTCTTTCAGCCGAATAGTCCCAAGTGTTGCGTCCGTCCTCCCCGTATCGTCCTACCTTGGTGGAGAGGATGTATTTGTGGCGTGGAATCTGCTTAAGAGCCTTTCCGAGCACTTTCTCGGCCTTGAAGTAGCCGTAGTAGGGAGAAACGTCGATAAGGTTTATCCCTTCATCGATTGCAGCTAACACTGACTCAATCCCGCGTTCTTCTTCGAAGTCGTGGAACACTCCTCCCAAAGAGGACGCTCCGTAGCCTATGGCCGAAACCTTCAGTCCGGTCTTTCCTAATTCTCTATATTCCATTCTATAAGTTTTTTTCTCCTGGAGTAGGTGTGTATGATCCGGTGAAGTCCTTGCAGAGATTGTCCGTGTCGTTCCCATCCGGTTTCCTGACTAGGGAAGTGCTCTTTATCTCCGGCATAGGACCTCCACGCCTGAAATTGAATTCTCCGTATGGAGAAGGAACGACCGCGATGCAGCCTCCCTGGGTCTGGACTCCTTCCAACGTTGCCAGGTCAGGTCGCGCGATGGTACCGTTGCCGCTTGAGTTGCTCTGCCGGGAGCCATAGACTACGGCGTCTATGAGTATGCCGTCCTTGTACAGGGCCACGGCTCCGGCCTTGGTGGACACTGTCATTCCGAAGTGCAGGCCATCTTTGCATAGATGGTCTACCGGCCTGTCTTCAAGCGCTTCTCCGCTTATTTGCGGATATTTCAGGTCAGGGGAGCCCTTGATTCCCGTTCCTGGACAGTAAACATCAACT
>CAYFVE010000116.1:0-6685 GCA_964346605.1 uncultured Muribaculaceae bacterium | reverse complement strand
CGCACAGGATAGGGATCCTGCCTCTTGAGCGTACATCCTGGTAGGCTTTTTCAAAAGCGTCCTGCCACTGGTAAAGATCGAATCTTGTTCCAGCCGGGACAATGTCGATCAGGTGGTATGGGACACCGTCATATTCATTCAGGTCCTTCCCCGTTCCGATGTCCATTCCGCGATAGACCTGCCGGCTGTCTGCTGACAGGATCTCCGCGCCGCCGGACTTCTTCGCAAGGTTCACCGCGTAGCGCGTCTTGCCGGAAGCGGTCGGGCCAAGAATCACGATCAGGTCTATCGCTCCAGAATGATAGTCCCGGAATATCCCTTCCTCGTCAATCTCTTCCGGAACCGGCAGCGGGGCCGGTTCCGGAATCGGAATCGCTTCACGAAATCTGTTCTTGGGATTCCTGCTCATCTCAACAAATATAAAAAAAGATGTGCAGGAATGTATTCAATTTTTTGGGATTTTTTTGCTTAAACGATTCAGGAAAGCGGATTGTCACTCGCCGCGTTCCATTTCCCGGCGTTGATCCTTCTCCTTGATCGTCTGGCGCTTGTCGTATATCTTCTTTCCCTTGGCAAGGGCTATGACCAGTTTGGCGATGCCGTTGTCGTTGATGAAGAGTTTCACGGCTATGATGGTGAGTCCCTTTTCCTTTACTGACTGGCGGAGATGTTTGAGCTCCTTCTTGTTGAGAAGAAGCTTGCGGTCACGCATCGGCTCGTGCTGTCCCCAGGAACCCCAGAAGTAAGTTGCTATGTTCATACCCCTGACGAAGAGTTCGCTGCCGACAAAATAGCAGAAAGAGTCCACGAGGGAGACTTTCCCCATCCTTATGGACTTGATTTCCGTACCCGCGAGGACGATTCCCGCCTCATAGGTTTCGAGGAACTCGTAGTCGAACGAGGCCCTCCTGTTTCGGAATTCCACCCTGTGTTCCTTCTGTTTCGCCATCAAATGTCTGTTTCGGAATTGCAAATATAGTCACTTTTCTTGGTGTTGCGATTCATTTTGACTAAGTTTGTAGGACACTGACTGGAGGTCAGCGACTTGACGATATTTTCAAACCAATCATATGAGAAGAATCCTTCTTGCGGCTGCGGCCGTGCTGGTCCTGCTGGGTGCGGGTTCCTGCGCAAAAACAAAGTACAAGTATGAGACGGTCAAAGGAGACCCTCTGCAGACAAAAATCTATACCCTTGACAACGGCCTCAAGATTTATATGACGGTCAACAAGGAGACACCAAGGCTACAGACATACATCGCGGTACGTGCCGGAAGCAAGAACGACCCGCACGAAACGACAGGCCTTTCCCACTATCTTGAGCACCTTATGTTCAAGGGCACCGAGAATTTCGGAACCTCGGACTATGCCGCCGAGAAGCCGCTCCTCGATCAGATCCGCGACCTTTTCGAGGTATATAGGACAAAGACGGATCCTGTGGAGCGCCTTGCTATCTACCATCGTATCGACTCAATCAGTTATGAGGCGTCAAAAATCGCCATCCCGAATGAATATGACAAACTGATGTCAGTCATCGGGGCGCAGGGAACCAACGCCTTCACTTCAACCGACGAGACCGTCTATCAGGAGGATATCCCTTCAAACCAGATAGAGAACTGGGCGAAGATCGAGGCTGACAGGTTCATCAACCCTGTCATTCGCGGCTTCCACACAGAACTCGAGACAGTTTACGAGGAGAAGAATATGAGCCTTACCGAGGACCAGGAGAAGCAGTTGGAAGCTATTGATTCCGTCCTCTTCACACGCCATCCTTACGGTCTTCAGACAACTCTTGGAACTCAGGAGCACCTGAAGAACCCTTCAATCATAAACATCGAGAAACACAGGAACAACTTCTACGTTCCAAACAACATCGCCATCTGCGTCTCCGGAGACTTTGATCCGGACGAGTTCGTAACGATCATTGAAAAGTACTTCGGTGAATGGAAGCCTAATCCTGACATCAAGATGCTTGAATATGAGGATGAGCCCCAGATCACTTCTCCGGTCGAAAAGAACGTCTATGGCCTTGACGCCGAGACGGTAATGGTTGCCTGGAGGACTCCTGGAGAGAAGGATTTCCAGCGCAACGAGGTTGGCGACATCGTCAGCAGCATCCTCTACAACGGTTCGGCAGGAATCGCCGACCTTGATCTCGTACAGGCGCAGAAAGTCAATGACTTCGGAGCCTTCAACTACTCCCGTCCCGACTACGGGGAGTTCCTCCTGATAGGCTATCCCCGCGAAGGACAGACACTTGAAGAAGTACGTGACCTGATGCTTGAGGAAGTCGCAAAACTCCGTTCAGGAGACTTCGACGAAAGCCTCATCACTTCAACCATTAACAACATCAAGCTTTCGATGATGCGCCGTCTCGAGCGCAACAGCAGCCGTGCGATGCAATATGTCAATTCATTCATCAACTGCCACGACTGGAAAGACAACGTCATGCAGATGAGCAGGCTTGAGAAGATCACAAAGCAGCAGATTGTGGACTGGGCCAACGAATATCTCGGAGCGAACAGTCACGTCACAGCCTACAAGCGCATCGGCGTTGACAAGAGCATATCCAAGATCACAGCTCCTGCCATCACCCCTATCGAGACAAACCGCAACGTACAGAGCCAGTTCCTCAAGGACATCCAGGCAACGGAAGTCGCCCCTATCGAGCCTGTGTTCATAGATTTTTCAACAGATATGTCAAAGGGCGAACTTGCCGGAGGCATTGAATTCCTCTACAAAAAGAATGAAATCAATGACATCACCAATGTCAATTTCGTGTTTGACAGGGGTTCACAGAGCGATCCGCGTCTCTCGCTTGCAGTGAGTTACCTCGACTATCTGGGCACTCCGACCAGAAGCGCATCAGAAATAAAGAAAGAGCTTTATGCCCTGGCCTGCTCCCAGAGGATATCCATCGGCTCCAATGAGTCGACTGTCGGAGTCTCAGGACTTGACGAGAATGTCGGAAAGGCGATGGCCATTCTCGAGGACCTGATCTTCAACGCGCAGCCGGACACAAGCATCCTCGAAGGTCTCAAGGCAGACGTGATAAGAAGCCGTATGGACAACAAGAGAAACCAGAGCGCCTGCTTCTCAGCTCTTCAGAACTACATCTTCTATGGTCCTGAGGTGATTGCGAACTCCACTCTGAGCAACGACGGGATTATGGCTTTGACATCTGACGAACTCCTTGCAGCCATACGTGACCTTTACTCAAAGAAGCACTCCGTGCTTTATTACGGTCCGTCAAATGAGGCTGAGGCCAAGAAGATGATCGGCGACAACCACAAGATAGACAGCGACCCCGGGGCTCTAGTAAAAAAAGTACCTGAGCATCAGATTGTTTCCAGCAGCAAGGTCTTCATCGCTCCATACGATGCCAACCAGTTCTACTATGTGCAGTACTCGGACAGGGGTGAGAAGTTCAATGTGGCGAATGATGCCGATATCTCAATGTACAACAACTACTTCGGCAGCGGTATGAATGCTATAGTGTTCCAAGAGATGCGAGAGGCACGCGGACTTGCATATTCCGCAAGGGCGTCCCTGAACACCCCTTACTATACTAACGACAGTTACTACTTCCAGGCGTTCATCGCATCCCAGAATGACAAACTGAAGGAGGCTGTAGAGGCTTTTGACGAAATCATCAACAATATGCCCGAGTCTGAGGAAGGATTCCAGATCGCAAAGACATCTCTCCTGAACAACCTCCGCACACAGAGGACCACGGGTATGAGAGTCCTCACTCAGTATCTGGATCTCCAGGATCTCGGCCTCAACGAAGACCGCAACAAAGTCGTCTTTGAGAAGATCCAGAATATGACACTTGAGGATGTGAAGGCTTTCCAGAAGCAGTGGATCAAGGATCGCCAATACATTTATGGCTTCCTCGGGCGTCAGTCAGACTTCAATGCCGAGTTCGTCAACTCCCTCGGTCCGGTCATCCCGCTAACCCTTGAGGAGATATTCGGCTACTAGAGCCGTGCTCAAATTTACAAGGAGCAAGTGACTGTCGGTCTTTCGAGAGTCACCTTCTTTCGTTTTTATATGGCAGAGTCCAAGCCGTCCGGCCACTACGCAGCTCCGCACCCGTAAACACAAGAGAAGCCGGCTAGAAACTGGCTTCTTTCGGTGCCGAACCGAAACTGCCGCCTAAGACCAGCTTGACCTTAAGGTCCACATTCTTGGCGGCAGGATCGGCCTTGCCGTCAATCATCTTTGTAAGAAGTTCGAAACTGGAGTCTGCGATCTCTTCAAGCGGCTGGACGACGTGAGGGCCGACCGGCTTGTTCAGGTCATAGATGTCGCTCTCATCGAAGCAGACGAAAGAGAAATCCTTCGGCATATTCAAGCCAAGGACATTCATCGCGTTGAAACCGTACATCGCCAGTTTCTTGGTAGGAAGTACAAAGGCTTCCACACCCCTCTTTCTGGCGTCACGGAAAATCTCTATCACGTCCTTCTTGGCATTGTGCGCGTCGTATTCAATCCTGTGGATCATCACGTCATCCCTGAGACCGGCCTCTTCCATCGCCCTGGCGTAGCCGGATTCACGATCGGTCAGACTGGTTACTCCCATCTTGTAGGAGACCATCTCTATCTTTCCTAATCCCTGATGCACAAGGTACTTGGTGGCCATGCTTCCTGCATCCACGTTGTCCACGAGGACTCTTCCGAAGTCTTCTCCAGGAATGTCCCTGTCGATCAGGACCGTAGGTATGCCTATGCTCCGTACCCTTGCAAGAGCATTCTCCGCGCCAAGGCAAGGGGCAACGATCAGGCCTTCCACATTGTAGCCAACCATTGTCTCCACGAGGCTGGCAAGTTTCTGAGGATTTTCCTCTGAACTTGCGAAAATCACAGTGTAGCCGTCTTTGTAAGCAATGTTCTCAATCTTCCGGCATATTTCAGCAAAGAAAGGATTGGCGATGTCTGACACGATCACAGCGATAGAATGTGACCTCCCGCTTCTGAGAGATGCCGCGGCATTGTTTCTCCTGTAGCCGAGTCTCTTGGCTACCTGAAGGACCCTTTCTGCAGTGTCAGGGTTGACAGGACAGTCCAGACGGCCGTCCTTGCCCATCTTGGCATTCATTACAAAGGAAACGAGGGTGATCGAAACTCCCGCCTCGCGCGCTACGTCTCTGATAGTTACTTTTTTCATAATCTGTTCTATTTGAATCAATTTTTAACCGTGTATCATAACAATTAGTCCGGCCATCACGATAGAAACCATACTCATTAATTTAATGAGGATGTTGAGTGACGGACCGGAAGTGTCCTTGAAAGGATCACCGACAGTGTCTCCGACAACTGTCGCGTGATGATTGGAAGAATTCTTGCCGCCGAAGTGACCTTCTTCAACATACTTCTTGGCATTGTCCCACGCGCCTCCGGAGTTGGCCAGAAATATAGCTAGAATGAATCCCGCGCCAAGTCCACCGATAAGCAGGCCCATCACTCCGGCTTCGCCCAGGCAGACGCCTACGACAATCGGAGCGATTATCGCGGTAAGTGCCGGAGTAATCATTTCGTACTGGGCAGCCCTTGTGGATATCTCGACGCAGCGCCTGTAGTCAGGACGCTGCCTGCCCTCAAGGATTCCGGCGATCTCGCGGAACTGCCTTCGGACTTCCACAACCATCTTCTGAGCGGCCCTGCCGACAGCATTCATCGTCATTCCGCAGAAAAGGAAAGCCATCATAGCGCCGATGAACACACCGGCAAGAACCCTTGGATTCATCAGGTTCACCTGATAGTATTCTATCATATCCGGGATGGTCGCCTGAGCGACGTCGATTGTCTTTTCACCGATCTGAATAACAGTGGTTCCGACGTGTCTCAGACCAATCTTGACCTCTTCGATGTAGGAGGCCAGAAGGGCAAGGGCGGTCAGGGCGGCGGAGCCTATGGCAAAGCCCTTTCCTGTCGCTGCCGTAGTGTTGCCCAAGGCGTCAAGCGTGTCTGTGCGGTGGCGTACTTCCGGATCCAGTTCGCTCATCTGGGCATTGCCGCCCGCATTGTCCGCTATCGGGCCGTAAGCGTCAGTTGCCAGGGTTATGCCAAGTGTGGAGAGCATTCCAACAGCGGCGATGCTGATTCCATAGAGGCCGAAGCAGAGTTTGGAAGGATCGAATGAGAACCCTGTAGCAAACAGATATGACAAGAGAATGGCTATGACTATCGTGACAACAGGAATGGCTGTAGATATCATTCCAAGCCCTATCCCTCTGATGATGACCGTAGCGGAACCGGTCTGGGAACTCTCGGCCAGTTTCTGTGTCGGTCTGTAGGAATGTGAGGTATAGTATTCAGTTGCCTTTCCGATTATGACTCCGGCAAGGAGGCCGGAAATTACGGATAGGCTGAGCTGCCACCAGTTATCGAATCCCAGAATCAGGAACACACCGAAAGTCAGAATCGCTATGAGGCAGGCTGCCAGATTGGTTCCTATGCTGAGGGATTTAAGAAGTTCCATCAGACCCGCCCCTTCCTTTGTGCGGACAGCGTATATTCCCAGGATGGAAAGTACGACACCTATCGCAGCTATCATCATAGGAGCGAGGATTGCCCGCATCTGGAACTCTACGCCTGCGCTGAAGAAGGCCGAAGCGCCGAGGGCCATTGTGGCTAAGACAGAGCCGCAGTAGGATTCATAGAGGTCTGCGCCCATTCCGGCG
>CAYFVE010000115.1:0-6740 GCA_964346605.1 uncultured Muribaculaceae bacterium | reverse complement strand
CTTATGGAGGCCTGTGCCAGGAACAACAAGAAGGTGATTGTCCTGGACAGGCCGAACCCCAACGGCTTCTACGTGGACGGTCCTGTCCTTGAAATGGACCACCGGTCCGGAGTCGGCTTGCTCCCGATACCTACGGTCCACGGAATGACTTTAGGCGAACTAGCCCTGATGATCAACGGTGAAGGCTGGCTGGAAGGAGGCATAAAATGCGACCTGAAGGTGGTCCCATGCGAGAACTACACCCACGCGACAAAAACCGCCCTCATCGTTCCTCCGTCACCTAACCTAAAAGATATGCGCTCCGTTTACCTGTACGCGTCAACCTGCTTCTTCGAGGGAACGGTCGTCTCTCCGGGCAGAGGCACGCAGTGGCCCTTCGAAATCTACGGGCACCCGCAGAGGAAGGAATATTCATTCACATTCACGCCGAGAAGCATCCCTGGTGCGAAGAGTCCGCTGTACCAGGATGAACTATGCTACGGAAAGGATCTGCGGTCGAAACCGCTGGAAGATATCTGGAAAGAAAAAGTCAACCTTGACTATCTGATCGATGCCTACAACAGTCTCCGGATTGGCGACAGTTTCTTCGGCGGCACCGGTTTCTTCGAAAGGCTGGCAGGAGTGGACTACGTCCGGGAAATGATCGAGGCCGGATGCTCCGCCGGAGATATCTCCTCCAGATGGCAGTCCGACATTGAGGCCTTCAAGACGCGGAGAGCCCCGTATCTACTTTATGAATAACCGCTCAAGCCGGATAACTATTCAAGCGATCCCCCGACAATGTCCAGGATCTCGGAGGTGATCTTCTGTTGGCGTCCCTTGTTGTACTCCAAAGTAAGACTCTGGAGGAGATTGTCGCCGTTGTCAGTAGCGGTCTGCATCGCAACGGTGCGGGCAGCATATTCAGCCGCATTGCTGTCCAGAAGCGTAGTATAGATCCGGAGCCGGACGAGTTTCGGAAGGAGTTCTCCGATCAGTTCTTCGGCGGAAGGCTCGATGATCAGATCTTCCTCCCCGCGGAAACGGGAGGTACGGGATCCTTCCATATCATCAAGTCCAAGTCCCAGGGGAAGATGTGTCTGGCGGGTCGTGGGCTGGGAGGAAGTCGATTTATAATGGTTGTAAACAAGTTCAACCTTGTCGAAAGAGCCGCCAATGAAGCCATCCAGAAGTTCCTGGGCAAGCGTCGAGGCATCGGCATAGTTCGGAGAATCAGCCATCTTCGTGAAATCGGCAGGCGAAGCGAAGCCGAGCTTCTTCATCGCTTCAGCCATCTTCCTTCCCACGGAATAAACCGTAATGTCGCAATCCGGCAGGCCGGCGGCCTGATATTCACGGATGATCGCTGACGCCTCCCTGATGACATTGGAATTGAATGCTCCGCATAGCGAAGAATTCGAAGAAAAGGCCACGATCGCCACCTTCTTCACAGGCCTGGCCTCCGTCAAAAGAGCCGTCGCAGAGTTTGTCGAAGCGCAGGCGTCCATCGAATCCATAAGGATTCTATTCAAAGCACTCTCGTAAGGAAGCATATTCCCTATGGCTAGTTGCGCTTTGTGGAGTTTGGCGGATGCGACCATCTTCATCGCTGAAGTGATCTTCAGCGTACTGCTTACAGACGCGATGCGGCTCTTTATTTCCTTCAATGAAGCCATCTCTTCCCTTAACCCGGAATTATTGTCACTTCAACGACTCGACGACAGCGGAGGCTGTCTCTTCAATTATCTCAGTCAACGTCTCATCAATCCCACCGGCGGAAAGAGTGTCCAGGACATCCTGGTGCCCTGCCCTCATACGGTCAAGAAAAGCAGACTGGAACTCCTGTACCTTCTCCAGCGGAATGTCGCTCATCAGGGCGCGTGTACCGCAGTACAGGACAGCGACCTGCTCTCCGACTGGCATCGGAGAATACTGGGCCTGGATCAGCAGCCGGTTGTTCTTCCTTCCCTTGTCGAGAGCCATAGCGGTAACTTTGTCCATATCCGAAGAGAACTTGGAGAAGGACTCAAGCTCATTGTATTGCGCCTGGTCGATCTTCAGCGTTCCCGCCACCTTCTTCATTGACTTGACTTGAGCGGCGCCGCCGACACGTGACACGGAGATGCCGACGTTGATGGCCGGACGCTGGCCCTGGTTGAACAGTCCCGACTCAAGGTAGATCTGTCCGTCGGTGATGGAAATCACGTTTGTAGGAATATAAGCGGACACGTCTCCCGCCTGGGTCTCGATGATAGGCAGGGCGGTAAGGGAACCTCCAGCCTTCATTTTTCCCTTGAGCGAGTCAGGGAGGTCATTCATCGTCTCTGCGACCTCTTGCTGATCGATGATCTTCGCCGCTCTTTCAAGGAGTCTTGAATGCAGATAGAAGACATCTCCAGGATAGGCCTCGCGACCCGAAGGGCGGCGGAGAATCAGGGAAACCTCGCGGTAGGCCACAGCCTGCTTCGACAAGTCATCGAAAACCACCAGAGCGGAGCGGCCTGTGTCCCTGAAATATTCACCAATGGCAGCGCCCGCGAAAGGAGCAAAATATTGCAGCGCGGCAGGATCTGCAGCCGTAGCGGCCACAACTATCGTGTAGTCCATAGCCCCTTTTGCCCGAAGAGTCTCGACAATGTTCGCGACAGTCGATCCCTTCTGTCCAACAGCGACATAAATGCAGTAAACAGGCTTGCCCGCCTCGAAATTCTCACGTTGGTTGATGATGGTGTCGATCGCTATGGCGGTCTTTCCCGTCTGGCGGTCGCCGATGATCAGTTCACGCTGTCCACGGCCTATAGGAATCATCGCATCGATGGCCTTGAGGCCGGTCTGCAGAGGCTCAGTCACAGGCTGCCTGAAAATAACTCCCGGAGCCTTGCGTTCAAGAGGCATCTCCGTGAGTTCGCCCTCTATGTCGCCCAGTCCGTCAAGCGGAACTCCAAGAGGGTCCACCACACGTCCGAGCATAGACTCGCCCACTTTGATTGAAGCGATTCGCTTTGTCCGCCTTACGGTCATCCCCTCCTTCACCTCATCGGTCGGACCGAGAAGCACGGCTCCGACATTATCCTGTTCCAGATTCATTACGACACCCATCACACCGCTGTCGAACTCCAGAAGTTCGCCGGCTTCAGCATTAGTCAGCCCGTACATACGGGCCACACCGTCGCTGACCTGCAGCCCCTTTCCTCCTTCTTCGAAAGGCAGTGAGGTGTCGATTTCCTTCAATTGCTGAAGCAGCACCTGGGAAATCTCACTTGGTTTTATGTTGTTGTTCTGCGCCATAATAATCTATAAGATGTAATTCCCGCCTCTACGGGCATCTTCAGACAAGCTGTCTGTTCTTTAAAATGAATTGCCGTCGGATCATGTCCAGCTGATGGGAGACGCTTGCGTCAAGCAGCTGGTCCTCAAACTCCAGAAGGAAGCCGCCGATGAGGGATGGATCCACCTCCTTGATCAAAAGCAGTCTCTTCCCTGTCCCGGACTCTACGAGCACTCTCAGCTTATCTTCGAGGTCCTTTAATGCCGAGCCTTCTTTCTCAGCCCCGGAGCCGGGCTGGAAGGCCATCACAAGCCTTCCTCTGACAATTCCACGGGATCTGTAGTAATCCGTTATGAAACTGCTGAAAACAATCCGGACATCCCCTATCCTTCCGTTTCTGATCAGCAGTCCTATGAATTTCCTCAGTTCCGGAGCGAGTTCCACGGCCGTAACCCCTCCGGGCTTCTGAAGGGCAGCCTCGAAGAGACTTATTTTCCGCTCATCCGGGACTGTCCTTGAATCATCGACAGCACGCAGGAATTCCGGCACAGACCCCAGAACCTCCTGAAGCCTCTGCACCTGAGCCACCACAACCTCTCCCCCTCCGGTCTCATCGACCAGTTTGAGAAGGGCGGCAGCATAACGTGAAGCGATGATTCCCGTGTTCATAGTCCTAATTCTTCAGTTCATTCTGAGACGAAGCCTCATCCATAAGTCTTCTGACAAATTCAGTCTGAGACACCTCAGAGTCAAGTCCCTTCTTCAGAACCTTCTCCGCCACGCTGACGGCAAGGATGCCGACCTCTTTACGGATGTCGCGCATCGCTATCTCCTTCTCGGCAGCGATCTGGCTTCTGGCGTTTTCCATAATCTTTTTCGCCTCGTCCCGGGCGCGAACCATCGCCTGCTCGACCATCCTGTCACGGGATGCGGCCGCCTCCTTTAGGATGTGGGCCTGTTCCTTCCTGGCCTGCTCAATCATCGAAGCCTGTTCTGAAGCCAGATTGCATAGTTTCTCCTCCGCCGCCTTGGCAGCCCGGATTGAATCGTTGATCCTGTCGGCCCTCTTCTGCACCGAATCCGTGATGGCAGGGAAACCCCATTTGGCCAGCACGAAGAAGACGATGCCGAAAATCAGCGTCATCCAGACGATCAATCCGAAATCAGGAGTAATAAGTGACATTGTTACTGGGCGATAAGACAGACTGCGATTGCAAACAAGCACGCACCTTCGATGAAGGCGCTGATGATGATGGCCGTCAATCTGTAGTGCCCGGCCTGCTCAGGCTGGCGAGCACCTGCTTCAAGGGAAGACTTGCCGATCTTGCCGATGCCGAATGCGGCGGCGAACGCGGCGGCGGCGGCTCCTAAAGCCTTGCCGAAAACATTGAGCGACAACGTTGCTTGAAGTAAAAATGCTAATGGGAACATAATTTTATGATTTTAAGTTAATTTGATTCAGTTTCCGGTTTCTGTCGTGACAGTCCTATGAAGACCGCCGACAACATTGTGAACACATAGGCCTGGATGAAGGCCACGAGTATCTCAAGGCAATCCATAAAGACTCCCAGGATTACGGCCACGACAGTAAGCCCTCCATTTATGGCGGCGCCCATCTCCGCAGTGAGGAAGATCATCGCCACGACTCCGAGGATCATAAAATGACCCGCAAGAATATTGGCGAAGAGCCGGACCATAAGGCTGAAAGGCTTGGTGAAGATACCGATTATCTCTATAAGCGGCATCAGCGGGACAGGCACCTTCAGCCAGGTCGGAACTTCAGGCCAGAGAATATCCTTCCAATAGTGCTTGTTTCCGAATATATTGACGGCAAAGAAAGTGAACAGCGCCAGGACCATAGTCACGGCGATATTGCCCGTCACATTCGCTCCGCCGGGGAAAAACGGCAGGATGCCCATCAAGTTGTTGATGAATATGAAAAAGAACGCCGTGAGCAGATAAGGGGAATAACGCTTATAGTCTTCTCCGACACAGTCCTTGATGATGTCATCCTCGACCATCGAAATGATCATCTCCATCAGGCCGACCGCACCGTCCGGAGCCTCCTCCATCGCATCGTGCTTCCTGTACCATCTAGCAGTACCCAGGACGATGAACAGGAGCAGGGTGGAGTTGATGAGCAGTCCCGGCACATTCTTCGTTATCGAGAAATCCCAAGGCCTGACTTCAGAACCGTCACTGCCTCTCTCCACAATCTTGTTTTCATACCTGCTGTCCTTCGGGGCAATGTAGAAACCATCATATTCCCCTTCCTCAAGATGCTTTGATGAGAAGACACGGACTCCGCCGCCCGTCTTGCTGATGACAATGACAGGAAGCGGAATGCTGACCGGTTTTCCCTTGATCGTGGTGATGTGCCATTCATAAGCGTCGCGGACGTGGCCATAGAGATAGTCGTCCATATCGAAATCCTGCCCATTCACAGCGAACGGCAGAAGCATCGCAATCATTATGACAATCACTCTTCTCATTATCCTTCATTACCGGTTTCAGCGGAAAGCTCCACACAGACATTGACGTGATTCTCGCAGACCTCCGCAAAACCCGACTTGACCGCAAGTCTCGCAGCTTTGTCCCCCGTCCTGTAAACCACCTCGCCTTCAACCAGGGAGGTGATCAGAGGAGCATGATTCCTGAGGACCTCGAAACGACCCAGTGCACCGGGAAGCTCAACCCTGTCCACAGGCTCGTGGACGAGAGATCTTTCCGGTGAGATGATGTCTAGGATTATTTCTGGAGAATCTGCCATCAGACTTCTTTACTTTGCCTGGGCGAGGATAGCCTCACCCTTCTTTATCGCGTCATCAATAGTGCCCACGTTGAGGAAAGCCTGCTCAGGCAGGTAGTCCACCTCTCCATCCAGGATTCTTCTGAACCCGTCGATGGTGTCCTGGATGTCCACCATCACTCCCGGGACACCGGTGAACTGTTCCGCAACCGAGAACGGCTGAGACAGGAACCTCTGCACACGCCGTGCGCGGTTCACCGTCTGCTTGTCCTCGTCTGACAGCTCGTCCATACCCAGGATGGCGATTATGTCTTGGAGTTCCCTGTTCCTCTGGAGTATCCGCTTGCCTCTCTGGGCAGTTTCGTAGTGGTCGCTGCCGACGATGTTCGGATCGAGGATCCTTGACGTTGACTCAAGCGGATCCACAGCCGGATATATCCCCAATTCCGTGATTTTACGGCTGAGCACGGTCGTAGCATCGAGATGGGAGAAGGTCGTCGCCGGAGCGGGGTCCGTAAGGTCATCGGCAGGCACATAGACCGCCTGTACCGAAGTGATGGAACCGTTCTTGGTGGATGTGATCCTCTCCTGCATCTGCCCCATCTCTGTAGCCAGGGTAGGTTGATAGCCGACAGCCGAAGGCATACGTCCAAGAAGGGCGGCAACGTCGGAACCGGCCTGGGTGAATCTGAATATGTTGTCGATGAATAACAGGATGTCCCTCGGTCCTTCGCCGGTGTCCGA
>CAYFVE010000114.1:0-7051 GCA_964346605.1 uncultured Muribaculaceae bacterium | reverse complement strand
CAAACTTTCCTCGACCTGACGTCTAATTTCACGGCTTGTGATCTTGTCATAAATGTAGAGGTTTTCCGCGATGGACACCACCACGGCCTCTGGACATTCTTCGCCGGCCGTCTTATAGGCCTCGCGAATACCATTCATTAGTTTGACCTTGTCGTACTCTTCGTACGAGCCATTGGTCTTACGTACAGTTACATCCATTTTATTATGAAATTTGAATTGTTCTTTGTTTCAAGGTATCAAGCAGCAAAACTACAGCGTCATATGATTCTGTGGTCAAGACAGGTTCGGGCTGATTCACTCCAGCCCGAACCGACTTCGACAAAGATAGCAGTTTATTCTTCCCTTCGTATGGAATAATTGCTTAAGTTATTAACAACCTCGTAACTTTATTGTTAATTTATTAGCAATTAAACGATTACAAGAAAATGTATTTTAGAATGAATAAAATTGCCAGTACAATCATGAACCATGAGATCTTCTCCTTCTTCCCTGTGCACAGATTAAGGACCACATACGCGATCAGGCCGATGAGGATGCCGTGGGAAATGGAATATGTCATCGGCATAAGTATCATTGTAAGGTAGGCCGGAATCGATTCGGAGAAATCTTCCATCGGAATCTTTACTATCGGCTTGAGCATAAACAGACCGACCATAACAAGAGCCGGACAGACAGCTGAACCGGGAATCGCCGTGAACAGCGGAGCGAAGAACAGCGCCAATATGAAGCATCCTGCGGTTGCCAGAGACGTGAGACCAGAACGGCCGCCCTGGGCCACTCCGGAAGCGCTCTCCACGAAAGTGGTGACGGTTGATGTACCGAGGCAGGCTCCGGCCACCGTGCCGACAGCATCTGCCATAAAGGCCTGGTTGATACGGGTCGGTCTGCCCTTCTCGTCGACGAGGCCTGCTGTAGAAGAGACTCCTACGAGTGTTCCGATCGTGTCGAACATATCCACAAAAAGGAAGGTGAACACTACGATGAGCATATCCAGGCTGAGCACTTGGGAGAAGTCGAACTTGCAGAATATCGGGGAGATGGATGGAGGTACATCTACGACACCGGCGAATTTGGTGATGCCCATAGGAATACCGATGACCGCAGTGGCAAGGATACCGATAAGAAGGGACCCTGGCACTTTGAGTATGACAAGGACTCCTGTGAGCAGGAGACCTATCATAGAAAGAAGGCCTTCACCGCTTGTGATCGAGCCGAGGTCAACGAGCGTGGAAGGATTGTCAACAACGATTCCGCCACCCTTGAGACCTATTAGAGCTATGAAGAGTCCGATTCCGGCCCCTATCGCATGTCTGAGGGATTTCGGAATGGCATTGACGATTGCCTCGCGTACATTGGTCAGAGTGAGAATTATGAATATTATGCCTTCGATGAGAACAGCCGTGAGGGCAAACTGCCAGCTGTAGCCCATTCCAAGACACACTGAATAACAGAAAAAGGCATTCAGGCCCATTCCCGGAGCGAGAGCATAAGGGAGTTTCGCGTAAAGGGCCATCACAAGGGTGGCGATGATGGAGGCCAGCGCCGTGGTCGTGAACAGGGCATTCTTGTCCATTCCGGTGTCCGCAAGGATTGACGGATTGACAGCAAGAATATAGGACATAGCGAGGAAAGTGGTGACCCCCGCGATGATCTCGGTGGGTTTCTTCATCGACGAGGAATCGAAACCGAGCAACTTGTTCAGCCAGCCGGACTTCCTGGGTTCGGCGGCGTTTGCATTAACTTCTGACATATTGATCTAGAGTTTTAGAATATCCACTTTGTACCCAAACACGGACGGGCATAGAAACCGTGGTAACCGGCGAAATTCAGAGAAAACTCGACCTCCGTGCCGATATGAAGATTGTCCACCCCGAAATGACGTCCGATGTTGTACCAGAGTTGAGGCTCGGAGATTATGACACACTTGTCGCTTTTGATTGTTTCCGGGTGAGCGAAGTCGCATTCTGCAAAATTGACCACATTCTCTCCCCAGACATCCACGAATCCGCTGAAGCGGAGGCCCTGGACTCCAAGGAGATCCTGCATTCCCCATACGAAGGTGAACTGCAGAGGCATATCACTGGATGCGTTGCCGCTGAACGTCTTGTAGAGGACCTTGAAATTGAAAGTGTTGCTGAAGTTCTGGTTATGTACGAAATAATCAAGTCCTGCAAGGAAGTTCTGAGAGCCGAATCCGACTCCTCCATTGTACTCGATGTGCGCGCTGAGAGGAGCGAGAGCGGAGTTCTGCCAGAAATTCAGACATCTGGCAATCTCGAAGTAACTGCCGCTGACACCTTGGTTGACTCCTTTGGAATTCTTGTCATTGAAGTCGTAGTCAATGAAAAAGAAGGTGTTTCCCCATTTGTCATTGTAGAAGCCCTCAAGGGTTGTGGTGAAATGATCACGGTTCTTTCCGAAATCGTAGAAGGTCTGCAGGTTTGTCTGAGCCTTCGATCCCAGAGCGAAGGCAAGCGCCGCTACAGCAACGGCAAGAATTCTTTTTGTGGACATAAATACAATCAGATATTAGATTTTGAACGTAATTTTCTCTTTACAAAATTAATCCGATAGTCAGATAAAAACCATATCTTTGTATCAACAATAATTCACAAAGTTTTCAACAACTATGTTTGAAGAAGTACTCAAGTTCTACAAGGACTTCCCTAAGGAAGGGATTAATTTCGTTGACATTATGCCTCTTATGCAGGACAAGAAAGTGTTCGGCGACCTCACGGCCGAATTGGGGAAACTGGTGACGGCCCCGTCCGTAGCCGCTCCGGAAGCCAGGGCGTTTTTCTTCACCGCACCCCTGCTGACAACAGACTGCGGAGTTGGCAACATCGTCCCATTCCGCAAGAAGGGCAAGCTTCCTCACTCCGGAGACGATCTTCAGAGCCTGGACATAATGAAGGAATACGGACCGGACAAACTCTACTTCCGCAAGTCTGACATAGCAGCAGGAGCGGCGGAGGACAGGGTGATAAGAATATCCATCATAGACGACATCCTCGCAACAGGAGGCACAGCGGAAGGTATCGCAAGGGCCTTGGAGAGCACCAAGATAGAAAAAGATGGAAAGGAGTATTCAGTCAAGGTTTCCGAATTCATATTCATCGTCGAACTGGATGGCCTGAACGGACGCTGCCACCTGGAAGAGATCGCTCCAGTCCATTCAATAGCACACGTTTAGCAGCGCAATAATGAAGATAGTATTTCTGGATGCCGCGACTCTTGGGGATACTTCCCTCAGTCCGATCGCGGAATTGGGGGAACTGGTCTGCTGGCCGGCTTCTTCTCCGGAAGAGGCCCTGGCCAGAGTCACTGACTGCGATGTTCTCATAATCAATAAAGTGAAGGTGACCGAAGCGCTGATTGAATCCGCTCCGAAACTGAAACTCATCTGCGAGGCCGCTACAGGAGTCAACAACATAGACCTCGAAGCCTGCTCGAAGAGAGGAATACCGGTTCGCAACGTGGCTGGTTACTCTACGGACTCCGTCGTACAGGAGACCTTTATGCACATCCTGTCAATGACCGGGAACGGTCCTTACTTCGACCAAGCGGTCAAGTCCGGCCGGTATTCATCCGGCGGACTGTTCACGGATGTTTCCAAACCATTCATTGAGATAGCCGGCAAGACGCTTGGAATCATTGGAATGGGAAACATAGGAACGAAGGTCGCGAAAATCGGAGAGGCCTTCGGAATGAAGGTGATCTATTATTCCACATCCGGAACCGGCCATTGCATGGACTACCCCAGCGTTCCGCTTGAGCGCCTGATGAGGGAATCCGACATCATCTCCGTCCACGCGCCGTACAATGAGAGAACGGCCGGACTGGTTGGAGAGAAGGAACTCAGGATGATGAAGCCGACTGCATTCATCTTCAATATGGGGCGCGGAGGAATCATTGTCGAGGAGGATCTTGCCAAAGCGATCGACGAAGGAAAGATAGCGGGAGCGGGATTGGATGTATATTCAGTAGAACCTCTGCCTGCGGACCATCCCCTTCTCCATACGCGGCATCCCGAAAAACTCAGCCTGACACCACACACCGCCTGGGCAAGCGTAGAGGCAAGGGAAAGACTTGTGGCCGCAATCGCAGGCAATATCAGGAAAGGATTCCGACCTTAGAAACAACCACTTCAATAAAAATGAAAAGACTATTTTTACTGTTCCTCGGTGCAGCGATATGTTTTCCGGCATCAGCCCAGCAGCTTAAAACCGCATACATCTCGGACAACTACATCTACTCATACCGCCTTAATCCGGCTTTCCATCCCGAATACGGATTTATAGGTCTGCCGGTAATAGGCTCAACGTCATTAACCTACAATGGTGACTTCGCCATCGGTGACCTGGTCCGGATGAAGAAAGGAGAACTGGTTACATTTGCGAACGAGAGCATCTCAGCTGATGAATTCCTGGGGAATTTCAGAAAAGGGATGAACCGTATCAGTTCGGACCTGTCCACCAACCTGTTTTCAATCGGATTCAACACTAAGGGTGGAATGTACAGCATAATAGACGTCAACATGAGGAATTACGTTGACGGAAAGCTGCCGTACGACTTCCTGCGCTTCCTCAAGACCGGCAATACCAAGGACGGCACCTACAATCTGGACGGACTTCGCGTCCACGCCTCCTCTTTTATAGAAATAGGCCTTTCCTCTTCCTGGAAGGTCCGTAGAAAGGTCACCTTCGGAATGCGTTTCAAGGCCCTTCTGGGTCTGACTGATGCGTTCATCGATCTGAACCGTATGACAATCACACGCTCCCAGGACTCTTGGACAGTCCGTGCAAGCGGATCGATTGGCGCGGCTTACGATGGATTCAGGATAGCGACAGATAATCTCGCGTCCTCAGAGGAGATAGAGATTCTGGATCTCAAGAACACAAGGATAGGCGCTGCGAAAGAAGGCATCAACGGTTATGGAGTCGGTGCCGACTTAGGTTTCCTATACGACGACTCCTCATGGCAGATATCGGGATCGGTCTCAGACATCGGATGCCTGTTCTGGTTCCACAATCTCTATGGACACACCCCAGGGATAACCTGGTACAGCAACGTCGATCAGGAGCCTCATACTCAAGGCGGCTCAACGGCGAAGAACGAATTCTCCGATTTGGGGGAACTGCTTAATGACGTTTTCAAGTTCAAGAGTGAATACGAATACCAGAAACTATGGCTTATGCCTTTCACCGCCAGATTCGGAGTCAAATACCTGTACTATTCCGACCTGTCCTTCGGAGGGCTGGCGACCTACAGGTACGATGAAATCTGCCCTTTCTGGGAGTTGCGTGGAAGCGTTGAGACTATGCCTTTCAGATGGTTTGATCTCATAGGAAGCATCGGTGTCAACAATTACGGCGTCAACGCCGGACTCTTCGCCAATATCCGGATCCTGTATCTCAACGCCTTCATAGGCACAGACAACATCCTGGGAGCTTACAGCAGAGGATGGATTCCTTCAGGAAGACATATTCCAAACGTGATGGCAGGACTGAACATTGTCTGGTAATGCCGCTTGCTGAAACGAAAAAAACCAGGCCGCCAAAGCCTGGCTTTTCTTGTGCGCGGGATGAGAGTCGAACTCACACGTCGCAATTGACACTAGCTCCTGAAACTAGCGCGTCTACCATTTCGCCACCCGCGCTTGAATGGATTGCAAAGATACGAATACTTAGCGAAAATCCAAATAAAATCAAGCGCGGGGAAAGACTATCTTGAGTACTTCCTGAAGACCTTGCTGATCAAGGATTTCTTAGAAGGGCAGACAATCAAGAGTTCCTCTTCAAGGCTCTTCATATCAATTACGCCAGACTTCAGGGCAAAACAGATCTCGCCCTTTGAGACGCCTCCCTGCTCAAGTTCCTCAAACACCTGAGGATGGAACCATTGATCGGATCCTTGTGTTGAAGCGGACTTGTACCTTTCACGGTGGACGCTTCTTTCAATGAAGAAACCCCACATCTCCCCGACCTCACAATAGCCGGCGTCATCACCATTTCCGCTTCCGTACAGTTTACCAGAAGTAAGGAATGAGGAAAGGATATAGGTTATGTATTTGCTCCAGTAGGCTGTCCCGACTTTGGCGAAGTGAGTCGCGTGCGCCATCTCGTGGATGGTGGACATATATAACTCCTTATAGTTGCCCTTCCTGTTCTTTGCTCCAATAGTGATGTCCGGAGCAGCGGCTTGGACAATCAGCTTATAGACTCCGAGGAAGTCGCCCACAAGCATATTGTCCAGAATCGCTCCGTGATGAAGCATCAGCGCGCTTGAAGGTTTGACAATTCCGAGAATCCATAATCTGATGTTCTGCGCAGGGCTGGTTATCCCGTTATTCTCGCAGTAGGCGTAGTAGTCATACGCAGCGTTGTTGACCGCGCATCTGCGGAACAGGGTTTCGTCCGAATTGCTGTCTATTCTGACGTCTATTCCGTTCGGATCGTCCTTGCCTAGCGTGGAAGTCGAGGCCGGTACGATCACCAGATTGAGTCCTATGGAGAATCCCTTCACATTCTTGAAGCAAATGCTGTAACGAGGCTTCGAAGAGAATTTGGAGCTGAAGGAGTAATCGCCCTTTTCGTCAGTGAATGTAGAGGAAACCTTGACGAAGACATTCGCCATCATTTTGACTCCGGCGACACCGACATACTTGTTTAGGCCGTTGTCCTTGATAGCAATCCTTCCCGAAGGCTTCACCTTGGCTCTCGTGCTTGGGAGAAGCAGGTCGCCGTTGCCGGATTCCTCAAAGCACCGCCTTTCCACGGCATCCCAGTCCAAATCTTCAAAGCCCTTCGTAGCGGCTCCGTCATCGGATGGAATGAAGCATTCTTCAAGGATTTCACGACGGATTCCGGCAGGGAAGCTGAAATCTTCCGGAACCACCGCGTACTGCCAGGTGATCTGGTCTTCCGGGATTTCAGGGTCGTGATAGTAGTCGCCATCTTTAAGGATCCTGCGGTCAAGCGGATGGTCGAACATATCAATCCCGGCCTCATCAAGGAGAGAATATTCCTCAACATTTTTCGGGAGGAATCTT
>CAYFVE010000113.1:0-7065 GCA_964346605.1 uncultured Muribaculaceae bacterium | reverse complement strand
TGTTGTAAGTATTTGAAAATTATAGAAATATTAAATTTTTAACGAACTATTGGTTATAAGATACATTTATCTTATCGGTCTTCGCTCCCTTCTTGGTTGTGATCAGAATTACGCCGAATGCCGCCTTTGCACCATAAATTGAGGTGGAAGCAGCATCCTTAAGGATCGAAATCGATTCGACATCATCAGTGTTTACTACCTGAAGAGATGGAATCTCAACGTTGTCCAGGAGGATTAGCGGACTGCTGCCACCTTCTATTGAAGCGACAGATCCACGGATCCTTATCTTTGCGTCTGAACCGACCTCGGCATCAGGCACTGTGACGGAAAGACCTGCGGCTGCACCCTGAAGGCCTCGACCGATATCAGGGATGGAACGTCCTGCAAGTGATTTTCCTACATCGACTGTTGAAACCGCACCGGTAAGGTTTGCCCTTGACTGGACGGCATATCCGACGACAACCGCATCATCAAGAAGAGTATTGTCCTCATCAAGTACGATCGTGAGAGTCTGTCCTGCCAGGAAGAAAACGGTCTTGGTTTTATAACCCAAGCAGGAAACGGAAATCTCATTTCCGTTAGGATTGAAGGAGAACTCACCATTAAGATTTGTCACGGCTGAAGCCTTTCCTGAGACGTCCACAAGGACTGCTCCGACAACTGGTTCTCCATTCTTGTCTTTGACGATGCCTGAAACTTCATCAGGAGCGCCAACTGCCAGCACCTGCACGAAACTGCAAAGCGCAAGAAGCATTGTAAGAAGTAATTTTGAGAGCTTCATTCTTGATTCTCTTTTTAATATAGTGAACAATTTATAATCAGGAGCATCAGTTTAAAGGACAGGTATGTATCCTGTTGCAAAAATATGCAGATAAACTAAAAGGATTTATCCATATTCGCGTCTTTGAATACGCAAAATGCGTCAGAGTTTGGCAGCAAAGGATTGGACTTAACTTTCAGTATGATAATCTCTGCTGAGGTCTTGCCAAAACACGGGAACCACATTAAACGGATAATCGGCCCTATACATACGTACAAGGCCGATTATCTGTTTGGAAAGATTCCCGTACCCGCCATTTTGACCGGTATGGCACCGGGGATGTGCCACCGAGAGCGCATATTCAAGGGATGGAGAGAGGTAAGGGAGGCAGCTTGACTTTACTGCTCGAGGCACGAGTCCATCAACTCATCGATGAGCCGGGTGTCCAGATCCTGGCCGATGAAGACGATCTTCTCCATCCTGTCCCCATATTCAGGATCCCAGTCACGACGCAGATTCCGGTCGCGGCGCATCATCTCTTGAAGCTGGGCTTCAGGCATAGCTGCGAACCATAGGCCGGCATCCTTGATGGATTTCTGTATTCCGGACTGCTCGAAGAGATAGCATTTGTCCTTCTCGTCCGAAAAGTAGCAGAGACCTTTCGCACGGATGATGTTCTTCAGCCACTTCTTCGAGACGATATAGTCGAATTTGTTGATATCAAGAGCCTTGCGGCGGAAATAGACGTAAGTTCCGATATTATATTCAAGGGCCTCGCCGGATTCCTCGTTGTGAAGTTCCCCGTCTTCGTCGCCTTCGATCGCCGCGATCCAGGCTGCGGAAGTGGCTACCTTGTCGAAGTCGAACAGCCTTGTGTCAAGGATTTTTTCAAGATCGATATCACCGTAGTCGCACTCCAGAATCAAAGCCTTCGGATTAAGGGCGCGGACGATTCCACGGATGCGTCCGAGCTCGTCTTCGGATACTTCTGAAACTTTGTTAAGCAGCACTATATTGCAGAACTCGATCTGCTGGATGACCAGGCTTTCCAGATCATCCTCCTCAAGACCAGGTTTCTTGAGAGAATCTCCGCTTTCAAACTCGCTCTGCATACGCAGGGCATCTACAATGGTTACGATCGCATCGAGTTTCGGAATATCCTTTACCGGATTATCAGGTATGAGCTTAGGCATCGAGCAGATAGTCTGGGCTATCGGAGCCGGCTCGCAGATTCCGCTTGCTTCGATGACGATATAGTCGAACCTGCCCATCCTGCAGAGGTCGTTCAACTGGTTGACCAGATCCATCTTGAGCGTGCAGCAGATGCAGCCGTTCTGAAGAGGCACAAGGCTGTCATCAGCGCCGCCGACGACACCTCCCTTCTCGATCAGGTCCGCGTCTATGTTGACTTCGCCTATATCATTCACTATCACGGCGAATCTGATTCCCTTCCTGTTGGAAAGAATCCTGTTCAGGAGAGTTGTCTTACCGCTTCCGAGATATCCTGTCAGAAGAAGCACCGGGATTTCCCTATTGTTAACTGTAATTGTCATAGCCTGCAAAATTAACACTTTTTAACGGATATTGAACATCTGAAGAAGTTGTGCGAATGAAGAATAATTATTACATTTGCAATCAAACAGGTAATAGCCGGTCTTTAAAGAAATGCTTGAAGGTATAAAGACAAATATCGAAAAGTTGATTGCTCTATACGAAGCGGAGAAGTCGGAGTGCCAGAAACTCCGGACCGAACTTCAGAAGTGCAAGGCCGACAATGATTCCTGCAGGAAACAGATTGAACAGTTGGAGGAACAGGTCAACAACCTTCAGCTTTCCGAAGCTTTCGGTGCCGGCGGCAACAGTCAGGTTGCGAAAGAAAAGATTGACAGACTTGTCAGGGAGATAGACAAATGCATCTCTCTGCTTGAAAATTGAAATGGGACAGAGCATCAAGATAAAGATAGCAGGTAATGAATACCCACTTGTCGCTGCATCTCCTGAGATGGAGCAGCTGATGCGTCTCGCAGCGGAGGCGATCAACCAGAAGCTGACCGCCTATGATGCGAAATTCCCGAACAAGTCACTGTCTGACAAACTTTCATTCGTGGCGCTGAACGAAGCGGTCAGCAGGCTGACATTCCAAAGGAGACTGAAAGCTTCCGAGGATGAAGCGGAAAAACTTCAGGAAGACTTGGAGACCTACCTCAAGAATATTGAAAAAGACGGCCGTTAGTCCCAAGTGCTCTAATCAACAAGTTCTACGGAACCGAGTTTACTCGTGGCGGCAAGGACAGGCCAAGGTTACCCCAGGGGATCGTGCTCAGGCACGACGATGGATTTCCGAACCGTACCGGATCTCAAATCTTATGCAGTAAGATTTCTGACGCGCGACTAACGGCTTTTTTAAATTTTCTTCCAAAGACGGTTGTCAGTTTCCGAAAGACTGACGGCCGTCTTTTATTTTGTGCCTGAAACATTTATAATTTAATATACCAAACAAAGTTTTTTGACATATGCTAGCATACTTTATAGGAGCCCTGATCGGCGCGGTAATAGCGCTTGCGGCTTATATAATCATCCAGAAGGCCATCTTGAAAGGCCAAAAGAACGAAATCATCGCAAAAGCCGAGATTGAGGCGGAAGGGATCAAGAATGAAAAGATCCACCAGGCAAAGGAGAAGTTCCTCCAGCTCAAAAGCGAGCACGAGCAGTACGTGAACGAGAAGAACAGCAATCTTAAGGATGCTGAGAACAGGATCAGGCAGAGGGAGAATTCGCTCAACCAGCAGAATTCGGAACTCCAAAAGAAACTCCGCGATGTTGAAAACACCAAGAACAGTTTCCAGGCTCAGAAGGAAGCCCTCGACAGAAAAGCTGACGAATATGAAAAACTCAGTGCCCAGGCGAACAAGCAGCTTGAGACCATAGCCGGGATGAGCGCGCAGGAAGCGAAGAACATCCTGATGGAGAATATGAAGGCGGAGGCAAGGACCGAGGCCCAGGCATACATCAACGACACTATGGACGAGGCTCGACTGAACGCTTCAAAGGAAGCAAAGAGAATCGTCATAAACACTATCCAGAGGACGGCGACGGAGACCGCGATAGAAAACGCGGTCACCACATTCCCTATCGAGAATGACGAGATAAAAGGACGTATCATAGGACGCGAGGGACGCAACATCAGGGCGCTTGAGGCTGCTACCGGTGTAGAGATTGTAGTGGATGACACTCCTGACGCGATCCTTCTCTCCGCATTCGATCCGGTCCGCAGGGAGGTTGCGAGACTGGCCCTGCATCAGCTTGTAGTGGATGGAAGAATCCACCCTGCACGCATTGAAGAAGTCGTCACCAAAGTAAAGAAGCAGCTTGAGGAAGAGATACTGGAGACCGGAAAAAGAACCTGCATAGATCTTGGCATTCACGGCCTGAACATCGAACTCGTCAGGATGATCAGCCGAATGAAGTACCGCTCATCATACGGCCAGAACCTTCTCCAGCACTCCAGGGAAGTGGCCAACATCTGTGCCATTATGGCATCGGAACTCGGTCTCAACCCTAAGATAGCAAAGAGGGCAGGCCTTCTCCACGACATCGGAAAGGTCTCCGAAGAGGAGCCGGAACTCCCTCACGCTCTCCTGGGAATGAAACTCGCTGAGCAGTACAAGGAGAAGCCTGAAATCTGCAACGCGATAGGCGCCCACCACGAGGAGACTGAAATGACTTCCATCATTTCCCCTATCGTGATGATCGGAGACGCGATCTCCGGCGCCCGTCCCGGCGCCCGCCGCGAGGTAATCGAATCCTACATCAAGAGACTCAAGGGAATGGAAGATCTTGCAGCCTCATACCCTGGAGTCACAAAGAGTTATGCAATCCAGGCAGGCCGCGAACTCAGGGTGATTGTCGGAGCCGAAGAAGTCAGCGACGACCAGGCGGCAAGACTATCCGCAGACATCGCTCAGAAGATTCAAGAAGAAATGACATACCCTGGACAGGTCAAGATCACGGTGATCAGGGAGACCCGTTCAGTAGCTTATGCCAAGTAGCCGAGGTCCCGGCGAATCACTTTACTGTTTATGAGCAGATTACTTAAAAACGTAGCATTGGCGGCTGCTCTCCTTTGGAGTGCAGCCGCTTTTGGCCAGGCCCCGGACGCAACTGCGGCCTGGAAGACAAGCAGCAGGTCCGTCTCCGGCAACGAGTATGAGATCTCCTTCACAGCATCCATTGAGAGTGGATGGCATATCTACAGCACTGACCATAAGTTCAATCCTACTGAGATTTCCTTTGAATCCACGGATGGCTTCGAACTTGAGGGAGAGTTTGTCCCGGCATCAGAGCCCTCCGTTCTCGGAGATGACAAGGTGTTCTTCGACTCCGCGATATTCACCCAAAGGGTAAGAATCACCGGGGAAAGCGCCTTGGTTAAGGGAGAAATCACCTGGAGCGGATGCAACGACCAATTCTGTGCGGCTCCTGAACATTTTGAGTTTTCCATTACTTTAGGGCGGGCGGACGTAGCCTCTTCGTCAGCCTCAGCAAGAGAAGGCGAAAGCCTGTGGGCGCTCATCATCGAGGCAATACTCTGGGGATTCGCGATGCTGCTGACACCTTGCGTGTTCCCTATGGTCCCGATGACAATCTCTTTCTTTATGAAGCAGTCATCCAGCCCTGCAGAAGGCCGTTTCAAAGCCTTTGTCTATGGTCTTTTCATCGTTCTTCTCTACACAGTGCCGATCAGCATCATCATAGGGCTGACGTGGCTGATAGGAGGAAACGCAGTGACCGCGGACATATTCAACTGGCTGGCCACACACTGGTTCCCAAACATCCTGTTTTTCATAATATTCATGATCTTCGCGGCCTCATTCTTCGGAGCGTTTGAAATAGAACTCCCTTCCAGCCTCTCGAACAGAGCCGACTCGAAGTCTGACAGGAAAGGCCTTGGCGGAATCTTCTTTATGGCGCTTACCCTGGTGCTTGTTTCTTTCTCCTGCACAGGTCCCATCGTGGGCACGGTGCTGATCAAATCGACCTCCGGAGAGTTCTGGACGCCGATGGTGACTATGCTGGCGTTCAGCATAGCATTCGCTCTCCCTTTCACGATCCTTGCGATGTTCCCGTCCCTCCTGAACAAGATGAAGAGCGGTTCCTGGCTGAACAGCGTGAAAGTCGTTCTGGGATTCATCGAAGTCGCTCTAGGATTCAAGTTCCTCAGCGTCGCCGACCAGACTTATCACTGGGGTATCCTTGACAGGGAAGTTTACCTGGCCATCTGGATCGTGGTATTCACTCTTCTCGGACTTTACCTTCTGGGCAAGCTCCGTTTCAGGAACGATTCTCCGACAGACCGTATTTCCGTCACAAGGCTGGCCCTTTCAATTGTGGTTTTCACCTTTGTCGTATATATGATTCCTGGTATGTGGGGAGCGCCTCTGAAGGCTCTATCCGGCTATCTGCCTCCTATGGAAACCCAAGATTTCAAAGTCTGGAACTATGCGGAATCGCCATTGTCCGAAACCGGGGCTTCAATGGTTCCTTTTGCTTCGGGCCCTGACAGGTCAGACGGACTACGTGGCAGAAAACCTTCAGACTATGGCGCAAAGTACCACCTGACACTTCCGATGGGCTTTTCAGGTTATTTCACTTTGGATGAAGGTCTCGCCGCAGCGAAAGAGCAGAACAAGCCTGTTTTCGTGGACATCACCGGCCACGGATGCGTCAACTGCCGTGAGATGGAGCAACGTGTCTGGACAGACCCTAAGGTGCAGGAAATAATGAAGAATGACTATGTCATCGTAGCCTTGTACAACGACGACAAGTCAAAACTGGATGAAGAGGACTGGGTGACGACAGAAGACGCCAAGGTGATCAAGGAACTGGGCAGGGCAAATTCCTACATCGCACGTTCCAGGTTCAACGTGAATGCCCAGCCGAACTATGCCCTGCTGGACACAAGCGGGAACCTTATGGTCCCGGTAAGAGGCTACAATCTTTCGATTGAAGGATTCATCGATTTCCTTAACTCCGGTCTGGAAAAGTTCCGAAGCGGCAGCACTCTCTAGCGTACTCCGAAGAGGAGGGCGAGGTCCTTGTCCATCGCAGGGGTCACTACTTTCCCAGGAATAAACTCCCAGTGTCCCAGGACGGCACGATCGCCGATTTTTTTCGGGTCGATTGAGCCGTTTCTCTGCAGATAATCATAGAGAATGTCCCTGATTTCAGGGAAGGTTTCCACTATCCTCTCTTCTATTCTGCCGGTATCGATGCCGCAGAGTTTCAACAGGCCTCCACCACCAGCG
>CAYFVE010000112.1:0-7232 GCA_964346605.1 uncultured Muribaculaceae bacterium | reverse complement strand
TTTCGCTCCAGGAGATGACTCCGGGAGTGGTGGAGAGAAGGAACGGGATTTCGAGTCCGGTCTTAGAGAAGTCCTTGATAGCTGCCCTGTTCACGTTTGACACAGCGAATGGGGCGTTCTTCTGGGCGCGCACCGCGCTTACGATGGCCTCCTCAAGGACCCTTGCCGTTGTGTCTGTCTGAGCTTTTGCCGTCTGCGCGGCGGAGAGCGCGGCTACTGCGGCCGCTGTAAAAATAATAAAACCTCGCATAATTATTGAATATTAATGCAAGGGGGTGCCGTTTCAAGGCACTAAGAGAATATGCTTCCCTTCGGCGGCGTTGCCCGCATCAGGTTCATTGGGTATAATCTCAACCGGGCTTTGCGCCCAGTACCCCCGCGTGTTTTCGGACGCAAATATAGTTATTTTTTATTAATACTATGTTTTTATGCTATATTTGCAGGACATTTGTAATTTATGGCACTTCTGATCATATTCCTGCTGGGAACACTCCTCATTTCGTTCCTCTGCTCCATCCTCGAATCGGTCTTAATGTCGACTCCTATTTCCTTCATAACGATGAAGAAAGAGCAGGGGTACAAGCCGGCTGACAAGTTTATGGAGTTCAAGACAGACACTGAGAAGCCGCTCGCTGCAATCCTTTCCCTGAACACAATTGCCAACACAATAGGCGCGGCGGGAGTCGGTCGGCAGGCGACCATTCTTTTCGGCAGCGCCTGGTTCGGAATCATATCCGCTATAACCACCCTTCTCATCCTGATATTTGCGGAAATCGTTCCCAAGACCATCGGCACATCCTCCTGGAAGAATATGATGGGCTTCGCAACGCGCACGATTTCCTTCCTGATAGTTATCCTGTACCCTTTGGTGCTTCTGGTAGGAGCTGTAAGCCGCATGATGTCGAAAGACGAGGAAGAGGCTACCGTCAGCAGGGAAGAGGTTACGGCGATGGCAAATATTGGAGTCGAGGAAGGTGTCATAGATTCTGATGAGAACAAGGTGATCCAGAACATCATGAAACTGGATAACGTGCAGGCTTATGAGGCTATGACCCCCCGCATCGTTGCGACTACCGCCCAGGAGAATATGACCCTGAAGAACTTCTACAAGAACGACCAGTACCTCCACTACTCGAGAATCCCGGTCTATGCCGATTCTCCTGAATATATCACCGGCTACATACTTCTGAGCGATGCTCTTGAAGGTCTTGCGGATGATGAGTTTGACAAGAGGCTGAAAGAGTTCAAGCGCCCGATCTCATTTTTCCACGAGGAGGACTCTTTGAGTTCTGTGTGGGAAGAGCTTCTCAGGAAGCATGAATCGATGGCCCTAATCATAGATGAATATGGCTGCTTTCAGGGAATCGTTACACTGGAAGACATCATCGAGACCATCCTCGGCCTGGAGATCATTGATGAGAATGATGAGGCGACCGATATGCAGCAGTTCGCCCGTGAGCGTTGGGAGCGCCGCCAGAAACGCTTCAAGCGCATCAATCTACCGAACGACTCTGAAGAAAACGTAGGATAGCTGCCGTAGCGGCTAATTAGTGGAGCGCCACTGGTTGAAAATCAATTACTTATGGAAAAACACCTGTCAGGAGTCGATTTCTCGAAATATGAAAAGAACTACTCGGAATCCAATTTCTGGGATAAAGTGAAGTCTGTCGCGCTGAAGGCCGGCTCGAAGGTCATCTACGCCGCGCTGAAACTGTACTATTCCAGTCTTTCTGAAAAGACACCTGCTTGGGCCAAGAGTGTAGTCTATGGTGCTTTGGGCTATCTGATACTTCCGGCTGACCTGGTTCCTGACATCATTCCTGCTGTCGGCTTCACGGACGATTTCGCCGTGATCGCAGCCGCTCTTATGACTATTGAACTCTATGTTACAGATGAAGTCAAGGAAAAAGCCAGGTTGAAGCTTGCCGACTGGTTCGGCGGAGATGTGGAAGTCGGGTGATTTGAATGCCGAATCATTTATGATATGAACTGGATGATTGATAAGGGGATACTGATGGACGCCGAGACCATCACTTCTTTCCAGATTGAGATGGCGCTGGAGTCAGAGGGGACCGTCCTGAACAGGGAAACGGTCCTGAAGGGTGTCACCTCAGGCATTAAAGACCCGTGCAAAGGAATATATTTCCTGGCGAAGACTGAATCCGGCGAGACGGCGGGCAGCCTTTTTCTTACAAAGGAATGGAGCGACTGGAACAACTGCTGGTACTGGTGGATCCAAAGCGTATATGTCAAACCTGAATACCGCCGCAAAGGAGCCTTCACGGCACTCTACGAACGGGTCCGGAAAACAGCAAAGGAGGAAGGTTCCGCCTGCCTCCGCCTATACGTAGATAAGGACAACCCCAACGCCCAGGAATGCTACAGGAAGCAGGGGATGGACGAGTGCCATTACCTTATGTTCGAGGAAGCCCTGTGACGAATCCTGCCTGAACCATTGAAATCAATACATCTTAATTGAATATACATCCTCCATCGGGATGGCTGTCCCGTCTGACATAAGCAGCGTGCGCTCTACCTCGTCGATTTTCTTTATAGTACCGGTGACGGAAAGATACATTCCTCCAGCCTTGCGAGGGTCAGGACGGAAGCAGGTGATTGTCACCCCGGCTCTGTCAGATCCTTGAGTCCTCAGCAGGGACTGCAAAGTCCGGTCCAGTTCAGCCTTCGCCTCCTCGTCCAATTCCAATCTTCCGTCCGTGAAGCGGGCGCTCTCGCCGATCACTGACTCGAAGCCCGTCAGGGCGGCGAAGGGTGCAAACTGAGCCGCCCGTTCGCGCAGACTCATACGAGGACGACCAGTCAAGAATGGATATTCAGTGTCAAGTATTTCCTTGTATGGGAATTCCGTCATGCCTTGTGCCCTCCTATCTGAGCGTTCCGGTCTTTGGCCGTGGCGCCTTCTTCGAAGTTCATACCCTTCAATATGGCGTTCTTTCCGAACTTCTTCTTTATCTGCAGAATGGATTCCTGGACACGCCTCTCCTTCGTGTTGTCCTCTGCCTCAGCGAAGAGGTCCAGTTGTACCGCTGCCTCCACTTCATTGTCCGGCAGAAGATTGTTCGCCACGATCGTTACACGGCGGACCGTCAGTTTTTTATCGGCAATCTTATCAAACAGATCGACAACGGCCCCGGTGATCAGAGCCGTCGACGATGAATGCCTTCCCAAATTTACGGAGCCGTGCGCAGGCTTCGGAACCTTCCTTCCATACCAGTCTGAGACGATTTCTCCCGTAGCTTTTGAGGCGTTTTCTACATCGTAACCTATAGCCAGAACCAACTGGTCGGTCTTGACGTGCCTGGAGACCAGGTCGAGAGCCAGGTTGTCCGCCATTTCACGTATGATAAGCTTGCCTTTTTCGAACGGATAAGGCTCCATCAGAACCTGTCCGGTGCTGATACTGTGTGTCTCAGGACGGTAAGCCTTGATCTGTTCCATAGTGCAGGGCTCGTAGCCCCAGGCGTGGTCAATAAGCAGCTCTGCATTGACTCCGAACTGCTTGTACAGCCAGGCCTCCCAGTTTTTGTCGAGCGAGCGGCGCGCCAACTCGCCAAGAGTGAATATCCCATTAGCCTCAAGTCTGGAAGCTATGCCGCGGCCTATCCTCCAGATCTCGGTCAGAGGGGTGTGGGGCCACATTTCCCTGCGGAAAGACATCTCGTCAAGCTCGGCGATCCTGACTCCGTTGCCGTCGGCCTTCTGGCGCTTCGCCTTGACATCCATTGCGACCTTTGCAAGAAAAAGGTTCGTCCCGATGCCCGCTGTCGCCGTCACTCCGGTCACCGCCAGCACATTCCTGATCATCCGCATCGCTAGTTCGTGCGCCGTGCACGAATATGTCTTCAGGTATGCCGTCGCGTCGATGAATACTTCATCGATTGAGTATGAGAATATGTCTTCAGGCGCGATGTGCTTGAGATAAGTCTCATAGACTTTGCCGCTGACCTCCATATAGCGGGCCATCTGCGGAGGGGCGACAATATAGTCGAGAGCCACTTCAGGGTCGTTCTGCACTTCAAGATTGTCATAACTTCCGGATTTGAGCTTCCGGCCCGGGGAGTTTCGGCGTCTTGTCTCATTCACCCTCCGTACAGCCTGCACAACCTCGAAAAGGCGCGCCCTGCCGGGTATGCCATAACTCTTCAGGGATGGGGAGACGGCCAGGCAGATGGTCTTGTCCGTCCTTGTGGGATCCGCCACTACCAGATTGGTGGTCAACGGGTCAAGCCCCCTGTCCACGCACTCCACGGAGGCGTAGAAGGATTTCAAGTCAATGGCGATGTATATTCTGGAGCGCATATCCCGGGACTGTGATCAGCCTTATGCAAAGATAACCAATCCGGGAAATATTTGCTATCTTGCAGGGCAGATATCAGGTTGGAATACAAATGAAACTGAAAAGAAAAAAACAGGAAACTCCGCTTTCCCCTAAGCAGAAGACAGTTGCCGGTCTTTTCTATGTAGTGTTGATCGGAGTGATCCTGGTGATAAGTCTCATCGATGGTGAGATCTTCGGCGATACTCCACAGCAGAGGATTTTCGCTGTCTTTATCGGTATCTGTCTCATTACAGGCCTCGGCCGCCTGCTTTTTCACCGTTGAGGTACGATTATGAAAACAGTGGTTCAGAGAGTCGCGCATTCAAGCGTTACTATTGATGGCAAGGTCAAATCCTCAATTGGAGAAGGCCTGATGGTGCTTGTCGGTATCGGAGAGGACGATGGCAAGGAGGATATCGACTGGCTTGTCAGGAAGATTTCAGGTTTGAGGATATTCAATGATGAGAATGGTGTGATGAACCGCTCGGTTGTTGATGTCAATGGTGAAGTGCTTGTGATCAGTCAGTTCACACTTATGGCAGACTGTCGCAGAGGCAACAGGCCGTCTTATGTCAGGGCAGCGAAACACGAAATCTCCGTTCCTTTGTACGAGGGGTTTTGCTCGGGGCTCTCCGCCGCGTTAGGAAAGCCTGTCGGTACAGGAGAGTTCGGAGCGGATATGAAAGTCGATCTTCTGAATGACGGCCCGGTCACGATCATTCTGGACTCGAAGATCAGATGAACACCTTGAGCTCGTCGTAGAAACGCTGGGTGGGGAAGCCCATAACATTGTAGAATGAACCCTCTATACCGGTTATTCCGACATAGCCTATCCAATCCTGGATGCCATAGGCCCCAGCTTTGTCAAAAGGCTTGCAATTGTCTATGTAATAATTGATTTCAGAATCGGACAATTCCTTGAAACAGACTTTTGAAGACACGGAGAAGGTCTTGCATCTGGTATAGTCCCGGATTGTCACGGCGGTGATGACCTCGTGCTCTCGTCCGGAAAGCAGACGAAGCATCCGTTCTGCGTCCTCTCTGTCCTGAGGCTTCCCCAGAATCTGAGTTCCGCAGAGGACCATTGTGTCGGAAGTGACCAGGATTTCATCTGGATCCAGTTTGCGGTGGAAGCCCATTGATTTGCCGTAAGACATTAATTCTGGTACTTTAACGTGCGGAGTATCAACCGGATATTCCTCAATAAAACTGGTTCTGGTGTCGACGGTGAACTCGATGCCCATAGCCGCTATGAGTTCTCGGCGGCGAGGGGAGTTCGAGGCAAGGATTATCCTTTTTCCGTGAGTTTGCATATTCGTGAGACTAAAAGCGCCTTTTGTATTCAGCGACATTAAAGGTCCAGCGGCCCTGGGACTTGAGGACCTTTTCCATCATTTCACGGACCACCTGCTTCCCGCCGGGACGGTCCGATACAATGTCTGCCGCATTGCGGGCCTCTTCGCAGGCGTCAGCCGGAGCGACTCCGATTCCCGCTTCAAGGATGACCGCCACATCTGGAATGTCGTCTCCGAAAAACATCACATCGGATGGCTTCAGACCGTGCCTTGTGCAGAAATCATCGAAGTCTTCCATTTTGTTCCTGGAACCGAGGTATATGTCTTCCGCAGGGATTCCATTTGTTCTGAACCTTGCTCTTATGCTTTGCGAGCGGCCTCCGGTTATGACTCCGACAGGGAAGCCGTTCATCGCCGCCATCCTGACGGCAAAGCCGTCCTTTGCGTCGAACTGTCTGTAAAGCTGCCCTTCCAGGTCGGCGATGATTCCGCCGTCGGTCATTACACCGTCAACATCGAAGGCGAAAGCCTTTATGTCCTTAAAGTCTGTCATATCTTGTTCCGTAAATTCCCATATTATTGGTTATTTACGATTTAGCGCCGTTCGGGCCGAACTGCGGGAGGTCGCCGAGATTAAAGGTGCCGCCCTGCTGCTGGGCGCCGCCGAGATTGATCAGGCCGAATTGGCTCTCGTATTTTGTGACATTGTCCATCAGCGCGTTCAGAAGCCTCTTGGCATGCTCCGGAGTCATAATGATCCTGTTGTTGATGTCCGGCTTCGGAAGTCCTGGGAGCATAGTGGCGAAATCGAGGATGAACTCACTGTGGGAATGGGTGATGATGGCAAGGTTTGAATATGTGCCCTTAGCTATGTCCGGTTTGATCTCCAGACTTATTTCTTTTTTCTTCTCTTCCATAATAATTCTATTGTTTTTTTCTGTTTACATAAATTGTCGAAATGCCCGGCAATGCAAATTTAGTCAAAAAAGTGCTATCTTTGTAATCTTTGAATATAGACATAGAAAGATATGAGCGAAAAGAAGGAACTCTCCGCAAAGTACAACGCTGCGGAAGTCGAAGACAAATGGTACGCCTGGTGGCTTGAACACAAGTGCTTCCATTCTGAACCGAACGAAAAGGAACCTTATACTATTGTGATTCCGCCGCCTAACGTGACCGGAATCCTTCATATGGGCCACGTGCTCAACAATACTATCAATGATGTCCTGATCCGCAAGGCACGGATGGACGGCAGGAACGCCTGCTGGGTTCCCGGAACAGACCACGCTTCAATCGCCACTGAAAGCAAGGTCGTGGCCAGGCTCAAGGGAATGGGAATATCGAAGGACGACCTGACCCGTGACGAGTTCATGAAGTATGCCTGGGAATGGAAGGAAGAGCACGGCGGAATCATTCTGCAGCAGCTACGCAAACTGGGAGCATCCTGCGACTGGGACCGTACCAAGTTCACGATGGAACCGGCTCTCTCGGACGCGGTCATCTCCACCTTCTGCTATTTTTACAAGAAGGGAATGATCTACAGGGGAGTACGCATGGTCAACTGGGATCCTGTCGCCCTGACAGCCATCAGTGACGAC
>CAYFVE010000111.1:0-7477 GCA_964346605.1 uncultured Muribaculaceae bacterium | reverse complement strand
CGAGGCGACGAAGGGTATGCTGGGCACGACCTTCGGCGGAAACTATCTTGCAATGGCTGCCGCAATTGCGGTCGCTGATATTTTTGAGGAAGAGAACCTCGTTCAGAACGCGTTCGAGGTAGGGGAGTATCTTAAAGAGGAGATAATAAAGATTTCAGACGGTTTGAAGGACTCGTCAACCGTTGGAATCAGGGAGGTGCGCGGACGAGGACTGATGCTGGGCATCGAGTTCAGCGGACCTGTCGCTGAAATAAGGGGGAAACTCTTATATGACAAGCACATTTTCACAGGTGTTTCGGGTAAGAATATGATCCGTCTTCTTGCCCCCCTCGTACTTTCCAAGGCGGACGCAGGCATATTCATCAAGGCATTCAAGGAAATATTATGAAATCATTTCTTCACGCAAGCGATATAGGAGACCTCTCCAGGGCACTTGAGGAGGCGAAGCAGGTCAAAGCCAACCCTTTCGGATGGAAGGAACTCGGCCGTGACAAGACTACCATCCTGATTTTCTTCAACAATAGTCTCCGTACCAGGCTGAGCAGCCAGAAGGCCGCCCTCAACCTCGGTATGAATCCGATCGTACTCAATGTCAACGGAGACAGCTGGAAACTTGAGACACAGATGGGTGTAGTGATGGACGGGGACAAGTCTGAACATCTGCGAGAGGCTATTCCGGTCATCGGAAGTTATTGCGACATAATAGGCGTACGTTCATTCGCCGGCCTGACAGACCGGGACTTCGACTACTCGGAAACGATTCTGAATCAGTTTATAGAATATTCCGGCAAGCCTGTCATCTCCCTTGAGTCCGCTACAGTCCATCCTTGCCAGGCTTTCGCAGACCTCATTACGATCGAGGAACACAAGACCGTCAAGCGTCCCAAGGTTGTGATGACTTGGGCCCCTCATCCCCGCGCGCTTCCACAGGCCGTTCCAAATTCCTTCGCGGAGTGGATGAACGCCGCCGATGTGGACTTCGTCATCACCCATCCGGAAGGCTACGAACTGGATCCTGGCTTCACAGGCGGGGCAAAGGTGGAGTATGACCAGATGAAGGCTCTTGAAGGGGCTGATTTCGTCTATGCGAAGAACTGGTCCTCAGTCTCCCAGTACGGACGGGTCCTCAGCAAGGATGCCGGCTGGACAGTCGATGCGAAGCATATGGCTGTCACGAACAATGCCTTCTTTATGCACTGTCTTCCGGTGAGAAGGAATATGATAGTGACGGATGAAGTTATAGATTCACCCAAAAGCATCGTGATTCCGGAGGCGGCGAACCGTGTAGTTTCCGCCCAGGTGGTTATGAAGAGGATGCTTGAAGACCTTCAGTAAATATGATTAAGGACGAACTGAACATTATCAAGGTAGGAGGTGCCATCGTCGAGAACGAGGAGTCCCTCCAGGCGCTGCTTATGTCTTTTTCCAGTCTCCGCGGGAAAAAGATCCTGGTTCACGGCGGAGGGAAGATAGCGACTGAGGTCGCGGCTAAACTTGGAGTGGAGACACAGATGATCGACGGCAGGCGCATTACCAGCGCTGAAATGCTGAAGGTCGTGACAATGGTCTATGGGGGCCTTGTCAACAAGAATCTCGTCGCAAGGCTTCAGGCTCTGGGAGTCAACGCCATCGGTATGACCGGCGCCGATATGAACATAATAATGAGTGTAAAGAGACCTGTCGAACTGATCAATTTCGGCTATGTCGGAGATGTCAAGTATGTCAATGTCAAAGCACTGGAAAGCATTCTTGAGTCGGATGCAGTACCAGTCCTGGCCCCGCTGACACACGACAAGGAGGGCACTATGCTGAACACTAACGCGTACACGATAGCGTCCTCCGTCGCACGGGCTCTTTCCGGGATGTATCACGTCACTCTGACCTTCTGTTCCGATATTCCCGGAGTCATGAAGGATATCAACGACCCTTACAGCGTAATCAGGGCGATCAGCAAGAAAGATTTCGAGCCGATGGTGGCGGACGGGACCATCACCAAAGGTATGATCCCCAAATTGCAGAACGCCTTCGACGCCATCAATTCCGGAGTAGCTAAGGTAGTTATCACTTCTGCCTCGGACATTGTCGGTGGCACGACAATACAGGCTGACCCCGAGACAGACGACTAAGGCGCTTTCAGAACAATTATTCGTATCTTGACAGAATCATGGACGCTATCGGACTTCTTAAGGAACTCATTAGGATCCCTTCTCCCAGCCGGGAGGAAGGGGCGGTCTGCGATTTCCTTGAGAGATGGCTGAAGGACAACGGCTTCCAGAATGTCCATCGTGTCGGAGACAATCTGTGGATGGAGTACGCTCCTTCCAGTTCCGAGGGATTGCCGACAATCCTTCTCAACGCCCACATCGACACTGTACGTCCCGCCTCCGGCTATACCCGCGACCCTTACGCTCCGGAAATCAGGGACGGCCGCCTCTTCGGCCTCGGCTCCAACGACGATGGAGGTTCGCTTGTTGCCCTTCTGGAGGCATATTCAAGGCTGATTCAGAAGCCTCAGCCCTACAGGCTCGTGTTTTCCGCCACGGCAGAGGAGGAAGTCTGCGGCGAGGGAGGTTTCGACCTCCTCCTTCCTGAAATCGGAGATGTGGATTTTGGCGTTGTCGGGGAGCCTACGGGTATGAATATGGCTGTCGCAGAAAAGGGACTTATGGTGCTGGATTGCACCGCCCGCGGAAAGAGCGGCCACGCTGCCAGGGAGGAGGGAGTCAATGCGATTTACGAGGCTCTTCCGGACATCGGATGGTTCAGGAACCACCGCTTCGATAAGGTTTCGGAATATCTGGGACCAGTGAAGATGTCTGTTACGATGATTCACGCCGGGACTCAGCACAACGTGGTTCCGGACACCTGCTCTTTTGTCGTGGATGTGCGCCCGAACGGGATGTACACCAATCAGGAACTGCTGGAACTTATCAAGGCTTCGGTAAGTTGTGACGTCAAGGAACGTTCGACACGTATCGGAAGTTCGCATCTTCCTGTGTCGCATCCGGTGGTAAGGCGCGGACTGTCGCTTGGATTGAAGGCTTTCGGATCTCCGACGACAAGCTACCAGGCCTTGTCGCCCTTCCCGACGCTCAAGATAGGCCCCGGGCAGTCTTCCCGCTCGCATTCGGCGAATGAATATATCCTTCTCGACGAGATAGGACAAGGTACGGAAATCTATGTCCGTCTGCTTGACGGACTTCAATTGTAATTCATTATGGCAAATAAACTTTGGGACAAAGGATATGACGAGGACAAGAAGATCGATGCTTTCACTGTCGGTCACGACCGTGAACTTGATCTGTATCTTGCTCGGTACGACATAATGGGCACTATTGCCCACATCACGATGCTCGAGAGTGTAGGCCTGCTTTCCAAGACAGACCTTGATGCGCTGCTGCCGGAGCTGAAGGCTTTGTATTCAGTGGCGGAGAGGGGGAATTTCGTGATCGAACCGGATGTGGAGGACGTGCACTCGCAGGTGGAACTGATGTTGACCCGGAAGCTGGGAGATGTCGGGAAAAAGGTCCATACCGGCCGCTCGCGCAACGACCAGGTGCTTGTCGATCTTAAACTCTTCTCCCGCGCCGAGATAGAAAAAACCGTACACAAGGTTGAAAGCTTATTCAGAACCCTTCAGGGGGCGAGTGAGAAGTACAAGGATGTACTGATTCCGGGCTACACTCATCTTCAGGTCGCTATGCCTTCATCCTTCGGCCTGTGGTTCGGAGCCTATGCCGAGAGCCTCTGCGACGACCTCTTGATGATGAAGGCCGCTTGGGATGTCGTGAACCGGAATCCGCTCGGCTCTGCCGCAGGTTATGGCTCTTCAGCACCATTGAACCGAACGATGACCGCTGAACTTCTCGGTTTCGAAGATCTCGACTATAATTCCGTCTTTGCCCAGATGACCAGAGGAAAGATGGAGCGTACCGTCGCGTTCGCATATTCATCTATTGCGGAGACCGTTGGCAAGCTGGCCTTTGACGGCTGTCTTTTCTCCAGCCAGAACTTCGGCTTCCTGCATCTTCCGGATGCCCTGACCACCGGCTCCAGCATAATGCCTCACAAGAAAAATCCTGATGTTTTCGAGCTCGTCCGGGCGCACTGCAACAGTATTCAGGGCGTTCCGAACACAATCCGTCTCATTACAGGCAATTTGCCTTCCGGCTATTTCCGGGACATGCAGATCCTGAAGGAAGTCTTCTTCCCGATTTTCTCCAGGATGAACGACTGCCTGGACATCGTCGAGTATGCCATCAAAGGTATGGAGGTCAGGACGGACGTGATGTCAGATCCGAAGTACAGACTTGCCTTCAGCGTAGAGGAAGTCAACCATCTCGTTGAGGAAGGTGTTCCGTTCCGAGACGCTTACCGTCATGTTGCGGAAACCATTTCGTCCGGTACCTTCGAGTGCCACGGTACCCTGGAACATACGCACGAAGGATCCATCGGCAATCTTTGCAACGATCGGATAGCCAATAAGTTCACCCGTGTGATATCCGGTTTTGGATTCGACCGGGTCTCCTCTGCCGTGACTAGTCTGGTCAAGTGATTTTTCAGGCTTTTCCGATAAAAATTCCTGCATTATTTTCTGATTCCTTTGGAAATCAGTAAATTTGCAGGATTTTTCAAGGTTATATGCAAGAAATTAGGAACATAGCGCTGATTGCGCACGTCGACCACGGCAAGACGACTCTCGTGGACAGGATGATTTACCAGGCCAATCTGGTACGTCAGCCTGAGAATCTCGGACAACTGATTCTCGACAACAATGACATCGAGAGAGAGAGAGGTATCACAATCCTCGCAAAGAACGTATCTGTCATCTACAAGGGTGTAAAAATCAATATTATAGACACTCCGGGCCATAGTGATTTCGGAGGCGAGGTCGAGAGGGTGTTGAATATGGCGGACGGAGTCCTGCTTCTGGTGGACGCTTTCGAAGGCTGTATGCCGCAGACCCGGTTCGTGCTTCAGAAGGCTCTGGAACTAGGCAAGAAGCCGATTGTCGTCATCAACAAGGTGGACAAACCTAACTGCCGTCCTGATGAGGTTCAGGAGGAAGTTTTCGACTTGATGTTCGATCTTGACGCCAATGAAGACCAGCTTGATTTCAAGACTGTTTTCGGAAGCGCGAAGCAGGGTTGGATGTCTATGGACTGGAAACAGCCGTCATCTGACATAACGCCTCTTCTCGATTCCATTCTCGAAGTGATTCCGGCTCCGAAATATGTCGAGGGCACTGTCCAGATGCAGGTTACTTCTCTTGAGTATTCTCCGTATGTGGGCCGTATCGCTGTGGGAAAAGTCACCCGCGGCGCCCTTCACACAGGAGAGCAGGTCAGTCTTTGCAAGAGATATGACGTCATCGAGAAGCATAAGGTAAAGCAGCTTATGGTGTTCGACGGCCTGGGAAAGGCCAATGTTGAAGAAGTCGGCTGTGGTGACATCTGTGCTGTCGTAGGAATAGATGGATTTGAAATCGGCGACACCATTGCGGACCTTGCAAGCCCTGAGGCACTTCCTCCGATCTCCATCGACGAGCCTACGATGAGTATGCTCTTTACTATCAACAATTCTCCTTTTTTCGGAAGGGATGGAAAGTTCGTCACGTCGCGACACATCAAGGAGCGTCTTGAGAAGGAACTTGAAAAAAATCTTGCACTGAAAGTCAAACCAGGCCAGAATGCGGATTCTTTCATCGTATTCGGCCGCGGAGTACTTCATCTTTCCGTACTCATCGAAGAGATGCGCCGTGAAGGGTTCGAGCTTCAGGTGGGACAACCGAAGGTTCTGGACAAGACGATCAACGGGCAGCGCTGCGAACCTATTGAGGACCTCTCCATCGAAGTTCCTGAGAACTTCGTGGGAGCGGCGATCGACCTTGCGACACGCCGCAAGGGAGCGCTTCTGCATATGGAGCCTAGAGGAGACAGGACTCTACTTCAGTTCGACATCCCTACAAGAGGTCTTATGGGACTCAGGAGCAACCTTCTTACCGCCACACAGGGTGAGGCTATAATGGCTCACAGGTACAAGGAGTACCAGCCGTTCAAGGGAGACATCGACAACAGGACCAACGGTTCCCTCGTTTCGCTCGAGACCGGAACAGCGATAGCATATTCGATGAACAAGCTGCTTGATCGCGGCAAGTTCTTCATCGATCCGGGAGAGGACATATATTGTGGCCAGGTCGTGGGCGAACACACCCGCGAAAGGGATTTGAACATCAATATCTGCAAGACAAAGAAACTTACCAATGTACGCGCAGCCGGTTCGGATGACAAGGTTCTCCTGCCTCCTCCGGTGAAGATGTCCCTTGAGGAGATGCTTGAATATATCCGCGAGGACGAGATGGTCGAGGTTACCCCTCACTTTATGAGGATACGCAAGATCCTTCTTGATCCGATGGACCGCAAGCGCTCCGGGAACGGCGGCGATGACGAATAGTCAATCTATGCTCGAAAAGGTTTTTTATTACAGAAAATTTTTTTACCTTTGCATCCCTTAATCTGTTTGGCGAAATATGAAAGAAGATTTTATAGTTCCTCTGAATGGATTGGCGCAAGGCCGGAAGGAATTCCGCTGGAGCGTCGGGGGTGAGTTCTTTGACCATTTTGAGAATTCAGAGATTCTTGATGCAGGACTGGATGTTGTAGCCTTGGTCGAGAAGTCCGGCCGTTTCATCGGTGTGGACTGTGAGGCGGAAGGCACCGTGAAAGTCACCTGTGACAGATGTCTTGAGGATCTGACTCTTCCAGTCAGTATCGGTTTCAAACTGAGCGTGAAGTTCGGAACTGAACCGTCGGATGAAGGAAGTGCGGTCGAAGGGGATAGGGAGATCATCTATCTTCCGGAGACTGACTCGGATTTGGATCTGAGCCAGATAGTGTACGACTATGTCTGTCTTTCGCTGCCTGTTCAGAGGGTCCATGAAGAAGGTGGATGCAACCCTGAAGCGCTGAAGTACCTGAATTCTGAAGATGATGAGGCTCCGCTGGAGCAGAGGGAAGCCCAGACGCCGTTCGCGTCTCTGAAGGACCTTCTGGAAAAGAATAAGTAATAGATTTAAAAAATAAAACAATGGCACATCCGAAACACAAAGTCTCCAAGCAGAGAAGAGACAAGAGAAGAACCCACGATTTCGCTCCGGTTCCTACTCTGGCAACCTGTCCAAACTGCGGCGCAACGGTGATGTATCATCACGTATGCCCTGAATGCGGTTACTACAGAGGACGTCAGATCATCGAGAAGAGCGCTGAGTGATAGTCCTCTTCGGTAAAATAATGATGGTCCCATAGTTCAACGGATAGAACGAAGGTTTCCTAAACCTTAAATATAGGTTCGATTCCTATTGGGACTACGAAAGGGGGCTGGCCAGGTTCAATGGCCGGTCCCCTTTTTTATACCGCGCGGTGTATATCCCATTTGCCCCTGCACAGCCCGTCCGGGCCTGTCTCCACCTCCAGCCTAT
>CAYFVE010000110.1:0-7568 GCA_964346605.1 uncultured Muribaculaceae bacterium | reverse complement strand
CAGAGCATCATAGCAGGCATTGAACGCCGGGCCGACTTTAGGCATCAAGATGCCCGTTTCAGAGCGGCTGCGGACATACTTCTGCTTAAGAAGAGAAAGCTGAAGCAGAAACAGTTCCTCCCACTTCAGCCTGTACTGCGCCTTGGCGAGGGCAGTCTGGTCCACCGGAAAATGAATGTTACGGATAGCATACCTCAGAGGCACGAGCCCCTTTTCCCTGAGAACATATTCCGGCAAAGTCTCCTGGACGTTTCCTATTGCCATGTCAATGGCTTCTGCCATCAGCCTGTTCATCACCTTTCCGGTGACTCCTCCGTTTCTGAGCCTGTCGGTCGAATTATAGACTCCTGTCAGAACACCGCTGAAATTCCTTCGCCCTTCCGCCGGAGGTTTGTCTATCTCCGGATGCACCATATTCAGATGCCCGCCGAAGAGACTCGGCTTTCCGAAAAAAAGGAAGGTGCCGCCCGGCTTGAGACGGTCGTAAGTGTACTTGATTCCTCTGAAGAATACCAGTTCCATCGCCCCGCTTTCGTCTTTCACCACGACAGTAAGCCGCTTCATACTCTTGCCTGGAGGCAATTCAGCCGAAACTACGGTGGCAAGAATCTGGACATAGGCACTTTCGCTCCGTACGTCAGCGATCCTCTGTATTGAACTCCTGTCGATGTAGCGGAACGGATACGTCCGAAGAAGGTCGCCTAAAGTGACGACCCCAAGTTCCGACTTTAGAAGAGAAGCCCTTTTCGGGCCTACTCCGGGAAGGAACTGCACTTCAGTGTCCAGATTGTTCCGAATCATACTATACAAATTTAGCAAAAATCCGGAATAGTCTCCAGCCCGCTATTTCTTTTTCAGGACAGCATCCGCTTCGACCAGGAAGGAACCGCTGAACGAGGCTCCGTTTCCTCTTTCAAAAGGCTTGGTCATGACTTTGATCGTGAAACTCTCGAATTCGCCTCCGTTCTCAGCGCCGTCAATGTCATTGAATGTCACATCGGCCGAATTGTATGGTAAAAAAGTGTCCTGCTTCTCGTACTTTCCGGAAGCGTCCGTGTACATAGTGTCCCTGGTGAAAGACGGAGTCATCTCTCCCAGTCTGGCGATGACCTGAATGCCCTTCAGCGGCGCACCTGATTCGTCTGTGACTTTACCGCTGAAATGGTAATTGGCCTGAGGGACCCTGTCCTCGTCAGCAATGCCTTCATTATCGACGGTGCAGGAAGAGAAGCCCTGCATCACCATCGCAAAAAAGACGAGTATACCGATTATACCTTTTTTCTTCATTTTCAGGAAGTCTGTTGTGCAAATCTAATTACTAAATTCGGAATTTCTAATTTCTTGCACCAAAAATCACTATATTTGGTGTGCCTTGATCAAGCGCTTAAGAATGGTTTCGGAACTTATAGGAAAATACATCTGGCTGATTCAGATTCTTTCAGCCGCAGGCGAACGCGGCCTGTCCCTTCAGGAGATAACCGGAAAATACGAAAGGAGATACGGTCAGAAGTATTCCCGTAGGACATTCAACAACCACCGCATCGCTGTGGAGGATGTCTTCGGCATAGAAATAGAATGCGACCGCAGGACCAACAGATACTCCGTTCCTTTCAGTGACAGCGTGATGGACGGGGACGAAAGCATAAGCTGGCTGATAAACACATTCACTGTCAACAGCCTGCTTTCACTGGGGAAAGAGCGTCTTTCCGGCCGTGTCAGTGTGGAGGAGGTCCCCTCCGGTCAGAAGTTCCTGACCACGATTATGCAGGCTATGGAAGATGAAAGAGAGCTAGAAATGGAATACGGGAAATACATTTCCAGCCATTCCGAAGTGCTTCATGTCCAGCCGTTTGCAGTCAAGGAGCACGAGCGCCGCTGGTACCTTGTGGGATTCTGCCGCGAAAGAGCGCTGACCGGGACCGACAAGGCTGCGAATTCTGATTCCAGGGCCTGGCGGGTGTATGGTTTGGACAGGATCGTATCCCTCCGGGAGACCGGCGAAAGATTCCGGATGCCCAAGGGCTTCGATGTGGATGAAATCTTCAGCCAGAGTTTCGGAATATACTTCCCGAAGGAGGGCCAGAAGCCTGAGACAATCCTCCTCCGCGCCTCCGGATCAGAGGCCAAGTACCTGCGCGACCTGCCTCTTCACCGCTCCCAGAAGGATGAGGGCCCGGCAGATGGAGGAGGAAGGATTTTCAGCTTGCGGGTCATCCCGAACGAGAACCTGATAATGGAATTCTGCAGGCATGCGGACAGGATAGAAATCCTTGAGCCGGAAGATGTCAGGTCGGCTGTCAGGGAAGAACTCGAAAAAGCTTATAAACTTTACAAATTATATGAATAATCTGAAAAGCATTGTCCTTGCGACAGCGACAGCATTGACAGTTATGAGTTGTGGACTGAAAAAAGATGAAGCGGCCGGCGGCTACATCGGCCCTTCCGGAATAAAGATCGAAAACGGCTTGATGACGCCGGAGGCTCTGCTCTCATTCGGCAGGCTCTCCGACCCTCAGTTGTCCCCTGACGGCAGATGGATCCTCTACGGGGTGACTTATACATCCATCGAAGACAACCGTACGTGCAGGAATCTTTTCCTGACGGAAGTAATAAATGGAGGGAACGTTCTTTCTTTCGGAGAGAAAATCCAGTTGACAAAGGAAGGAAAGAGCATAAGCAATGCCCGCTGGTCAAATGACGGGAAGTCAGTCTATTACCTTCAGGGAGGACAGATACACAAGGCTGCCTTCTCCGAAACAAGCGGAAAGGTTTCTCTTTACAGCACATTACAGATCAGCGATGTAGAAGCAGGTATCGGAGAATTCGCTTTAAGTCCTGATGAACGGCAGGTGCTCTATATCAGCACCATTCCGGGTCCTGTAACCGGCCCAAAAGACACAGATCCATCGCTTGACAAGGCACAGGCTTTCGTGACCGAAGACCTCGGGTATCGCCATTGGGACCACTGGGTGACGGAAAGACCTCAGTCCTATGTGGCTCCGATCGGTGGAGAAAAATCAATCACGGCGGACAATTCATTGAACATACTTGGCGAAGATGCCGGGAAATACGAGCTCCCCGTCGAGCCTTTCGGCGGCATGGAGCAGCTGAGTTGGAGTCCGGACGGCCAGTACGTAGCGTATTCCTGCAAAAAGGTCGCGACGGGGCGCGAATATGCCTTCTCGACAGACACTGAGATCTATATATTCAATATCCTCACCGGACAAACCATCAGGATCCCGATGGACGGAGGCTACGACACAGACCCCGTATGGAGCCCTGATGGCAAGCATATCGCCTGGCTCTCAATGTCACGCAACGGCTATGAGGCAGACAAGGCCAGGCTGATGGCAGCTGACATCCTGCAGGAAGGAGCTTCCGGCTCCGGCCAGGTCGGAATCTCCGTAAGCGCCATCCGGGACCTGACAGGCGGCTTTGACCGCAACTCAGCCGGCCCCGTATGGTCGGACGACTCGAAATACATCTACTTCAACGCCCTTGACAACGGAATCCAGAGCATATTCAAAATTGAAGTCCTCGACATTTCCGGCACGCACTACGATATTGCCGCGGAACCTGTCCGCATCACTCCTGAGAATGCCTGGTACGACTTCAACTCCCCGTTCGCAGTCGTTGGAGGAACACTTCTCGCAAGCTACTGCTCGATGGAGTTCCCGACCGAGCTTGTCGCCGTCAACGAGGCTGACGGGAAATTCTACGGAATCACTGATGAGAACGGACGCATCCTCGGACAACTTAGTCCATACAAGACCGAAGAACGCTGGATAAAGACTGTTGACGGCAAGAAGATGCTGACCTGGGTGCTCTATCCCCCTCACTTCGACTCCACCAAAGTCTATCCTGCAATCGAAATCTTCCTCGGTGGCCCCCAAGGAACGCTCAGCCAAGGCTGGAGTTACCGTTGGAACTATCACCTGATGGCCAACCAGGGCTACATTGTGATTCTTCCAAACCGCCGGGGCACGACAGCCTTCGGCCAGGATTGGTGCGAGCAGATCAGCGGAGACTACATCGGCCTGAATATGCAGGACTACCTTTCCGCTGCCAAGGAGATGAAGAAGGAGCGCTATGTGGGCAAACTAGCCGGATGCGGAGCTTCATACGGCGGATTCAGCGTTTACTATATGGCCGGAATCCACGAAGACACCTACGACTGCTTCATCGCCCACGCCGGAATATTCGATGAAGAGTATATGTACTACGAGACCGAGGAGATGTGGTTCCCGAACTGGGACAACGGCGGCTTGGCTGAATATTCCTACACAAAGGGCGAAACCGGCCCTGGAGGTGACGGAGAAACATTCGGCGGCATCCGGCAGGCGGGCTCGCCTTGGAGCAGTGCGGCAAAAGCTCAACGCCACTACAACAATTCCCCTGCGCTGAATGTCACGAAATGGCACACCCCTATTCTCTGCATCCACGGAATGATGGACTTCCGCATACCTTACGACCAGGGGATGGCGGCTTTCAATGCCGCGCAGATGATGGGAGTCGCCTCAAAACTCATTGTTTTCCCGGAAGAGAACCATTGGATCCTACAGCCGCAGAACGCTCTTTTCTGGCATCGCAGCTATTTCGAATGGTTGGATAAATGGTGTAAATAACTATAATCAACTAATTTATTTATCAAAGATTATGAAAAGAATAATCCTTATTATCGTTATTGCTGTCGTCGCCGTTTTCACAATGAAAGCGCAGATCATTGCCAGGGATTCCACGACAATTTTCCCAAGGGAGAATTTCGAGCTATACCAGACCGGCGACAGCCAGGTATTCCTAAAACTGGATTCCAGAAACGGGAAAGTCGTCCAGATACGTTACAGTTCAAGCAGGAGCCGCCGCGAAGCCGAAGTGATCAACGGTTCCAGCCTTGCATCACAGGGCGCCGAAAGAACAGGCAGGTTCCTGCTCAAGCCGACAGAAAACAACTCGATATTTCTTCTCCTCGACCAGGACGAAGGAGGACTGTGGCAGATCCAGTGGAATTCTTCGAGAAAAGACCGGGAAATCAACAGGCTTAACTAAGAGCATACATAATAGAATAACAAGAGGGGGGATCTCAAAGCGAGTCCCCCCCTTGCTGTACCCCCACGCGGATTCGAACCGCGATCGTCGGAACCGGAATCCGATATTCTATCCATTATACTATGGGGGCATCCTAAAATCAAATGCGATGCAAAAATAGCAAATCAAAAGCAAAAATGGAATTTTTATGTTCATCAATTCCAATTTTAAGTTGTATCTTTGTACATTATGAAAAAAGCATACATTTTCCCAGGTCAGGGATCTCAGTATCCCGGTATGGCAAAGGAACTCTACAGCGGCAACCCAAAAGGAAAGGAGCTGCTTGAGACTGCCAATGACATTCTCGGATTCAGAATAACAGACATAATGTTTGAAGGCTCCACAGAGGACCTAAAGGCAACGCGGGTGACGCAACCTGCGATTTTCCTGCACTCCGTCGTATTGGCGAAGTGTATGGATGGCTTTGCTCCTGATATGGTTGCCGGACATTCTCTAGGTGAATTTTCAGCGCTTGCCGCCGCAGATGCCATCAGTTTCGAGGATGCCCTTCGTCTTGTCTTTATCCGCGCCACCCAAATGCAAGCCTGCTGCGAAAAGGTGCCCGGAACGATGGCCGCTATAATCGGCCTCCAGAATGAAACTGTCGAGGAGATCTGCGGATTGTGCAGCGGAATCGTCATCACGGCCAACTACAACTGCGATGGCCAGGTTGTAGTTTCAGGCGAAAAGGAAGCAGTCGATGAGGCTTGCGTGAGAGCGATGGAAGCCGGAGCCAAGAGGGCTCTCCCTCTTGCCGTCAGCGGAGCCTTCCACTCCCCTCTTATGGAACCGGCGCGGGTAGAACTCGGCAAGGCGATCGAAGCGACATCAATCGTAACTCCACGCTGCCCTGTTTACCAGAATGTCACGGCTCTTCCGATGGAGGATCCGGAACTGATAAAGAAGAACCTGCTGACCCAGCTGACATCTCCCGTCAGATGGACCCAGTCTGTCAAGAACATGCTTGCGGACGGTGCCGGATACTTTATGGAGATCGGTCCGGGAACAGTCCTGCAGGGGCTTGTGAAGAGGATTTCGACCGCCGGGCCTTCAAGCGAAGCCGGATCGGAAATCACCATAGAAGGCCTGACGACACTCTGAATGAAATACCTTAAATATTAAACATAACGTTAACGATATGGCTAAAGAAAAGAAATTCATCACCTGTGATGGTAACACTGCAGTAGCAAACGTCGCTTATCTTTTCAGCGAGAATGCCTGCATTTATCCTATCACTCCATCCTCTCCGATGGCAGAGAACATTGACGAATGGGCTGCCCGCGGAAAAAAGAACCTCTGGGGAGAGACTGTAAGCGTTACAGAGTTGGAAAGTGAGGCCGGCGCCTCCGGAGCAGTGCACGGCTCCCTTCAGGCCGGTGTTCTCACGACCACATACACCGCATCCCAGGGTCTCCTCCTTATGGTCCCAAATATGTACAAGATTGCGGGAGAGATGCTTCCTGCAGTCTTCCACGTTTCAGCACGCTCACTCGCATCCCACGCTCTCTCCATATTCGGAGACCATCAGGATGTGATGGCCTGCCGCCAGACAGGCTTCGCGATGCTGGCTTCCGGTTCAGTCCAGGAAGCTCAGGATCTTGCGGCTGTGTCACATCTTGCCGCTATCAAGTCCAGCATCCCGTTCCTTCACTTCTTCGACGGTTTCCGTACTTCTCACGAAATCCAGAAGATTGAGGCCCTCGATGAGGACGCCCTCAAGAAGATGGTCAGCGAAAAGTCAATAAAGGCTTTCCGCGACAGAGCCCTTACTCCGGACGCTCCTGTGACGCGCGGTACCGCACAGAACGGAGACGTCTATTTCCAGGCTGTAGAGTCCAGGAACAAGATCTATGACGAGGTACCGAACATCGTTGCCCGCTATATGGGCGAGATCAGCGAACTAACCGGACGGGAGTATCGTCCTTTCACCTACTACGGAGCGAAGGACGCTGAGAACATCATCGTTGCGATGGGTTCAGTGACCGAGACAATCAAGGAAACCATCGACTACCTTGCGAAGAAGGGCAGAAACTACGGTCTGATCACCGTGCATCTGTATCGTCCTTTTGCCGAGCAGTACTTCCTCAAGGTTCTGCCAAAGAGCGTAAAGAGGATTGCTGTCCTCGACAGGACCAAGGAGCCGGGCTCCCTCGGAGAGCCTCTCTTCCTAGATGTCAAGGCTCTCTTCCAGGGCCAGAAGAACTCTCCGCTCATCGTCGGAGGCCGCTACGGTCTTTCTTCAAAGGACACTACCCCGGCCCAGATAGTTTCCGTGTTCGACAATCTCGAGCTCAAAGAGCCTAAATCAGACTTCACCATAGGCATCGTGGACGATGTCACTTTCAAGTCTCTCGCAATCAAGCGTGAGGTTTCAATCGTGAAGCCCGGAACAACCGAGTGCAAGTTCTATGGTCTTGGTTCAGACGGCACAGTAGGCGCCAACAAGAACACCATCAAGATCATCGGCTCCCACACTCCGAAGT